>JBOGVX010000202.1:0-2852 GCA_050693165.1 Actinomycetota bacterium | reverse complement strand
GTACAGGGGTGAGCCGTCCTCGCCTCGTACCAGCGACCGGCTCGTGAGCGTCCAGGTGTCGGAGCCGTCCGGCCGGACGTACCTCTTCTCCCACTGGAAGTCCGGCTGACCCCCGTCGAGCGCCTCGCGCTCGTACTGCTCCTGCACCGCCCGGTCCTTCGGATGCGTCACGTCTCGCCACGACTGCTGCAAGAGCTCCCGTTCCGATCTTCCGAGGATCCGGCACAGCGCCGGGTTCACCTGAAGGAAATGGCCCTCGAGATCGAGCAGGGCAATGCCGCTCGGCGCGCCCTCGAAGGCGGCGCGGAGTCGCTCGGTCCCGTCGTATGCCGCCCCCTGCCCCGGCGGTCGCTCAGGCGACCTTCTCTGTTTCAACGCTCGCTCCCAGGAACGATAATGGACGACAATTCCGTCCAAAGGAAGGATGGGCTCCCCCTGAGCGTCGAAACCCTTCCCGACCAGCCAGAAGGGACCATCCCGTGCCAGGCATGATCGACAGGGTCCGAGAGGAGCGCCGCGTCCGGCGCGACTTCGACCATCTGATGGAGCGTGAGGGGTTCAAGGTGCCCCGCTCCGCGCTGAGGAGGGAGAGGCGCGAGCGCGTCCCTCTCAGGGGCCTCGGGCTCGGGTGGTGGCTGAACAGGTTCGTCGTGCTGATCCTGGCGCTGGCCGTCCTCACGACCGGGGTCGTCATCCTCGCCCCCTTGCCGTACGACCCGCCCGCACCGCTCCAGTCGGCATTCCTCTACGCGAAGGATGGGCGGATGTTCGCCCGTGTGAACGCCGAGGAGCGCCGTGTGGTGGTTCCGATCGGGCGCGTGCCGGCGGATGTGAAGCAGGCATTCCTGGCCGCGGAGGACGAGCGCTTCTACGAGCACTCCGGGATCGACCCCATCGCGATCGGCAGGGCCGTCTGGCAGGACCTGACCGGGGGGAGGTTCCAGGGAGGCTCGACGATCACCCAGCAGCTCGTTCGGAACACCTCCAACCCTTACGTGGGCCGCGAGCGAACGCTCGGCAGGAAGATCCGCGAAGCCGTCATGGCACTGCGCCTCGAGCGGCGCTACTCGAAGGACCGGATCCTGGAGATGTACCTGAACCAGATCTACTTCGGAGAGGGCGCCTACGGTGTCGAGACCGCGGCACAGGAGTACTTCGGCAGGCACGTGTGGAACCTCGATCTCAGCCAGGCCGCGACGCTGGCCGGGGTGGTCGCGAGCCCGAACCGCTACAACCCTCGCGCCGAGCCCGAGGCCTCCCTCGAGCGACGCGACTGGGTCCTCGGGCGGATGGTCACGGTCGGCTACATCACCGAGGCCGAGGCAAGGGCCGCTCGGGCCCAGCAGGTGGTCGTCGCTCCCCGCGAGCCACAGGAGTCGCAGGCCGCCTACTTCGTCGACTGGCTGACGCGGGACATCCGCAGGCGACACGGGGCCGACGCTCTCTATCGCGGCGGACTCAACATCGAGACGACCCTGGATCTCGACATGCAGCACGCGGCCGAGCGCGCGATCGCCGGGATCCTCAACCAGCCGGGGGACCCTCAGGCGGCGCTGGTGTCGATCGATGTGCGCACCGGAGGGATCCTCGCGATGGTCGGCGGGCGGGACTTCCACCGCTCGCAGGTCAACCTCGCGACGGGTCAGGGGGGCACGGGACGGCAGGCCGGCTCGGCCTTCAAGCCTTTCGTGCTGGCGGCGGCGCTCGAGAACGGCATCACCCCGTATGACGTGTACTCGGCGCCGGGCTCGATCACGATCCAGGGAGACGGAGGGTCACCGTGGAACGTCAGCAACTTCGGCGGCTCCTCGTACGGGTCGCTGTCGGTTCGCTCCGCAACGGTGAGCTCGGTCAACACCGTCTTCGCGCAGCTGATCGAAGAGGTCGGACCGGAAGCCGTGGTCGACATCGCCCGCGAGATGGGCATCCGCACCGATCTGCCGTCCGTCCTGTCTCTCGCGCTCGGCACGGCAGAGGTGACTCCTCTGGACATGGCGTCCTCGTTCGCGACCTTCGCGTCGGGTGGCATCTACCGGAAGCCGACCGGCGTCAGGTGGATCACGGACTCGCGAGGCCAGGTGGTTGAGCGCATGGATGCCGGGGGACGGCGAGCGATATCCGAGAGCGTCTCCTCGCAGGTGACCGACATCCTCCTGGACGTGGTCGCCGGCGGTACGGGAACCGGAGCGGCGATCCCCGGTGTCGCGGTGGCCGGGAAGACCGGCACCACACAGAACCACGCCGACGCATGGTTCTGCGGGTACACCGCAGATGTGGCCACCTGCGTCTGGATGGGCTACGCGCGGGGCCAGGTGCCGATGACGAACGTCCACGGCATTCCGATCACGGGCGGCTCCCTTCCCGCTGCGATCTGGCGCGCGTTCATGATGACCATCCCGCAGCCGGAGGACAGCCTTGGGACGGGCTCGGCCTCCGCCGGCGGCACTCCGTCCACGGGAAGCACGGCGGATGGGCCTGCGGCGGAGAAGCCGGCCACCGACCGGTCCGGTGAGGATCCCGGAGGCGAGGCGCCACCGCCGGCTCCTGCGGAGGAGAGCGAGCCCGAGCCGGACATCATCCCCGACGTCCTGCCGACCCCCGGCTAAGCACGGGTTCGCGTCGTATGTCACTGCCGACCGCTACGGTCTGGCCTGAGATTCGAGTATTGACACTCTATTAGCGCTTGGGCTAAATTTAGGTTCCTCACTAATAGCAGCAAGAAGGATAACAGGAAATGGAAACGGGAGTCCCCTTCGAAAATCCATTTCGACCCGGTGCCGGGCACATGCCTCCGTATCTAGCGGGGCGACAAGAAGAGACCACGGAGTTCGAGAAGCTCTTGGGACAGACGC
>JBOGVX010000201.1:0-2837 GCA_050693165.1 Actinomycetota bacterium | reverse complement strand
GGAAACGGCACATGGGCCACGAAGATGGCAGCGAAAGCTCCAGCAGCTATGGCGGCCATGGCCCAGCTGTGCAGGGCCCGTGTGCCGATCCGGATCAGGGCCGCCGCCACTATCCCCACGACGGCGGCCTGAAGGCCGGACAGGACTCCCGCGACGGGCGCGACGTCGCCGTGGACCACGTAGACCCACGACAGGCCCATCATCAGGAAGAACGCAGGAAGCAGGAACGAGATCCCCGCGAGCAAGCCGCCACGGACCTTGTGCAGAAGCCAGCCGATGTAGATCGCCAGCTGGTGAGCCTCCGGCCCCGGAAGCAGCATGCAGAAGTTCAGCGCGTGCAGGAACCGACTGTTGCTGATCCAGCGCCTCTTCTCGACCAGCTCGTCGTGCATGATCGCGATCTGGCCGGTGGGCCCGCCGAAGTTGATGAAGCCGAGCTTCACCCAGAACCGAGCGGCGTCACGGAACGGCACGCCATGAGGCTCCAAAGTCACTCCTAAACGAGGGCGCTCTCTCGATCAAGCTCGAGAGCGAGCGCGGCGGCCTGCTCTCGGATCTCAGGCACCGACGTCGACTCCCATAGCGATCCCACCCGTAGAGATCCGATGGCCCACAGGCGACGGTTAGCTGCTCCCGAGGCATCGATCAGACGGCCGTCGGCCGTGCAGTCGAACCCGAGGCCGAGAGGATCGCGTCGTGTCGCCCCGCTGGAAAGCAACGAGCACACGAGAGGCTCCTCCGAGCGCGCGGGATCTAGTTCCGGCCCGGTGCAATTGACGATCCAGTTGACGCGCAGGTCCCTGCTTCCCTCACTCGACTGAAGGCCCACGCGGAAGCCGTCGCCTCGCCGCTCGACCCGAGGGCGAGCGCCCATAACGATCAGCTGGCCCGTGCTTCGCATCCGCTCGATCATCTCGCCCACCCGAGGCGCCATCCGGTGTCGTACCACGGACCAGAACCTGGCGACTCGCTCGAGAAATACTCGCCGCTGGCTCTGCGACAGCTCCATCCACAGACTTTGCGTCCACGGACGGAGGTCGTTGATGACGTCTCGCCAGTCGGCGCCCTCCGCCTCGGCGGTCCTGATCTCGCTCCTCACCCATCTGACGAGATGCGAGGTGGTGAGCGGCGAAGGGAGGGCCGGCAGCGCCCGGAGAGAGGAAGGACGCTCCGGGGGCAGCCGATGCACCTGAGGGAGTAGTCCGTGGCGCGAGACGGCATGGATGGTCGCCGAGTGGCCTCGCGACTCGAGCGTGAGCATGACATCCACGGCCGTCAGACCGGTTCCGACGAGCAACACCCGATCCGTGGGCTCGATCTGCGCGAGCGAGGTCGCGCTCCACGGATCCTCGATGTAACGGCTGCTCAGCGCGGGCTTCATGAAGGAAGGGGTGCGCGGCCGAGAATTGCCGATCGCGAGGATGATGTGACGCGTGTGGATCGTCGATCCTCCGGCCAGCTCCACGATCACTCCCCTGTCCGAGGGACGAGCCTTCACTACTTCATCACGCATGCGGAGTAGATCCGCGCGGCCCCCTGGTGCATCGAGCAGCGAGCGCAGATAGCGTCCGTACATCGAGCGCGGAATGAAGTCGTCCGGCCCGGCCTGGATGCCTGAGTGGCGGAGCCAGTCGACGAAATGGTTGGGCTCGTCGTGAACCGCGCTCATGCCCGCTGCGGGGATATTGAGCACGTGGGAAGGCTCAGTCGTGGAGTACGCGACGCCCTGACCCTCCCCTCCGCTGCGCTCGATGAGGACGACGGGGCCTCGGTCGCTCCCTCCTCGGAGCAGTCGAGAGGCCAGAAGGGTGCCGCTTGCTCCCGCGCCGACGATCACCACATCGGCGGGCTCGCGTTGATCGGGCATCTCCCTCCCTGAATGAAAATGGCCGCGGTTCTGAGCCGCGGCCTGCGATCGTCTGGTCGGCGTCGCCTAGAAACTACCGACAGATCGTCACAGCGTCAAAGGCATTCAGCCCAAACGTAGAGGTACCTCAGATGTCCCGGATAGTCTGAGCTGATGCCTTCCGAGAACCCCCCGGTGATCTTCGACCTCGACGGTGTCCTGCTCGAGAGCGAGCCGCGCTGGACCATCGTCGAGACCGAGCTGTTCCGGCGCTACGGGATCACCTACGGGCAGGAGCACAAGCTTCAGCTCGTCGGCACGGGACTCGGAGGAACCGGGAAACAGTTCGAGGCGATGCTCGACCAACCCGGCAGGGCACGCGAGCTCCTGGAGGAGCTGATCGAGCTCGCCGCCGAGGACTTCGTGAAAGGGCTGGATCCGATGCCGGGCGCGGTAGAGCTCGTCGAGGAGCTGCATCGGCTCACGCGGCCGATGGCCATCGCGTCCAACTCCTTCCATCGATTGGTCGACGTTGCCCTCGATGGCTCACCGCTCAAGGGTCAGTTCGAGGTCGTCGTCGCCGCGGACGACGTGGACCACCCGAAACCGGCTCCTGACCTTTTCCTGGAGGCTTGCTCTCGCCTCGGCGTCACTCCCACAGACGCGATCGCGATCGAGGACTCGGCGCCCGGAGTCGCTTCGGCGAAAGCGGCAGGTCTCTACGTGATCGGGATCCCGGCCGTCGAAGGTGTCGAGCTCGATGATGCCGATCTCGTGGCCATGTCGCTCGCGTCTCCCGAGGTGCGAGAGGCGCTGGGCCTCGCAGCTACCAGCGGATCTTGAGCTTGCGGGCCGCCTGCGCCTCGTTGAGACGTCGCACCGGCGCGGTCACCGGAGCTTCATGCAGTAGCTCCGGGTTCTCCTTCGCCTCGCGAGCGACCTGGAGCATCGCATCCGCGAAGGCATCGATCGTCTCCTTCGACTCGGTCTC
>JBOGVX010000200.1:0-2427 GCA_050693165.1 Actinomycetota bacterium | reverse complement strand
ACACCATCGACTCGACCACGCGGCTCGTGTCCTTCGAAGAAGGAGGGATGACGGATGTGGCAAGCCTGCCGACGGAGGCCGGCAGTCTCAGCACGGCATCTGTTGCGGCCGGCCCCAGCGGCGCGACCCTGGTGCTCAGCCACGTGCGGCTCGACCAGTGGAACGGCACGAATCACGCGGTGGACTTCGCGGCCTACGGAGTCCTCCCGGCGGATGGAGGTGCCACGTTCGTTCCCAAGTGGACTCAGCGAGGCGCCGGCGGGATGCCCACCGGTCCCTTCCCCGCCTTCATCACCGGCGAGGCCGAGCCCAAGCTGATCACCGCCCAGGGGCACGACGGCCGTCCCGGGATGCTCAACGGCGTCGCCGCATACGACCTCGCCACCGGGGAGGAGCTATGGCGCGCGCCGGTGTATGTCGGTCAGGGAGTCGGGCCGCTGGCCGTTGCGGACCTCAACGGGGACGGCGTCACCGATGCCATGGGCGGGATGATGGGAGACGTTGCGGGCGTGCCGACACTGCCTCCCGCACCCGAGATCGTGGCGATCGACGGTCGAACCGGCGAGATTATGTGGCGCCGGGTCGACGCGATCGGCAAGTTCCGGCCCCTGCGTCTGGCAACCGCCGACCTCGACGGCGATAGCCACCCCGAGGTCGTCGCGACGCTTGTTCAGCGCGATGGGACCACGTGCGGGTCCGGTCAGGACGATCAGGGCGCTGTCGGCATCTACGACGGGGTGACCGGGGCCCAGGAGTGCCGACTGCCCACGGATCGTCCGGTCTGGTCGGTCGCGGCGGTGGAAGCGCCCGGAGCGCGGGGTCAGACCCTGGTGGCGCCCGCTCTGGGAGGCACTGTATACGGCTTTCAGCATGCCGAGCCCGGCTGCGGGCTTCTCTCCGCAGGGCCGTAGCCCCTGACGAGCCCTCGAGCTTCTAGCCGCGCGTTGCCGCGGCGAGCTTGCAGATCCCTCGCTCGGCAAAAGGCTTGAACTCCCGGAGCGTCATCTTCGGCTTCAGCCCGGCTAGCATCCCCTCGACGAGCCCGCGGTGCAATGAGCAGACGAGGTCGCGGTAGTCGTCGGCGAGATCACGGAACGGGCAGTCGCGGAGCGTGACGTCCACGCTCTTACCCGTGCGGCGGAATCGCGGGTCGAAGCCGGCCCGGGACATCGCGTCCTGGAGCCGGGATAGGTTCTGCCGTTCCGGCAGCTTCACGCCCGGCTTGGGCCCACCCTGCGAGACCATGTAGGTGCCCCACTCGCGAGCGAGGTCCGTCCCACGCTCGATCTCCCGCTTGGTCTGAAGGAGTCCGCACAGCATCTCGGCCAGGAGGCGGAAGTCGCGCCCCTCGTCGCCCACCGGCTGGACGGCCGTGTACTGGGTCTGAGGTCTGCCGACGCCGCTCCCCCGCCTGAGCTGATGCGACACGAGACCCGCATCCTCGAGCCGTCGCAGGTGCGGACGGAGGGTGTTTGGATGGAGAGACAGCCGGCGGGCCATCTCGCTGACGGCGACGGGGCGGTCGGAGAGCTTCAGGTACCGATAGAGCCGGAACCTGGTGTCATCGGCGAGTGCCTTGTGAACCTCGTTTCCCTTGGCCGCCATCCACCCTCCAGGTGCCTCCAGCAGTTCGACCGATACGCACGGTCGGAAACAGGATAATCTGGGAGCGTGGTCACCGAGGAAAAAGTACGCGAGGCGCTGCACGGTGTTCTCGATCCCGAGATCGGAAAGCCGATCGATGAGCTGGGGATGCTCAAGGGCGTCGCGATCGAGCCGGACGGCACGGTTCGCGTCCACGTGCTGCTCACGATCGCCGGCTGTCCGCTGAAGGACAAGATCAACGCCGACGTGACGGCCGCGGTCGGGCCGCTCGAGGGCGTCACGGGCGTTGAGGTCGTGCTCGGCACGATGAGCGGGGAGCAGCGCGAGGGCATGGTCCAGCAGCTCCGTGGCGGGGATGCTCACGCACAGCCGACGTTCTTCACCGACAGCGAGACCGAGGTCATCGCGGTGGCCTCCGGCAAGGGCGGCGTGGGCAAGTCGAGCGTCACGGCCAACCTCGCGGTGGCGATGGCGGCGGAGGGTCATCGGGTCGGCGTGCTCGACGCGGACGTGTGGGGGTTCTCGATCCCCCGGATGCTCGGCGTCGGCGGCCAGCCCGTCGCGTTCAACGACATGATCCTTCCGCTGGAGGCGTATGGCGTGAAGGTGATCTCGATGGGTTTCTTCGTCTCGGACGAGACCCCCGTCATCTGGCGGGGGCCGATGCTCCACAAGGCCCTCCAGCAGTTCCTGGGTGACGTGTACTGGGGCGATCTCGACTTCCTCCTCGTCGACATGCCTCCGGGTACCGGAGACGTGTCCCTGTCGCTGGCGACTTTCCTCCCCAGCGGCTCAATGGTGGTCGTCACCACGCCGCAGGAA
>JBOGVX010000199.1:0-15031 GCA_050693165.1 Actinomycetota bacterium | reverse complement strand
TCCGGCGACCGGCTAAGTGTAGCGAACGCCTAGACGCGGGCCGCGGCGGGCACGAGCTGCAGGAACGCACCCTCCAGCACGAGACGCGCGTTCAGGTTCGTCTCGTCGGCCAGGGCGGCGCGCGCCTCCTCGAGAACCTGGATCGCCCTTGCCGCATCCGACAGCGAGAGGTCTCCGGCCTCCGGCGGTCGGTCGAGATTGATGGCCCACCCCGCGTCTCCACCCGCACCCGCGAGAAGGAGATCGCGGAACCACGACTCGAGGGCGAGCAGCGCGGCGTCGAGGAAATCCCGTTCGGCCCGGCGCTCCTGCCTCTGGTGTCGCGCCTCGAGCCGCCGGATCGCGCCCCGGTACTGCTCGAGCGGGTCACCCGTGTCGGGATCCATGAACGGCTCGAGGTCGTCCTTGAGCCTGTCCGCGACTCGCTTGCGGTACTCACCTGCGGCGGCGAGGAGCTGCTCCGCCGCGTCGAGGCCACCGCCGGGCCCGGTCGACGCCGTCTCGAGAGCCTCGAGGGCAGAGTCGCGGAACGCAAGCCCCTGCGGATCCGACGCAAGCCGCCTGGCACGGCCGAGATTCCCGCCGGCGATCCGAGCGGCGAGTCGAGCTCGGCCCTCGTCGATCCCCTCGCCGATCAACGCCTCGGCCACGAAGCTTTCGGCCAGAGGGCGAAACGTAACGGTATGGCAGCGTGATCTAACAGTTTCGGGGATCTCGTCGGGCCTGGCCGAGGAGAGGATGAACGCGGTTTTGTCCGGCGGCTCCTCGAGCGCCTTGAGCAGGACGTCGGCGGCCTCCTCCGTCATGCGATCCGCCTGCTCAACGCGCATGACCTTCCATCCGCCCTCCGGCGCCGTGAGGTACGCCCGCGAGGTCAGCCAGCGTGCGGTCCCGTCCTCGTCCGCGTTCTCACCGACTCGGATGTCGCGGCCCTCGGGCTCGACGATCACCACGTTTGGGTGGCGGTCCTCGAGAGCCAGCCGGCAGTCGCGGCAATCGCCGCAGCCGCCTTTCTTACACAGCAACGCGGCGGCGAACGCGCGCGACGCCTGCTGCTTTCCCGAGCCCTCCGGCCCCGCGAACAGGTAGGCGTGGTGCGGCGTGGACACGGCGCGGTCGAGGAATCCGATCGCGTCGTCCTGCCCGGGCACCGATGCGAGAACCGGGATCACTTGCCCTCCTGCTCATCGACCTTCAGGAACTTGATCAGCTCGTTCTTCACCCTTTCGTGCACCACGTCCGGCGGCGCGTCGGCGTCGATCACCACGAACCGCTCGGGATGATCCTCGGCGATCCGGATGAACGCCTCGGCCACCTTCGCATGGAACGCGTGGTCCTCGGACTCGATCCTGTCGGGGTCCTCCAGGATCCGCTCGCGACTCTTGTCGGGGTCCATGTGCAGGAGGAAGACCAGGTCGGGGAAGAGGCCCTGGGTAGCCCAGACGTTCAGAGAAAGCACGTCCTGCTCCCCGAGTCCCCGCCCCGCCCCCTGATACGCGAGAGAGGAGTCGAGGTACCGGTCGCAGAGGACGATCTTGCCCTCCTCGAGCGCGGGCCTGATCACCTTCGAGACGTGCTGCGCTCGGCTCGCCGCGAAGAGGAGCGCCTCCGCGTGGGCGTCCATCCCCTCCTCGTGGTCGTCCAGCAGCGAGTCGCGAACCCTCTCTCCGAGAGCGGTCCCGCCCGGCTCCCTGGTCACGATCACGTCGTTTCCGAGGTCCTCCAGGAGCTCCTTCGCGAGCTTCACCTGCGTCCCCTTGCCCGCGCCCTCCACACCCTCGAACGCGATGAACTGGCCCCGCTTCTCGATCTTGCGCAGGCGCGGCCACAGCCGAAGCGGCGACAGCCGGTTCAGCCGGCTCTTTGCGAGTCCCTGGCGAGAGAACAATCCGCCGATCACCATAACCACCGCGCCGATCCACAGCGCCTGCCGGGTCCCCGTCAGATGCAGCGCCTGATCACCGAGGCCCAGCGTGAAGTCGGGCAACACGCCGGCGAGGAACGGGAACCCGGCCAGAGAAAGGAACAAGCCGAGGCGAGCCAGCAGCGTCAGAGAGCCGAACACCCTTCCCCTCAGCTCGTCCGAGACGTTCTCGTGCAACAGCGTGTACCCGGTTACCCAGGTGGATCCCGCGAACACGCCCATCACCACCGTGACGACCGCCGCGAGCGCGATGGTCGGGGTCAGAGCCATGACCACCAGAGACGCGGCGCCGCCGAGGATTGCCAGCGGAAAGTACACGTCCTTGTCGACGAGCTTGTGGACCTGGCCCGCGAGGGCCATCCCGAGCGCGAGCCCGACCCCCACGGCGGTGACGAGCAGGCTCCACGCGCGCGGGTCGCCGGTGAGCTCGTCGGCGAAGATGGCGCCGACCGAGATCAACGCTCCGGCGCCGGTGAATGCCATCACGATGCCGATGGTCATGGCCCGGGCGAACAGGTGGTTCTTGAGGAACCGCGCTCCCTCGCGGATGTCGCTGAACGCCTCGCCCGCTCGAAGCCGTCCCTTCTGAGCGGCCGGCCGGCGCGCCCGCTCGCTCAGCACGAGCCCGCTGATCATGTAGGCGGAGAAAGCGAACGTTAGAGCGTCGAGCCAGAGCGCGATCGATTGCGGGTTCTCCTCGAAGTAGCTCACGCTCGAGCCGAGCCAGACCGCGAGCGACACGAGGGCGCCGTAGACGAGCCCACCGAGAGGAAGCGTCCCGTATCCGGTCGCGAGCGCGACGGTGTTCGCGTTGTTGAGCTGCCGGCGTGGAACGATGTTCGGGATGATCGCGTCACGCGCGGGCGTCCACAGGAGCGAGAGACACTCGATCAGGAAGGACATGGCGTAGATCCAGGGCAGGCGCGGGAACAGGGGAAGCGTCGCGTAGCCGATCCCTCGTACGACATCGGCCACGAACATCAGCTTCTTACGGTCGAACCGATCTACCAGAACGCCGGCGAACGGGCCGAACAGGATCGAGGGAAGCAGCCGCGCGAGCATCACGCCCGAGATCGCGAGCCCCGATGAACGACCACCGATACGCTCGACGAGCGCGACCACCGCCACGAAGCCAACCCAGTCGCCGAGCGAGGAGACGAGGATCGCGCGATAGAGCCGCGAGAACGTTGCGTCGCGAAGCAGGTTGCGGAAGGTCGCGGGCTTCGTGCCCCTTAGTGCCGCGATCTCCTCTGCAGCGGATGCCATCTCAGCGGATCATGCCGCTTCGGTGGGCCCGCCCTCGTCGCCGGCGCCCTCCGATATCTCGTTCCCCTCCGCGTCCCGCTTGTAATCGCAGTGCACGCATTTGATGCCTTCCTTGGCCTCGACGAGTATCCACCCGCACTTCGGGCACGGATCCTCCAGAGGCTTCTGGCCGACCGTGAAGTCGCACTCGGGGTACTTGTTGCAACCGTAGAACACGCTGCCGCCGCGACGGCGCGCGCGCTTGACGATGATGTCGCCGGGCGGATCGCGCTTCTCGTCCTTACACTTCGGGCACGAGATCCCGAGCTTCTGCTCCTCCTTCTTCACGTACTTGCAGTCGGGATAGCGGTTGCAGCCGATGAAGGGCCCGTACCTGCCGACTCGCTTGATGAGCTCGCCGGGCGGGTCGCGTCCCTCCTCCGCGCAGCGAGGACACGACTCGCCGGTCGGCTCCGGCTCGGGACGCGCCTGCCCCGATAGATCCGTCGAGTACTTGCAGTCCGGCCACCGGTCGCACGCGACGAACCGGCCCGACCTCCCGAGCTTGATAACGAGCTTGCCGGGAGGGTCGCGCCCCTCCTCGGGACACCTCGGACACAGCTCGCCCGTATCCTCCTTCGGGCGCTCGGCCTGCTCCTCGGCCTTCTCCATGTCGCGCTCGAAGGGCGAGAAGAACTCGTCCAGCACCTGGGTCCAGCGGATCTTCCCCTCGGCGATGTCGTCGAGCTCCTCCTCCATCTTCGCCGTGAACTCATACGCCATGACATCGGCGAACCACTCGAGCAGCAGGTCGACGACCACTGTGCCCACGTCCTCCGGGAAGAGCCGCTTCTCCTCGAGCCGCACGTAGTTGCGGTCGAGCAGGTTAGAGATCGTCGGCGCGTACGTGGACGGACGGCCGATGCCCCGGCTCTCGAGCTCCTTGACCAGCGAGGCCTCCGTGAACCTCGGCGGCGGCTGCGTGAAGTGCTGCTCGGGCAGGACCTCGAGGAAGCGAAGAACCTGCTCCACGGTCAGCTCGGGGAGCCTGTTCTCGGCATCCTCGTCCGCGGTGTCGTCGCGACCCTCGAAGTACACGCGGCGGAAGCCGTCGAACCGCTGCGTCTGCCCCGTCGATCGCAGCGTGTAGCGAGGGGCGTTGTCCGCGGTGGCCTCTATGTCGACGGTGACCTGGTCGAAGATCGCCTCGGCCATCTGGCTCGCTACGGCCCGCTGCCAGATCAGCCGGTAGAGCTTCGCCTGATCCGCGCTGAGGTTCGGCGCGATCTCGTCGGGGATCCGCGCGGCCTCGGTCGGACGGATCGCCTCGTGGGCCTCCTGCGCTCCCTTGGCCTTGGTGCGATACCTCCGCGGCTTGTCGAGCGCGTACTCCTTACCGTAGTGGCTCGTGACCACGCTCGAGATCTCGGCGAGCGCCGAGGACGCCATGTTCGTCGAGTCGGTCCTCATATACGTGATGAGGCCGGTCTGCCCCTCGCCCGGGAGATCGATCCCCTCGTAAAGCTGCTGGGCGATGCGCATCGTCTTGCGAGAGGAGAACCCGAGCTTGCGGCCGGCCTCCTGCTGCAGCGTCGAGGTGGTGAACGGAGGTGACGGGCGCCGCTTCCGCTCCTTCTTCTCTATGGACGCGACCCGATACGAGGCCCTGCCGAGGTTCTCGCTGTGGCTCCGGGCGTCCTCCTCGGTGAGGATGCTCCCCTTCGCCCGCTCGGTCGGGGTCTTGATGCGCTCTTCGTCGACGTGCCTGAGCCGAGCCAGGAAGCCCTGCTCGTCGCCGTTCGGAGACAGCTTCACGTCCACGGTCCAGTACTCGACGGTCTGGAACGCCTCGATCTCGCGCTCGCGCTCGACGATCAGCCTCAGCGCTACCGACTGGACACGGCCGGCCGACAGGCCGGGTCGCACCTTCTTCCACAGGAGTGGCGAGAGGTTGTAGCCGACCAGGCGGTCGAGGATCCGCCGAGCCTGCTGCGCCTCGACCAGCCTCGTGTCTATCGAGCGCGGATGCTTGAACGCGTCCTGCACCGCCGACTTCGTGATCTCTGTGAACGTGACGCGCTTCGCCGTATCGGGATCGACCTTCAGCGCCTCGGCGAGGTGGTACGCGATCGCCTCGCCCTCGCGGTCGAAGTCGGTGGCGAGCCACAGCACCTCGCTCTTCTTGTGTGCCGAGCGGAGCGCCGTCACAACCTTCTTCTTCTCGTCGGGTATGACGTACTCGGGCTCGAAGTTCTTCTCGGTGTCGACTCCGATCTTGCTGCCGGGAAGGTCACGGATGTGGCCCATCGAGGCCTTCACGGAAAAGTCCTTGCCGAGATAACGCTCGAGCGTCTTCGCCTTCGTCGGCGACTCGACGATCACCAGATTCTTTGCCATATGAGTTCGCGCCTTTTACATGGGGAGGTGTCGGACTGTCAAGGTTGACCGCCCGACCGGAGAACGTCGGGAACGTGGATTCCATTCCCAGCCCACCGGCACACACGGTAGCACCGGGGGATGACACCAGACGGCTGTTAGGCTACGCGACCCATGCTCGAGTGGCTCGAGCACCTCATCACCGACTACCTCGCCGATTACGGCTACCTGGCCGTTTTCGTGCTGATGGTGCTGGAGTCGGCCTGCATCCCGATCCCGTCGGAGGTCACGATGGTGTTCGGGGGATTCCTCGTGTCCAGGGGGGACCTCGACTTCTTCTGGGTGGCGATGCTGGGCACTATCGGGAACGTGATCGGCTCCTGGCTCGCCTACTGGGTGGGGCTGCGAGGCGGGCGCCCGCTGCTGGAGCGCTGGGGCAAGTTCATATTCCTTCGCAAGCACGAGCTCGACAGAGCCGAGGAATGGTTCGAGCGCCGCGGCGAGATGGCGGTGTTCGTCTCGCGACTGCTGCCGGTGGTGCGCACCTTCATCTCGCTTCCCGCGGGTGTCGCGCGCATGCCGTTCGGCAAGTTCACCCTCTACACGTTCCTGGGCTGCCTGCCCTGGACGTTCGCGCTGACCTGGGCCGGCCTGATCCTCGGAGACAACTGGGAGACCGTTCTGAAGTACGGAACGCCGATCTCCTGGGCGATCGCCATCGGACTGGTCGCCTTCGTTGCCTGGTGGCTGGTCAGGCGCGCCCGCGCCAAGCGAGCCGAGCACCCATCCGTTACTGATCGCGGGTAGGGAAATCGCCCATCCGGGCCATTCAGGACGGTCGCCTGAACGCGCGACGCTCCTTCTCGGCCTCCTCGCGGAGGTCACAGGCCTCGAGGTGGTCGTTGACGAGCCCCATCGCCTCCATGAACGAGTACACGGTGGTGGGACCGACGAAGGACCATCCACGCTTGCGCAAGTCCTTACTCATCTCCTTCGCCTCGGGGCTGGTGGTCATGGTCATCAGGACGGTGTGGCTGATGCGCTTGGGACGAGACCGCGCATCCGGCTCGAACTGCCATACGTAAGTAGCCAGGCTCCCAAACTCATCCGAGAGATCCACGCATCGCCGGGCGTTGTTGATCGTGGCCTCGATCTTTCCCCTGTGCCGGACGATCCCCACATCTGCCAGCAACCGGTCGACGCTACGCGAGCCGAACCTCGCGACGGCCTCGATCTCGAACCCCTTGAACGCCTTCCTGAAGTTCTCGCGCTTCCGTAGGATCGTGAGCCAGCTCAACCCGGCCATGAAGCCCTCGAGGCTGAGCTTCTCGAAGAGTCTCGTGTCGTCCTTAGATGGACGTCCCCATTCGTCGTCGTGATAGCGGCGGTAAAGATCGTCGTCGCGGGACCACCAACACCGGGCCACCTCATCCTCGCCCACAACTATGCCGGCCGTCATCGACCAACTATCGCACCGGCGCCTGAGTCCTTCCCAGTTGGTAGGGAACGCTCGACAGGATCACTCGGGGCTCGAAGAGCAGCTTCCGCTTGATGAACAGCGCGCGGTTGTTGTGCAGGAGCCGGTGCCAGCGCTTGGTGACGAGGAACTCCGGAAGCACGACCGCCGCGACGGTGCCGGGATCCGCCGTTACCCGGCGCACTTCCTCCACGAGAGGGGGGCCCAGATCCCGGAACGGCGCCTCGACTATGTCTAGGGCCACACGGATACCGCGATCCGCCCACGCCTCGAGGAAGGCAGGCGTCTCCTCCGGCTCCGTCGCCAGGAAGATGGCCCTGGTTTCATGCGCATTGAGGGATCTCGCGTAGTTGATGGCCCTGACCGTGGCGTCGTGGACCGATGCCACGAACACGAGCGCGACCGTCCGCTCGGGTATGAGCGGTCGACCATCGACTCCGACCAGCCGCCCGTTCTCCGCGAGTACGGGCACGTCGGCGATCACGACCTGGGGCTCGGACAGGAGCCGGACCTTGAGCCTGAACGTGACCGGCTTGAGCGCCGCATGCAGGAGCGAACGCTTGCGGAACATCTCCGGGATGACGACGGAGACGAAGTCATTCGGCTGGCGCGGGATGCCCTCGATGAAAGCGACGACATTGTCCACCGGGTCGCCCTCGCGCAGATCCATCAGCTCCGACGGGTCCAGCTCTCGCCATCGGGCCCTGACATCGTCGAGCGGGCGGCGACCCACGTAGATCACATCGAAAGACTGCGGACGCATGGCCCGCACGTATCCGAGCGCCTCGGCAGCGGCGGCATCGACGTCAGACAGCACGAACACGACTCGGTTGGACGAGACCTCGTTGACCGGAACCACACCGCGGCCCAACTCCGTCCGCACTCGCTCGTAGTGCCGATGGATCAGCCAGAAGAAGGCGACGATGAATGGCATCGCCGTGACGACCATCCATGCTCCGTGAGTGAACTTGGTCGATGCGATCACAACGAGGACCATCCCTGTCGCGACGGCGCCCGTCCCGTTGATGATCACGCTCCGTCGCCAGGTACCTTCCCTGAGGCGGAGCCAGTGCCTGACCATCCCCGATTGGGACAGCGTGAACGACGTGAACACGCCCACGACGTATAGCTGGATCAGCCGGGATACGTCCGCGTCGAAAGCCCAGAGCAGCAACCCCGCAAGCAACGCCAGGATCACGACCCCATTGGAAAAGACCAGGCGATCTCCTCGATTCTGGAACTGGCGAGGCATGAAGCCGTCTCTGGCCAGGATGGAAGAGAGCCGGGGAAAATCCTGATACGCGGTGTTGGCCGCGAGGATCAGGATCCCGGCCGTGGTCACCTGGACGAAGTAGAAGCCGAATCCGCCGCTGAAGACCGTGTTCGCTATCTGGGAGACAACTGACTGCTCGTGACTGGGGATGACTTTGGTCTGCACCGCCAGGAACGAGATGCCCAGAAACATGGAGATCGAGATGAATCCCATGATCGCCAGCGTCTCGGCGGCGTTCTTCGCCTGGGGTCGTCGGAAAGCCGGGACTCCATTGGAAATGGCCTCGACACCGGTGAGAGCCGTCGATCCGGATGAGAACGCCCGAAGGATCGCGAACAACCCGACCGACGTCGCGGCGCCCAGAGGCACGGCGTGCTCCGGCGCCGGCGCGTGCGGGCACTCGCCCAGACACCTCACAAACCCGATCGCCAACATCACGTAGATCCCAACAACGAAGGAGTAGGTCGGGACGGCGAAGAGGGTGCCCGACTCCCTGACGCCGCGAAGGTTTGCCAGGGTGATCAACCCGACGAACCCGAGCGCCATCTCCAGACGAAGGTGCCCCAGCTCCGGAGAGGCCGACGTGATGGCGAAGACGCCGGCAGCAACCGATACGGAAACCGTAAGGACATAGTCAGTCAGTAAGGCTGCCGCGGCGATAAGCCCCGGCATCGTGCCCAGGTTCTCCTTCGAGACGATGTAAGCGCCACCACCATTCGGATAAGCCCGCACCGTCTGCCGGTAGGAGATCACCACTATCGTGAGCACGGTCGCGATGACCAAGGCAATCGGTAGTAGCAGGCTGTGAGCGACGACGAGGCTGAGCGGGATCAGGACCAGAAGGATCTCTTCGGTCGCATAGGCCACGGAAGAAAGCGGATCCGAGGAGAAGACCGGCAACGCGAGGACCTTCGGAAGCAGCGTGTTCTCGAGCTTCGACGACGAGACCTGGCGGCCAACCAGGGCCCGCTTCAGCACCGCGCCTACAGCCATCGAAGATCCGGGGGCGTCGTCTCATGCCTGGTGGCAGGCTCAGCATCTTCCGGCGGTTCAGGCTCTCCCTCGAGCCGGCGAAGCGTCTCGTTGTCGAGCCATGCCCGGCGGCTGGCGGCCTGGTACTCGCGCCAGACGATCCAGGAGCGGATGATCGGACCGGCGAGAACGCCAAGCACGAATCCGAGGATCAGCATCGCCATCGCACACACCTCCTTCAAGAGAACTCTCGGCGCGAAGCCGTAAGAAGGGCGTCGGAAGACGGATGGCCGATGTAGGAAGTTCGTAAGAGAAGGAGGGACCCGTTGTCGGTCAGAGGGTGGAAGCGGAAACTGGAGAGGTGAGGTCTTCCACCACTCGCTGGCTGCGCATGTCCTCCGCGGTGCTGTTCCCCGCCGCCGTGACCGCGACCGCGCTGTTGCCCGGCGAGGTGTCGACCTCGAGCGCCGCTCTCGGCTTCGTTCTTGCCGTCACGTCGACAGCCGTCGTCGCAGGGATGCCTGCCGGGCTCGTCGCCTCGGTCCTCTCCTTCCTCTCGCTGAACTTCTTCTTCACGCCGCCCGTGGAGACGTTCAGCGTGAGAAAGACCGAGGACCTGATCGCCCTTGTCGTCTTCCTGATCGTCTCGGCTACGGTCGGGGCCCTCATCTCTAGGGCGGTCGCCCAGAGAACCCGGGCGGAGGTGCGCGAAAGGGAGGCGCGACTGCTGCAGCACCTCGGTACGCGCCTGCTGTCGGGCGAACCGCCGGAGAAGGTCCTGGAGCGGTTCGGCGCCGCCGCGCTGGACCTTCTCGGGCTCACTCGCTACGAGGCCCTTATCTCCGACGGCCCGACCATCGAGAAAGGGTCCCCGGCCGGGCCCGGCCTGATCGAGTCCCGCTTCCCCCTGACGGTTAGGGAAGAAGAGATCGGGGCGATCCGCGTCTACACGAGGCCCGGGCACGACCTCGGCGCGCCGGAGAAACAGCTCGTGGGGACTTTCGCTGCTCAGCTATCTCTGGCTCTCGAAGGATCCCGAATGGCGACGGTCGCACGCAGCGCCAAGCTCGACGCCGACCGCAGCAAGATGCAAGCGGCGCTCCTGTCATCGGTCACGCACGACCTGCGCACGCCCCTGGCGTCGATCACCGCTTCAGTGACGGGACTGCTCGACGATCAGGTCGCGTTCGACGACGAGCAGCGTCACGAGCTGCTCGAGACGATCCGTCAGGAGGCCATCCGTCTCAACCGCATGGTCGGCAACCTGCTCGACCTGTCGAGGCTCAAGGCCGGGGCACTTACGCCGTCGCGGCGGCCGGCAGCGATCGACGAGGTGATCGAGGGGGTGCTCGCCCGCATGGAGCCACAGCTCCGCAAGCACAGACTCAACGTGATCCTGCGAGAGAGCCTGCCTCAGGTTCCCGTCGACGTCGTGCAGCTCGACCAGGTGCTGACGAACGTCCTCGAGAACGCGGCGAAGTACAGCCCCGAGGGAACCGAGATAACGGTCTCGGCCGCGCGGTGGGAAGACAGCGTGCAGGTGCGGATAGCGGATCAAGGCAAAGGCATCCCCCCCGACCTCCGCACCGAGATGTTCGAGCCCTTCGCACGCGAGAGCAGCGACGGGCGCGGCAGCGGCCTGGGCCTCGCGATCGCACACGCGGTCGTCCTAGCTCACGGTGGAAGCATCTGGGCGGAGGACGCTCCGGGTGGAGGGACCGCGATCGTGTTCCGCCTGCCGGTTCGCGAGCCATGAAAGGCGCACGGGTTCTGGTGGTGGACGACGACCCGCAGATCCTGCGCGCAGTCAGGACGAACCTCAGCGGACACGGCTACGAAGTGGCGACCGCACCGAACGGCGAGACCGCGGTCGATCTGCTTTCCAAAGAAGCGATCGACCTGGTGATCCTCGACCTGTCGCTACCGGGCATCGACGGTCACGAGGTCATCGAGCGGGTTCGCGCGTTCTCCGAGGTCCCGATCTTGATCCTCTCCGTCCGCGAGGCGCAGGACGACAAGATCACGGCGCTCGACGCGGGCGCCGACGACTTCGTAACCAAGCCGTTCGACATGGGCGAGCTGCTCGCGCGCATGCGAGCCCTCGAGCGCCGAACAGGTGGTCCGGACCGAGGCACGGAACAGCCGGTGCTGCGATACGGCGCGCTCGAGGTCGACCTCGCTCGGCAGCTGGTCCGCCTGGACGGCGAGCAGGTACAGCTCAGCGCGACCGAGTACAGGCTGCTCGAGGCGATGGCCACCAACCCCGGAAAGCTGCTCACGCACAGGTGGCTTCTGCACAGGGTCTGGGGCCCGGCGTACAAGGAATCGCACTATGTCCGAATCTACGTCCAGTACGTCAGGCGGAAGCTCGGCGACGAGCCCAGCCGCCCGACTTACATAGTCACCGAGCCGGGGCTCGGATACAGGTGGAAGCCCGAACCCGCCGCGGACTAGACCTCAGGCCAGCTCTATCTCGGCCGCTACCGACTGAAGGCCTTCTATCGAGACTCGCAAGAAGTCGTCGAGTGGCATCTCGAGCTTCTCCTCCGCCTGCCTGATCTCGTCGCGGTTGACACCGGGAGCGAAGGCCTTCTCCTTCAGCTTCTTCTTCACCGAGGAGACCTTCATGCCGACTGCCTTCTCCGGCCGCACCAGCGCGCAGGCGACCAGCAGGCCGGCGACCGCGTCGGCATGCACGACTCCCTGGCTCATCCGGTCCGTCCGGTACTCCTCATACGCATGGGCAAGCACTCCGTTGACGATCTTCTCGTCCACACCTGCCTCGCGCAGCCACTCGGCGGCCACCCGAGCGTGGCGCTCCGTGTCGTCGTGCGTCTGATCCTGGTCGAGGTCGTGGAAGAGCCCGGTCAGGGCCCATGCGTCCTGATCCTCCCCGAAGTGCTCGCCGAGAGCGCGCATCACCCCCTCGACGCTGATCAGGTGTCTGACCGTTGTCTCCTTCTCCGCCTTGTCGCGGACCAGCGCCAATGCTTGCTCACGATCCATCTGACCTCCCCAACCGGTAAGGAACGCTCGACAGGATCACACGCGGCTCGAACAGGAGCTGCCGCTTCACGAACAGCGCCCTGTTGTTGTGCAGGATGCGGTGCCACCACCTGGTGACGAGGAACTCGGGCATGACCACAGAGGCCACGGTCCCGGGGTCGGACGTCACGCGGCGAACCTCCTCGAGCAGCGGCGGGCCCAGGTCTCGGAACGGCGCCTCCACGACGTCGAGCTGGACGCCGATCCTGCGCTCGGCCCACTGATCGAGGAACTTCGGGGTCTCCTCGGGCTCGGTGGCCAGGAAGATCGCCCGCGTGCGGTGCGCGTTGAGGCTCTCCGCGTAGTTGATGGCGCGAACCGTCGCGTCGTGGACCGAGGCGACGAAGACGAGCGCCTCGATGCGTTCGGGGATCAGCGGACGCCCGTCGACCCCGACAAGGGCGCCTCGCTCGGCCAGGACCGGCACGTCGGTGACGACGACGTTCGGCTCGGACAGCAGGCGCACCTTGAGCCTGAACGTCACGGGCTTCAGTGCGGCCTGCAGCAGGGACGGCTTCTTGAACTGCTCGGGGATCACGACCGTCGTGAAGTCGTCCGGCTCTCTCTGCAGGCTCCGGATCACCCGGACCACGTTCTCGACGGCGTTGCCCTGTCCGGCGGGGATCGGGTCGGGTTCGTTGGGCGCCATCTCCCTCCACCTGGATGCCGCATCCTCGTAGGGCCCGGAGCCCACGTGGATGACGTCGAACGAGGCGGGCCGCATGGCGCGCACATAACCGAGGGCCTCGGCGGTGGCCGCGTCGACCTCCGTCAGCACGAACACAACACGGTTCGCGCCTGACTCCCCGTAGCGCACGCGCCCGCTGGCCAGCTCCCTCTGCACATGCTCGTAGTGGCGGTGGATGATCGAGAAGAACAGGACGATCACCGGCATGGCGGCGATGACTATCCACGCGCCGTGCGAGAACTTCGTTACCGCCACGACCACCAGAACGATGCCCGTCGCTGCGGCTCCGATCGCGTTGATGATCGCGCTTCGCTTCCAGTCCCCCTCCTTCAGCTTGATCCATCTTCGGACCATGCCGGACTGCGACAACGTGAACGCGGTGAACACACCGACCACGTAGAGCTGGATCAGCCGTGTCAGGTCGGCGTCGAAGATCCAGACCAGCAACATCGCCAGGCCCGACAGGACGACGATGCCGTTCGAGAAGACGAGCCGGTCCCCTCGGTTCTGGAACTGCCTTGGGACGAAGCCGTCCCTGGCGAGGATCGCCGAGAGCCTCGGAAAGTCCTGGTAGGCGGTGTTCGCCGCGAGGATGAGGATCAGCGCGGTGAAAACCTGGAGCACGTAGAACATCGTCCCGCCGCCCCAGATCGTCTCTCCGATCTGCGCGAGCACGGACTTCACGCCCTCGAGGTGCTCTCCGACTCGAACGTGCAGAGCGTTCGCGAGGAACGTGATCCCGAGGAACATGCTGATCGATATGGTTCCCATCGCCGCGAGCGTCGTCGCCGCGTTCCGAGACTGCGGCCGCCGGAATGCCTGCACGCCGTCGGCTATCGCCTCGACGCCCGTCAGCGCGGTCGAGCCGGACGCGAACGCCTTGAGGATGATGAACAGCGACAGCGCCTGAGCCGAATGCAGGTCGATGTTCGCGGAGGCCGCCTCCGGGCATCCCCCGATGCACTTGATCAGACCCATCCCAAGCGTCAGGTATACGCAGACGACGAAGCCGTAGGTGGGTATGGCGAAGAGCGTGCCGGCCTCCCGCACACCCCTGAGGTTCGCGAGCGAGATGAGCAAGACCAGAGCCACCGCGATCGGCACCCTGCTATCGGCCAGACCCGGAACGGCCGATACGATCGCGACCGTACCGGCAGTGACGCTGACGGCGACCGTCAGCACGTAGTCCTGGAGGATCGCGGCGGCCGCGATCAGCCCGGGATAGGTGCCGAGGTTCTCCTTCGCCACGATGTAGGAGCCCCCACCGCGCGGATAGGCCTTGACCGTCTGCCTGTACGACGTGACCACGATCGCCAGCACGATCGCGACCGCGAACCCGATCGGGAGCATCGTGGAGAACGCGGCCGCTCCCGCCAGGGAGAGCGCGATCATCATCTCCTCGGTCGCGTAGGCGACGCTCGAGAGGGCGTCCGAGGAGAAGACCGGCAGCGCCAGGATCTTCGGCAGCAGGGTGTGCTCGAGCTTCGCCGAGGAGACCTGTCGCCCGAGCAGGACCCTCTTGAGAACGGTGCCGACCGTCGCCACGAGCGGGATTCTACGCAGGGGCCAAGCGCGAACCACCCCCGGGGGCTTCCGGTTGGGCGTCCGGCGCGCTACCCTACGCGCCGCCATGAGGTTCGTGATTATGGGATGTGGGCGCGTCGGCGCCGAGCTGACGATCCAGCTCGCCAAGGGCGGGCACGACGTCGCCATCATCGACAAACGCAAGGAGGCCTTCGACCGGCTACCTCCGGGCTTCGACGCCCGGACGATCGTCGGCATCGGCTTCGACCAGGAGGTCCTGGAGGAAGCCGGGATCAAGGAGGCCGACGCCTTCGTGGCAGTCTCGAACGGAGACAACTCCAACATCGTCTCGGCCCGGGTGGCACGCGAGCACTACCACGTGCCCAAGGTGATCGCGCGCATCTACGACCCGCGCCGGGCCGAGATCTACGAGCGGCTCAACATCCCCACGATCGCGACCGTGCGCTGGGCCGCGAAGCAGGTCCAGTACCTCCTCTTCCACGGCAA
>JBOGVX010000198.1:0-5066 GCA_050693165.1 Actinomycetota bacterium | reverse complement strand
CTCCTGGATCGCCGCTCCCAGCCCGAGTAACAGGCCCTCCTGTCCCTCGCGGCCGACCAGCTGCGCGCCCAACGGCATCCCCTCCTCGCAGAAGCCGACAGGTATCGCCAGCGCGGGCAGGCCGGTGAGGCTTATCGGACGAGTCAGCACAGAAGGGGCACCGGTTCGTACGTCCAGACCGGCCCCTCCAACGTTCACGACGCGATCGCCGACGCGGGGCGCGGGAGACGGCGTGGCGGGGAGCAGCAGGGCATCCGAGCTCCTCAGAAGCTCCTCGAATACGCCGCGGATCTCGCGCATGCGGGCGCTGGCGGCATCCAGCCCACCCACGGCTTTCACCCCGAACCCGAGGATCCCTCGCGTCCGGGGATGCACGTCCTCGGACTCGACCAGATCCGGATAGGCGCCGGCGAACTCCGCCCACGCGACTCGATCCCACACCTCCAGGGCATCGTCGACGCCCTCGAGCTGCGCCCGGGCCACGCCGGCACCGGCATCCGCCAGAAGCGCCGCGGCGCGATCAACGGCCTCGAGGACGTCGTCACGCGCCGTACGAGCACCCGCGCCGTGAAGCACCGCGGCCACGCGCCCCGCGGGAGACTCCGGCCGCACATCGCGTCCGGACAGAACGCCGAATGCGGCGGCGAGATCGGCGACGTCCGCGGCCAGCGGACCACCCGTATCCAGCGAGGGCGACAGGGGCATCGCTCCGTCCATCGGGACGGATGCGTACGACGGCTTCAGACCGGCGCAGCCGCAGAACGAAGCGGGAATCCTTATCGATCCCCCGGTGTCGGAACCGATCGCCAGGGGCGTGATCCCGGCGGCGACCACGGCCGCCGACCCCCCGCTCGAGCCCCCCGTGATCCGTTCCGTATCCCAGGGGTTGCGGGTCGGACCGCACGAGGAGACGACGTTCGTCGCGCCGGCCGCGAGCTCGTGCTGGTTCGTCTTCCCCAGGACGATCGCGCCCGCAGCGCGCAGACGCCCGACCACTACCGAGTCCTTCTGTGCCACGCGTCCGCTGAAGGCAGCGCAGCATCCAGTCGTCTCCCAGCCCTCGACATCGAAGAGATCCTTGATCGCGACAGGGACGCCGGCCAGCGGGCCGGCATCATCACCACGAGCCAGTGAGTCCGCGAGCCGCCGCGCCTCGGCCAGCGTCTCATCCGGACGCAGCTGGCTGAACGCGTTGATGACCGGCTGCCAGGCGTCCGCTTTCCTCAGGAACTCCTCGGCTACCTCGATCGGGGATATCTCCCGCGCGGCGACGGCTCGCGCGATGCCGAGTGAGTTCACCCGGCGAGCGTACGGGGTCAGGCGGAGATGCGTTCGCGCTCGGCGTCGGGCTCCACGCCCGCGTCGGCCTTGACGGCCGGCACGTCTTCCTTCGGGGCCTTCGCCGAGACGATCAGCGCGACGGCGACGACTATGACCGCGCCCGCGATGACCGTGCGCAGGGTGATCGGTTCGTTCAGCATGAGCCAGCCGAGGCCCACGGCCACGATCGGGTTGACGTACGCGTACGTGCCCACGAGCGAGGTGCGCGTGACGCGCAACAGCCACACGTAGGCGCTGAAACCCACGATCGATCCGAAGACGATCAGCCATCCGAGGCCGAGCAGCGACTCCAGCGAGATCGCGGAGATGTCGAGACGGCCGAGCTCGCCGGACGCGATCCCGACGATGCCAAGGGCGACCCCGCCGCCGATCATCTCCATCGCGGTTCCGACCAGCGGGCGCGAGGGAAGCGGCGCGCTTCGCGCATAGAGAGACCCGGCAGCCCAGAAGATCGACGCCATGACGAGGACCCCCGCTCCCCAGGGATCGATGCCTCCGCCGTTGGCGGGGTTGACGAGCAAGACCAGCCCCCCGAAGCCGGCCAGGATGCCGAGCCATTCGCGGCCGGACACCTTGTCGCGCAGGGCGAACCTGCCGATCAGCACGAGCCAGAACGGAACGGTCGCGATGATCAACGAGGCCGCGCCCGAGGCGACGCTCTGCTCGGCCCAGGACACAAGACCGTTGCCGCCGAGGAGCAAGGCAGTCCCGATGATCGCCGCGGACTTCCAGTGCGCGGCGGTGGGACGGTCACCCTTGCGGTCGCCCGTGCGGATGGCGATCACGTACATGATGCCGCCGGCCACGAGGAATCGAACCGATGCCATCAGGAACGGCGGCATCGTCTCGACGCCGACGCGGATCGCGAGATACGTGGTTCCCCAGAAGAAGTAGATGGCGCCCAGCGCCGCCCAGATCATTCCTCGGCTGCCCTCGTAACGGCCCATATTCGGTTAAACGCTCTGCCGAACCCTCGCGTGAGGTATCGGCCTCGGGATGCTTCTCCAATCCAACATGGACCCATGATATCAAAAGCGATGCCCGGTTTGTGAAGTGGCTCTCGAAGGGATATGATGGTATCCGCTTTGGATTACTTAGGAGGTAGGCGTAATGGCTTTCGAACCTGATGGTAGGCCCATCGACGAGACCGATTGGCGCATCCTCGAAGAGCTGCAACGGGACGGCCGCATCAGCTATTCCGAGCTCGGGCGAAGGGTGGCCCTGACGGCCCCCGCGGTAGCCGAGAGGGTCCGCCGGCTCGAGGAATCGGGCGTGATCAAGGGCTTCCACGCCGACGTGGACCCGGCCCGGATGGGCTTCCCCATCACGGCCTTCGTCCGGTGGACGTCGGCCGGCCCCGACTGCGCGGCGCTGGGCGACGTGGCGAGGGAGATCCTCGAGATCGTGGAGTGCCACCGCATCACGGGCGAGACCTCCTACATCCTCAAGATCCTTGCGCGCGACGTCGGGCATCTCGAGGAGCTGATCGACGGGCTGACCGCGTACGGCTCCACGATCACCTCGGTCGCCCTGTCGTCCCCGGTAGAGCACAGGCCGGTCGGCTCGGCGCAGCTACGCGACGAGAGGCTCGAAGGCGGTGCGCGCAAGGCCGCTGCTAGGGTTGGTGCGTGAGCGTCCGCATCGGCCTCGGCCTGTTCACAGGACAGATCCCGCCCGGCTCGAACCGAACCTTCGAACAGGAGTACCGCGACATCGTCGAGATGTCACGGCTGGCCGAGACGCTCGGCTTCGACTCCATCTGGGTAAGCGAGCATCACGGTTCGAGCGACGGGTACCTCCCTTCCTTGCTGCCGATGCTCGCCGGCATCGCGACCGCGACCGAGCGCGTGCAGCTCGGCACCGGCGTGGTTCTCGCTCCCTTCCATCACCCGTTGCGGCTCGCGGAGGACGCTGCGGTGATCGACCAGCTCTCGGGCGGAAGGCTGATCCTCGGTCTGGGCCTGGGATGGCGCGAGGAGGAGTACCGGATGTTCGGCTTGCCGGTGAACGACCGCGTGCGACGCACTTCAGAGACCGTCGAGATACTGCGCAAGGCCTGGACGGGAGAGCGCTTCTCCCACGAGGGCCGCATCTTCAAGTTCGACGACGCGCTCGTGACGCCGCGGCCCGCGCAGAAGCCCGGGCCGCCGATCCATCTCGGCGGGATGGTCGAGGCGGCGATCAGGCGAGCTGGGAAGCTCGGCGACGGCTACATTCGCAGTCGAGGCGACCTGGATTCCACGAAGCAGGCGCTCGCCTGGGCCGAGGAGGGCGCGCTCGAGGCCGGCAAGGATCCGGCCGACCTGGCCTTCGCATTCCTCCAGAACGCCTTCGTGTGGGAGGACACCGACGCGTGGGAGGTCGTGCGCGACGGGGTCGCGCATCAGCTCGGCGTGTATGCGGGATGGCGCGAGGGCACCGACACGCCCGAGCAGCCGGAGCTGAAGGTGATGCCGCCCGACGAGGAGACGCTCCGCAAGATGACCCCCGCCGGTGACCGGCACGAGGTGATCCGAGCGCTGCGCCCCCTCGTAGACGCGTTCGTGTCCCGCAAGGAGTTCCACCTGGTCGTTCGCCTGCACTACCCCGGCATGGACCTGGACACCGCCGCGCGCTCCATCGAGCTGTTCGGCACCGAGGTGATCCCGGCCCTGAAGGGCTCCTAGGCGGCCGGCGCCCCGAACCTTCGCATCGCCCTCCGGCCCACGAGCCACAACGGGATCGCGACCAGCGCGATCGGTATCGCGTAGCCGAAGAACACGATCAGCCCGGACAGGACAGCTAGCATGCCGTCCACGGCGCGCTCGAATGCGCCGACGAAGCCGGCCGGCCTGGGCGACACGCCCTCCTCCAACAGTGACACGCTGATCGTCCCGAGCTCCGTCTGGTCCTGGAGGTACCGAAGCCTTCCCTCCAGCCGCTCGATCTCGAGCTGCACGCCGGCGAGCTCGTTCTGGATCCGGATCGTGTCGGCAACCGTGCTGGCGTCGTCGAACAGTCGCAGCAACACCGCCTCCTGTGCGCTGAGGTTTCGCACCCTCGCCTCGAGGTCGACGAACTCCTGCCCGACGTCCTCGCCGGCGACCGTCTCGCGCTGGACCTTCCCGAGGCCACGGATCTCGCCGAGCGCGGTCTCGAACCGGTCCGACGGTATGCGGACGGTGATGGAGCCCCGGCGCGACTCCTCGCCCGAGGTGGTGCTGGAGACCACGAAGCCGCCGTGCTTGGCGGCAACCTGAGTGACCGAGTCCATCGCGTCCCCGAAACCGTCGTGCTCGACCTCGACCTCCAGGTCGGCGGTCTTGATGACCGTCGGCCCGATCGCGGGGAGGTCCTGGGTCGGAGCCGCCCCGAGCGCGACGCCCTCCTCGGCGTAGCCTCCTCCGCCGCCGACGCCGCCTTGCCTGGCCTGGTCGAACTCGGGAGCCGTAGCGGCCGCGGAGTCCCCGCCTCCACCCGCCTGGCTGGCCTGGTCCTGAGCGCAGGCAGCCAGCAGTGCCGCCATTGCCGCGATGCTGATCGCGAGCCGTTTCATGTGACCACCTCCTCGGGAGGGTCCCTTCCCTTGGACGGGTCAACTCGTCGTTGTGTTCCCGACGTGACAGGCGTGCGGGCGCCGCATTAGTGTGTCGCCGTGGCCACCGTGGGAGAGATCATGACCGGCTCGGTGTTCTCGATCGACCCGGCGATGACCGTTGCCGAGGCGGCGACCGTCATGGGCGAGC
>JBOGVX010000197.1:0-4480 GCA_050693165.1 Actinomycetota bacterium | reverse complement strand
GGTCTCTCTCGGACAAGCTCCTACTCCCTCACGGATGGACCGACGCATGTGCTCAACCCGAGCGGCTCCTCGGTATTCCGGCGCCGGCCTGTTGGTGGCCGGTCCCCATCTAACCGCCCTCCTGGGGGAGAAACCAACGCGGCCCCGGACGGGCGAAACGGACGAATCGACAAGATTCGAGATTCTATGTTTAGGGGGTCCCGTGTGGGGTACAGCCCGCAGTGGCGCACTGCTCAAGCCCCGGTGGCCGGGCAAACCTCTAGGGGCTTGGGGCAAGGTTGCCCGAACTGGCAGGCCCCCGAGGCTGGCTCCCTCCCCCTCGGGGGCCTGTGCTTTTCCCTGTTAGCGAGCTTGCTTTGCGGGTATCTCGAAGGCCGTGAGCCTGAAGGATCGTCCCCTTGCGCGCCGTGCCATTCGTTTGAACGAGCGATACGGCGAGGACGCCGGAGGGTACCTGGCGGCTTCTATCGCGTACTACGCGTTCTTGTCGTTCTTCCCTCTGGTCCTCCTGGCCCTGTCCGTGATTGGCTTCGTTCTCGACGCTCGCCCCGATCTGCAGGCCCAGATGCAGGATGCGGTTGCGGAGTCGGTGCCGGGTCTTGAGGGACTGGTCGGCAGGAACCTTCAGCGCGTGGCCGACGCCCGCGCGGGGGCGGGGATCATCGGGCTCTTCGGTCTGATCTGGACGGGTGCAGGAGTCGTTGGCGCGGGCCGGAACGCGCTGCGAGAGGTCTTTCGTGAGGGACCGCACCAAGAGGGGTGGAGGGACAAGGTTTGGCTGGTCGGTGTAACGATCGGGCTGGGGACCATGGCCCTTGTTGCAACGGGCCTCGCGGGGATGGCCGCGAGTCTCCAGGCGGGAGGGCCGATCGGGATCCTCCTGCGGGTGGCCGGAGGCGTGGTGGCGTTCGGATTGGATCTCGGCCTTTTCCTGCTCGCGTACCGCGTCCTCGCGCAGAAGGGGATCACCTGGAGGAGGCTCCTGCCGGGGGCGGCCTTCGCTGCGGTTGGGTGGACCATCCTCAAGCTTCTCGGGACCTGGTACGCGACCACCACGGTGGAACGATCGAGCTCGGTGTACGGTCCGTTCGCGGCGACGATCGCCGTCCTGGTCATCCTTTACCTCGCGGCGAGGATGTTCGTGTACGGCGCGGAGCTGAACGCTGTTCTGACTGAAGAGAAGGGAGGTGGTCCCGTGGGGGACCGCAATGGTGAAACCGATCGGAATGCAGATCCTCGCGATGTGTCGACTGTTCGGCTGGTGGGTCAGGTGGCCGGTGACGTGGGGACGTTGGTGAAGAAAGAGGTGGAGCTGGCGAAGCAGGAGATCAGTGAGGCGGTGATGGCTCGCCTCAAGGCGATCGCAGCCTTCGTCGTCATCGGTGTGATCGCGTTGTTCGTGGTCGGCTTCCTGGCCTCTGCCGCCGCTGCCGGGCTCGCCAACGTCTTGCCGCTGTGGCTGGCGTTGCTCATCGTGGCCGGGCTTTTCGTGCTGCTCGCTGCGATGGCCGCGGCGTTCGGCAGGTCCCGGTTGAAGAGCCCGCCACTGAAGCCGGAGAAGACGAAGCAAACGATCAAGGAGGACATGGAATGGGCGAAAGCTCAGCTGCGACGGTAGAGGAGATCGAGGGCATTCGCGATCGGCTCGAGGTCAACTTCCGGGAGCTCGAGCGCCGTATGCCGGCGCCCGCGATCTGGGGCAAGCGCTTCGCCGGTATCGCTATCGGTGGCGGCGTTGGAGCGCTGGTCCTGCGCCAGGTGCTGAAGCGGACGAAGAGGTCGCGCTCTCCCGAGAAGAAGACGAAGCGTGCGATCGCGAAGGCGACTCCGACGCAAGCGGTGCCCGAGGAAGTTGTGGGGAAGGGGCCAAAGGCATTCGAGGACGGGAAGTGGAAGCGGTACGCCGCGGTCGGGGCGGGCGTGTGGCTAGCGTTCACTCTGATCGAGCTGCGGCAGCTGCGGAAGCTGAACCGCGCGCTGCTCACGGGCCGCCCCGGCTCCTAATACGATTCGTTGCTCCGGGCGCGATCGCCCGGCCGTCATGCGTCCCCTTTCGGTTGCCCTGCTCTCGTGGGAGTACCCGCCCGTGGTGGTCGGCGGGCTGTCGAGACACGTCTACGAGCTGTCGAGACACCTCGCTCAGGCCGGCCACGAGGTGACCGTCTACACGCGAGGTCACCCCGACGCGCCTTCAGAGGAGGTGCGTGAAGGGGTCCGGCTGGTCCGCGTGCAGGGCTACCCGCCCCCGCTCGACGACCTGATCCCGTGGACCCTGACGTTCAACATCGCCCTGATCCATCGCGCGATGGACGAGCTCGCCGAAGGACGAGCCGACGTGCTGCACGCGCACGACTGGCTCGTCGCATACGCCTCGACCGTCCTCGCCGATCTCTGCTCGCTCCCGCTAGTGGCAACCATCCACGCGACCGAACTCGGACGTCACCGCGGACGGCTGCCCGGGCCGAGGCAGACCTTCGTCCACGAGGTCGAGCGCTGGCTCGTCTCCGAGGCCGAGCGAGTGATCACGTGCTCGGCCTTCATGCGCGAGCAGGTCTCGGACTCGCTCGGAGCCGACCGGGGCCGGCTCGACCTGATCCCCAACGAGGTGGACCTGACGCCGTTCGCCGACCCTCCGGGCGCGCCGGGCACCGGAAGCCCGACGGTCCTTTTCGCGGGCAGGCTCGAGTACGAGAAGGGGGTGCAGACGCTACTGGAGGCGCTGCCCCGGATCGCGCGCGAGGTCCCCGGGGTCAGGCTGCTGATCGCCGGCAACGGCACATACCGGCCGGAGCTCGAGCGTCTTGCCGCGGAGCTCGAGCTGGACGGACTCGTGAGCTTCGAGGGGTTCGTCGACGAGTCGCGCCTCAGGTCGCTGTATCGATCCGCGGACATCGCGATCGTGCCGTCGCTGTACGAGCCATTCGGCCTCGTGGTTCTCGAGGCCATGGCCTCGGGGACCCCCGTGGTCGCGTCGGATACCGGCGGCCTGTGTGAGATCCTCACGCATGACGTCACCGGCCTCCTCTTCAGTTCGGGAGATGCCGCTGAGCTTGCGAGCACGGCCGTTCGTGTATTGAAGGATCAGACTCTCGGTGCGCGTCTGGCGCTGGAGGCTCGAAGCTCGCTCTCGGCCAGGGGCTCATGGACCACCGCGGCTACGCGCACCGCGGAGACGTACCGTCGCGCGGTCGAGTCGTTCAGATCGGGGACTCCGCGGCTACGGGAAGTCTCAGAGCGGCGCGCCTGATGCGCCGTGCCGCGGTACTACTGCTGGTGGCTTGCAGCTGCGTCGGCGGCGGGAGAGACGATGTCGCGCGCCCGGCTCCATCGGAGCTCGTGAGGGAAGGTGCGCGGCCCGCCACGGTTCGCAGAGGCGATCTCGACGGCGACGGGATCCGGGAACTAATCGTCGCGTCGGTCTCGGAGAGTCCAAACACCTTCGGGTTGCCCACCCCATATCTCGAGGTGTTCGCGTACCGGGATGAGGAGTGGTGGAGGGTCTTCGACGCGTCGGGCCACGCACCGCCGGGCGAGGGTACGCCGCCCGCGATGCTCGAGGCCGCGGACGAGGAGTTCGCGGTCGGCCAGTCGGTGGACGTCCTCGAGGTCGCCGACCTGGAGCAAGATGGAGCGTCGGAGATGGTCGTCGCCGTATCGAACGTGGGCGCCACGGCCGGACCTCTGGAGCTCTGGATCGTGGGGATGAGCGAGTCCGGGGAGCTCCGGACCGAGTACTACACCAGGACGGAGCGCGGGGGAAAGGTGGGCGTCAGAGGAGACAGGGTGGCCATCGAGTTCGGGGTCTACAAGAAGAAGGATCCCGGGTGCTGCCCCAGCAGCTTCGAGGTCCAGACGATCGGCTACGACCCCGAGCAGGGCGAGATCACCGTGCTCGAGCGTGAGCGGCACCCCCTGAACGCCCCTTAGCCGAGCAGGAAACAGGCCCTCAGGCGGCGAAATAACCCCTTCGAGCCCAATCAGAGGGGAGCCCGATGCCAGCCCGCATGACCCGACGCGACTTCATACGCTACGCAGGTGCCGGAGCAGGAGCGCTAGCCGGTGCCAGTCTGCTCGGGGGCCGCGCCCTCGCCTCGCCCGTCTATACGGGCGTTCACACCACGACCACGCTCAAGCTTGCCAGCGTACGGATCCGCTCGATCGAGGACGAGCTCGCGCTGGGCCACTTCGACGACACCCACGCGATCCCGGCTCCGGGCTTCCTGGAGGTTCTCCTCTGGCCGGGGGACCAGGCCAAGCTCGAGTCGCTGGGCCTCGACTACGAGATCACCGTCGAGGACGTGCTCGCTCGAGACCAGGCCGCGCATCGCGCTTTGGCGGATGCGAGGCCGGCGGCCGTACCGGTCGCGCCCGGTGAGCGGACCGCGTACCGGCGGATGGCGGACTACAACGCGGACATGACTGCGCTCGCCACGCAGAGGCCCGACCTCGCGAGGACCTTCGCACTGCCGAACCTGACGCT
>JBOGVX010000196.1:0-4593 GCA_050693165.1 Actinomycetota bacterium | reverse complement strand
GCAACACCGCAGGTCCCCTCTCCTAACCCGCCCTAGGACTCCCTTCGATGGGGAGTCCTGCGTCCATGATCAGGTCACCTCTCTCTGGAGGTGGCCTGAGGCGTCTAGAGGTGGCCCGAGCGTCCGGCGATCTCGGGAAGGCGCCGATTGAGCGCGTCGAGTACGGCTCGGGCGCCACTCACGTCCTCCTGGCCCTTGGCAGCAGCGACCGCTCCGACGAACAGCTGCCCCGCTACCCGGACCATGACAACGAGCACATCGAAGTCCTCGGTCGTGTCCGCTCGATACAGCCCCTCGACCGCCACCTCGTTCTCCAGGAGCGGCTTCATCGCGTCGGCGACCGCGAGAGCGGATGCGTACGTGCGCCCGGCGACGGTGGAACGGCCCAAGCCGCGACCTCGGAGCGACTGACCCTTCCAGTCCAGCAGCACATCAACGGCCGATTCGTCGTCGGTGCCGACCGACAGGTCGACCAGGCGGACGCGAGGCTCTTCGCCGCGGGTCGCCGGAGCACCCACCTCCTCTACCCGGATCGGCGCCGGCCCCAATGCGCGGATCACCTCGGCCTTCGTCACCTCCCGATCCGCTTCCGGCGCGTAGAGAACCCTCATCGTGGGCGGGTCGGTCTCGAGCATCTCGGCCCACGCGACGCCGGGAACCTGCCGCACACGCTGCTCGAGCATGGGAGCCGTCTCGCCACGTGGCGAGGCGAGCCACTCGATGACGAATCGCGAGAACCGCAGCGCCTCGGCGGCCTGAGTGTCGCTGGTGCCGCGTAGCAGGATGATCTTGGAACCTGTCTTGCCGAGCCAGCGCGTGTAGGCGGTCGGCTCGTTGACCTCGGGAGAGATCTCGCCCTTGAGGATGATCTCGCGAGCGTGATCGGCGAGGTAGGAGACGTCCGGCCCGGGCAGACCTCGTGGCTCGACCAGGAGGAGCTCCTCGCCGCCGGGGCTCAGGCGAAGGTAGATGCCGGACTCGGCCTCGGCTTCTTCCAGAAGCCACCGAAGCACTTCGCCGACGGTCGCGTCTCCCTCGAGGGGCGCGGGCGAACCTGTTGCGGGCTCAGGCAATCGTTCTAGCTCTTTTTCGGGCTGCTCATGCAGAGGCGGCAAGCCAGACGTCGGATCGTAGTCGCCCACTTCGCCCCCCCTGCTTTAACCCCTTCGGGCGACTGATTGAAAATGGCGCTCTCCGTAGCAAAGCAGCAGGAAGCCGTGTGCGTCAAATATTCCTGTCCGACTGATGCCGGTATGCGGCTATTCGATGGAGTTTTTCGTCGAGAGAATGTCGAGTATCGCTTTGGTGTCCGTGTCGTCTACGGCCGCACTGGGTCTCGTCTTCGCGGCCTCGACGACCGTTCGCAGGTTCGCCTCCGATGCCTCGAGGCGGCGCTTCAGCGCCGTGACTTCGTCCTCCAACCTCTGAGCTTTGCGTCGATCGTCTGCAGCGCGGCGGGTTACCTCGACTGCTTCTCGCCTCGCCGCCTCGCCTTCGGAACGAGCGCGCTCCAACGCCGTGCGCAGCTCCGAGACATCAGCGGAGAGCTCGATGAGTCGCTCGATCATGGAACGACCGAGACCGTCGTAGGTCGGCTCGGCCGAGGCCGGCGAGGAGCCATCGGCGCCCGCCCTGCGACGCCTCTTCGTCGGCCGGCGCACCGACGCCTGCTCTCCCGGCTCAAGAGGGCGTCCGTCCAGCAGCCTGTAGCTGGCACCTTCCTGTGCGATCCGACCCCGGGACATGAGAGCTCGTACCGCGCGAGCCACGCTGAGCCTGTCCTCGACGCCCGAGTCTCTTGCCAGCTCAGCCGGCGAAGCGGGGATCAGATCCCCAATGGAGGAACGGGAGACGGCAGCAGCCAGCAGCGCATTGCTGTCGCGGAGGCTTGTTTCGTTCACTGTTATACCCTTTCTACTACGACTTGCTCATTAGGGCCATCTGGCAGCTTGGTAGAAGCTGACTCAGCGGCTCCGGTACACGATGCGTCCACGGGTGAGGTCGTACGGCGATAGCTCGACCGTCACCCGGTCACCGGGGAGGATGCGGATGTAGTGCTTGCGCATCTTCCCGGATATGTGGCCGAGGACCAGGTGGCCGTTGTCGAGCTCGACTCGGAACATGGTGTTGGGCAGGGCCTCCTGGATGACGCCCTCCACCTGAAGGGTGTCCTCCTTGTGATCCCCCGCCCGGTCCGCGCGCTTGGCACGCGTGGCCGCTGTAACAGGCCTTCTGGGTCCCCGCCTCGGCGGTGGACGTCCTCTTCTCTTCGCCACGGCGGAAAAGCGTAGCAGACGAAGCTAAAGCCTCTTTTAGGGGTACCCGAGCCCCGTCATGAGAGCCCGAAGCGTAAGACCGAGGCAGAAGAACGACGCGATGGCGAACGGGAGCCAGGGTCGATGCGCGAACTGCTCACGGGACAGAACGTGGGCCACTATCAGGACGAGCCCGGGGAAGATGACCCCGTAGACGTAGTGGAGAGCCGAGGCCTTCCCGCCGAGCAGGAGCAGGATGACGCCCGCGACCGCCTGGACTATCAACGTCACCTGGACGAAGGTCACCGGCCACCAGAACCTGCGGCCGGGGGGCCGGCGGATGATGAGCGCGGCCATCCCCCAGAGCCAGATCACGCCGAAGGAACCCACGATCGCCCAGCCGATCGCTGCGTGGATGAGTCTCAGAGGTACTGGCCCGGTCTGCCGGGCCCGGCCGGCTCCTCGCCGGGCATGCCGGGAGGTCCATCAGGCGGGCCGCTGGGAAGCTGACGGCGCCTCATCTCCTCGAGCGCCCCTTGAGCCTGCATGTGCTGCGCCCAGAGCGCTGCCTGGATGCCGTGGAAGAGTCCCTCGAGCCATCCCAGGAGCTGTGCCTGGGCGACCCGGATCTCGGCCTCGGATGACTTGGACTCCAGTGGGATCGCGAGCTTGTCCAGCTCGCGTCGAAGGTCCTCGGACAGGGATTCCTTAAGCTCGTCGATCGAGTTGTGGTAGATGTCCGCGAGCCTCGCCTTTCCTCCCTCATCCAGGCTGGTCTGACGAACCTCCTCGACCAGCTCTCGGATCATCGAGGCGATGCGAATGAGCTTGGCGGGCTGCGCTATCGAGCCCTCGCTCTCGGGTCCGCTCTCTGGCTCGACGGGTTGTCCGGGCACGACCACCTGCGGCTGTTCGGTCATGACCCCCAGGATAGCGGGGTTCGTTACACACGAACCCGCGGGGAGGGAGCATCCCTATCATGGCGACGTGCTCTTGCTTGCGAGCATCTTGGTTATCGGCCTGCTGCTGGGCTGGGGACTCGGCGGCAGCATCCGTAACCTCGCCCAGCTCGACGTGATCCTGTGGTGGCTGGTGCCGGCCGCACTGGTCTTGCAGATAGTGCCGATACCGCGGGGCGCGACCGGTCCCTTTCGCTACCTGCCGTTCGTTGCCCTGCTTCTTTCGTTCGTCCTGATAGCGGTGGTCATGGTCACGAACCTGAGGACGCGTGGCTTCCTGTTGATCCTGATCGGCGTGGTGCTCAATCTGATCCCCATCGTCGTGAACCAGGGAATGCCTGTTTCAGGGCCGGCAGTCGCCGAGGCGGGCGGAGCCCTCGAGGATGTCCCTCGCGAGCTGGGCGGGAAGCATCATCTGTTGGGGCCCGCGGACCAGCTCACGTTCCTGGGCGACGTGATCGCCGTCCGTGAGCCTTTCAACGCAGTGGTTAGTGCCGGGGATCTTGTGATGTGGGTTGGTGCGGGGTGGTTCGTTACTTGGGCGATGCTTGGAGTCCCTCAGCGTCAGACTCGGCCTGCCCGTTCTCCTGCGCGTCGCCCTGCCCGTCGGCTTCGATCAGCCAATCCGTAGGGAAGTCGGCGGCCACGGTCGTCCCGGCGCCGGGGGCGCTCTCGATGCGGAATGACCCGCCCGAGACCTGGGCGCGCTCTTTCATCATGGTCAGACCGTAGTGACCCTCTGGCTCGCCGTCGTCCACGTCGAAACCCTTACCGTTGTCACTCACGGCGAGTCGCGCACCGTCTTGAGTTGCCTTCAGGCTGATCGTGATCAGCGAGGCCTCGGCATGCTTGATCGCGTTCATGACTGCTTCGCGAGCCACGTGGTAACAGAGGAGCTGGACCGGCGCCGCCATCGGCGCCTCCTCGAGCTCGGTCTCGATGCGCACGCCCGTGTCTCGCTGGACCTCCAGAGCGTAGGAGTTGAGCGCTTCGCTGAGACCCTCACGACCGAGAGGCGAACGATGCAGGTCCTTGATCAGTGCGCGCACGAGCTCCATCGCTCGATCCCTCGAGCCACGCAAGGCAACGATCTCCTCGCGCATCTTGGCTGAGTCTCCCTTCTCGAGATGCTTCTCGGAGATGTCGAGGTGCAGCGCCATCCGGTACAGAACCTGCGCAAGGTCGTCGTGGAGGTAGCCGGCGATCGCCTTCCTCTCGTCCTGACGCTCCTCCGCCATGCGGTTCGACAGATTGCGGAGGATGACCTCGCGATCCTTCAGCTCGTTGGTTGCGATCTCCAGCGCCTGCGTTCGGAAGAACATCTGCCGCGCAAGCAGAAGCGGCATAACGAACGCGGCCACCGCCCACCACCCGACGTC
>JBOGVX010000195.1:0-2328 GCA_050693165.1 Actinomycetota bacterium | reverse complement strand
GAGCACAAGGTTCTGACCACTCGGAACCTCAAGAGCCTGTATTTCGCTTCCCTCCGCCGATGCCAGGACCAGCTCAGTGAACTGAAGTCTCTGGAGCTCGTCGGATCGTTCCAGCCACCTGAGGGATTCGGTCGCGGAAGATCCCCCGAGCACCACTTCCTCAGCGGCGTCGGCGCGTCGGTGCTCGCGCACCTCGAGCGGGTCCCCCGCGGTCAGCTCCCGTGGGTCCCGGACGAGGATTACCGCTCGAACCGCAACCTCCGCCACCGGATCGGCCTCAACGACTTCTTCTGCTCGCTGGTCGAAGCCTCACGGAACCACCCGGACCAGGGCCTGCACCGGTGGCTGCCCGAGCGGAAGGTCCGCACCCGCGCCGGTGAGATTCAGCCTGATGGGTTCGGGCGGTACCTCCATCCCGGTGGGGCCTGCGAGTTCTACCTGGAGTACGACCGCGGGACCGAGGGCCCCGCCGCCGTCTCCGAGAAGCTCCGGGGCTATAGAAGGTTCGCGACGGGGTGGGGCGATGCTCCGGGGTTCCCGAACGTCCTGGTGCTCGTCCCCGACACCGCGCGGGAGGAGAAGATCTCCGCCTTGGCCCGCCCGAGACGAGGGGGGCGCGGGGGGAAGAAGCCGGCCCTGCCGGTCTTTCTCTCCAGCGAGGAGCTGATCGCGGCCCGAGGAGTCCTCGGCTCTGTATGGGCCGCGCCCGGAACGTCCGATCGCTTTTCCCTCACCGAGCTCCCGGCGAAGGATGGGGGCCCGTACGACGTCCGCAACTGTCTCGGTCGTGTGTGGACCGGAGGCGACGGCTAACGGATCCCCCGCGGCAGCTGAATAGTCCTCAACCCGCCGAGGCGGGCTCGACAGACGGCGACCAAGGCCGTCCTGAGGCGTCATGGGCAGGTGCTAGCCTCCGGCCGCTTGCGAGGGCGTTGCTGGCACTCGCCGAGGAGCTTCTGAGAGAGGAGGCGCGATGAACGCCGTCGTGTACGTGCGTGTTTCGACGAAGGAGCAGGCGGAAGAAGGGTACTCCATCGCCGCCCAACAGGCCGCCTGCACTCGGTACGTCGCCGACAGGGGCTGGGCACTCGTCGACGTCTACTCCGATCGCGGCGAGTCGGCTCGCACCGCCGACCGTCCGCAGTTCCAACTACTGCTCCGCCGGGTCCGAGAGGACCCGTCCATCCGGCATCTGGTGGTCCACAAGCTCGACCGGCTGGCCCGGAACATCCGGGACTACGCGGAGGTCCGGGAGCTCTTGGAGCGCTCGGGCGTCCAGCTCGTCTCGGTCACCGAGGGTCTCGAGGCCACCGCGTCGGGGAAGATGGTCGAGGGGATGCTGGCCGTGGTCGCCGAGTGGTATTCCAACAACCTGTCGGCAGAAATCCGCAAGGGCATCGCCCAGAAGGTCCGGGAGGGAGGGTGGCCGAATCTGGCCCCGATCGGGTATCGGAACGTGCGCCTAGATCATCTCTCAGGGCAGCGGCGCGGCCGGGCCACCATCGTCCCCTCCGAGCAAGCTCCCCTGGTCCGGGAGGCGTACGAGCTCTACGCCACGGGTAACTGGGCGCTCTACGCTCTGGCCGAGGAGATGTCGCGCCGGGGGCTCCGCAACCGCCGGGGACATCCCGTGAGTCGCTCGTCCCTTCACGAGATGCTCTCCAACGTGGCCTACATTGGGAAGATCCCCTGGCGTGGCGCAACCCACGACGGCGCCCACGAGCCGATCGTTCCGACAGACCTGTTCGAGCGTGTGCAGGCCCTCCTGGGGAGCCACGGTCGCTCCAAGGAGCGCCAGCGCCGCCACAAACACTTCCTCAAGGGCGTCCTGTGGTGCGGGGCATGCGGGGGCAGGCTCCTTTACAACGTGGTGAAGGGACGGAACAAGAATGACTTCGCTTACTTCGGCTGCGCCAGCCACTTCAACGCCCGACAGAAGTGTGGGGAGCCCTACGTGCCGGCCCGGGATCTGGAGCGGGCAGTCGAAGACCTCTACCGGGAGGTCAATCTTCCCGCAGGGTTCCAGAAGCGGCTTGAGGCAATCCTGGAGGACGAGGTAGCCACAGCGGAGCGACACCGGGCGCAGAGCACCCGGTTCGTCGCCCGGCGCCTGGAGCGGCTGGCCAACGAGAAGGAGCGCCTCCTGGACCTGTACCTCGCCGGCGACATCGACCGGGACACCTTCCGGGAGCGCAAAGAAAGGGTGGACGCCGAGCTCGCGGAACTCGAGTCGCAGACGGCGGACGGCACGACTGAACTACGACAGGCGAAGAAGTTGATAGCCCTCGCCCTGAAACTTGCCCGCAACTGCCACGCGAGCTACCGGAA
>JBOGVX010000194.1:0-4624 GCA_050693165.1 Actinomycetota bacterium | reverse complement strand
GGAGTGAACAGGGACAAGGTCGCTGCCGCTCTTGCCGAAGCGTTCTCGCCGGGTGAAGAGATCATGACCAAGGAGCGCGCCGGACTGGGCCTGGGACTCAATCTCGCGCGCAACCTGATCGCCCTGCACGGAGGCATCCTGTGGGCCGAGCCGCTACCGGGCGGAGGATCTCGAGTCTCGTTCACGATCCCGCCGACGACGGTCCCACCCGTCGCGTCGGGCGACACGCCGACTCTCACCGCGGCGTCCTCCTAGCTTCTCCCACAGGCGCCAGCTCGACGATCTCGCCCGGGCCGACCGTCCTTGTGTCGCCCAGCTCCCGCAACATCAGCCTGATCACCCCGCCGTGAGTGACCAGCAGGTGTCTCCCGGGCCCGAGCTCTTCGGTGAACCCGTGCACCCGCTCGCGAAGCTCCTCGACCGACTCTCCGCCGGGTGCTTCGAACCCTTCGAAACGCACCAGCGCCTTCTGCAGAGACGGAGTCAGCTCCCCCCACCTCAGACCCTCGAGATCGCCGAAGTCGAGCTCGCGCAGCCTCGGATCGACCGTCGGCTCCGTGGCCGCTAGCCGTGCGGTCTCGACAGCCCGAACGAGGTCCGAGGACCAGACGCGATCCGGTGACAGCCTTGAGACGATCTCTTTGAGGGCCGCAGCCTCGGCCCGGCCTGCCGGCGACAGGGGCTGATCCGTCCACCCGAGAAACTTTCCCTGCTCACTGAAGTCGGTGGAGCCATGACGAAGGAGCCAGGCTCGCCTCAACGCCACCACGCCACCGAAGCCCAGCCGTTCGTTGCGGCGCTCGCGGCGAGCAGTAGGACCAGCGTTTCCGCCGTCTGCTCGGCGGCTCCGAGGATGTCTCCGGTAAGACCGCCGATCCTTCTCTTGGCGAGCAGGCCCATGACCGAGGCTCCGAACACGGCCGCGAGGGCAGAGGGGACCAGGAAGATGCCCAGGACCGAGCCTGCGATCAAAAGACCTCCCAGCGCTCCCAGCAAGACGTGCCGCGTGCGTACTGCCGCCGCATAGCCGGCGCCGAGCCCTTCATCGGAGGCAGCGGGCAGGAAGGAGATCAGTCCGATCGAGGCCACCCTGGCAAGGGCATGCGCAGCGACCAGAGCCGCTGCCGCATCCCAGGGAGCCATCGAAGCCACCGCAGAGGTCCGCAGCAGGAGGCTCACGACAACAGCGCAAACACCGAAGGTGCCCAGCCTGGGGTCGCGCAGGATCCGCAATCGTTCTTCACGGGTCCATCCGCCCACAAGGGCGTCGGCCGTATCTCCAAGCCCGTCCTCGTGGAAGGCCCCGGTAACCAGAAGACCCGTACCAACTGCGAGGCTCGCGGCTACGAAAGCGGGGAGCACCGTACCGGCGCCCGCGAACACCGCGGCCACGATCGCCCCGACGAGAGCGCCGACAACTGAGAACCATGGGACGCCCCTGGCCAGTCGGCGCGAGTCGCCAGAGGAAGCGCCGACGGGGATCCTGGTGAGGAATCCGATCGCCGCTCCGAGACCGGTCACGGTCGCTTCAGGCCCCACTCCTCGAAGGTGGCCACCCGCGTGACGGAGTCGCAAGCCAGCCGAACCAGTGGGACCGCCGCCAGTGCACCGGTCCCCTCTCCCAGGCGCATCGACAGGTCGAGCAGCGGCTCCATGTCGAGGAGCTCGAGCAGCGCTCCATGCCCGGGCTCCTTGGACCGATGCCCCGCCCAGCAGTGGGCCAGTGAGGCCGGTCGCTCAACGTGCAGCGCGGCGGCAGCGGCGCAGACCACGAACCCGTCGAGGAGAACCGGGATCGATCGGAGTCTTGCCTCCACGACGGCCCCGGCAATGGCCGCCAAGTCTGCTCCTCCGACCTCGCGGAGGATCTCCAGAGGGGGGAGATCGGGGTCGAGGCGTTCGCGCGCCCTCTCGACCACGGCGACCTTCCTTGTCAGCTCTGTGTCCCCCAGACCTGCCCCTCGGCCCGTCCAGCTCCCCGCGGGGCCACCGAAGAGTGCGGCGCAGACCGCAGCCGCCGCGGTGGTGTTCCCGATACCCACCTCGCCCAAGACCAGGAGGTCGCAGCTGGCGGCGGCCACGGAGTCGCGGCCGACTTGAACGCACTCGGCGAATCGCTCCTCGTTGAGCGCCGACCCTCTGGCCAGGTTGGCGGTGGGCAGCCCCACCCCCACATCGACCACGGCCAGCTCTGCGCCCACCGACCGGGCCATCACGCTCGCCGTTGCCACGCCGTCTTCCAGTGCCTTGACCATGGCGCGGGTGACCTCAGACGGATAGGCGCTGACCCCCTCAACGACCACGCCGTGATCCGCCGCGAACACGATCGCGGCGGGGGCGTTCACCTCGGGCTCGTCGCTCCGTTGCCACGCCGCCACCCACGCTGCCACCGCGTCGAACCGGGCCAGGGCCCCGACCGGCCGCAGGACTCGGGCCGCGCGATCGGTGACGGCCCTCGACGCTTCCCGGTCGGGCTCCGGAAGTTGAGCCAGCAGCGAGCGCAAGAGCTCAGTCAAGGCTATCTAGGTACTCAGTAGGCGAAACCAGCGGGAGGACGCGGCCGGCCACCATAAGCAGCGTTCGCTCGGCCGCTTCGGCCCACAGCTGGTTGGTCCGGCCGAGGACGTCTCGAAACCGCCGAGCCAATACATTCACGGGCACGATCCCCCAGCCGACCTCGTTGCTCACGGCGAACGTCGGCCCCGGTCTCGCCGAGGCGATCTCAGCGGCGCGGCGTGACCTCTCCTCCAGCTCGGCGTCGTGCCACCCCGCCTCCATGCCGTTTGCAATCCACAGGGTGAGGCAGTCCACGATCATGGGCGGATCCGGAGGGGCGGTCGACAGCGCTCTGACAAGATCCTCGGGCTCCTCGATCGTCCGCCACGTCGGCGGTCGCTCGGCCCGATGCCGGCGGATCCGCTCGGCCATCTCCTCGTCGCGGGCGCTACCCGTCACGACCACGACGACTTCCTCTCCCATCTCGCCGGCCATCCGACCGGCGAGACTGGACTTGCCGCTTCGAGCGCCGCCGAGGAGCAGGGTCAACGCCAAGGGTAGCTCCGTGCCATCAGAAATCGATCCCCCTTCGCGCCGCGATGCCCGAATCGAAAGCGTGCTTCACGTTGGTCATCTCGGTGACGGTGTCCGCTACCTCGACCAGCTCGGGGGGCGCGTCCCGTCCTGTTGCTATGACGTTGACCCGAGCCGGACGCTCCCTGATCGCCTGCACAACGTTGCCGGTAGAGATCCAGCCCCAGTTCATCGGGTACGTCACCTCGTCCAAGACGATCACGTCGTAGTCGCCGGACCGGATCTTCGTGTGGGCCTCTTCCCATGCCGAGGCGGCCGCGGCTCTGTCCCGCTCGAGATCCTCGGAGTCCCAGGAGAATCCCTCGCCCAGCGACACCCAGTCGACCCCGAGGCCGCGAGCCACGTCCTCCTCGCCCACCCTCCAGCTTCCGGACTTGATGAACTGCACGACGCACACGCGCCACCCTCGGCTCACGGCGCGAAGCAGCGTGCCCATCGCTGCGGTGGTCTTGCCCTTGCCGTCCCCCGTGTTGACGATCACCAGAGAGGCGGCGTGGCCCGAGGACCTTGGTGGCGGCTGGGCCGGCGGCTGCTCGGTCAAGACGTGCCGTCCCGAGTCGGAACGACGGCGATGCCCCCGCCGGGCTCCTCGAGGACCTTCACCCTCGCGCCGTAGTACCTCTGGATCGTCTGCGGCGTCAGCACCTCCCTGGCCTTTCCAGTCGCGACGGCGCGGCCGCGGTCCAGCATCAGCAGGTCCTCCGGGAAGTGGCCGGCCAGCGTCAGGTCGTGCATGGCGCTCACGACGGTCAGGCCCTCTTCCTTCCTAAGGTCATCGATCAGCTCGAGTACCCCCTGCGCACGACCCACATCGAGCGCGCTGGTCGGCTCGTCGAGAAGCAGCAGCGGCGCCTCTTGGGCCAGAGCACGCGCCAGGACCGCGCGCTGGGTCTCACCGCCGCTCAACGAGCCCAGGGGTCGCGAGGCGAACGATGCCAGCTCCAGCCTTTCCATCACCTGGGCCACGGCTCGGCGGTCGGGAGCCCGTTCGCTGCCGAGATAAGAGATGTGCGGGGTACGCCCAAGCATCACGTACTCGGCCACGGTCGTTCCGCCGGGTATTACCGGCCGCTGGGGCACGAAGGCGATCGAGCGCGCGAGGTCGCGGCGCGCCGACTCGGATACCTCGGCGCCATCCAGCGAGATGGCTCCCTCGAAGCCGACGAGGCCGGCGATGGAGCGGAGCACCGTGGTCTTGCCGGCGCCGTTTGGCCCGACCAGGCCCAGCCAGCTCCCGGCCGGCGCACTGAAGCTCAACCCCTGGACCGCTCGCGTCCCGTTGTAGGACACGGCCACGTCGCGAACGGCGAGGCTCGCCATCAGACCCTCCGGCTCCGGCGCAGTACGAGAACGAAGAAAGGAGCACCGAACAGTGCGGTCACGACACCGATGGGGATCTCCGCGGGAGCGAGAGTTGTTCGAGCTGCGGTGTCGGCGAGGATCAGGAACGCCGCGCCGAAAAGGATCGACAGCGGGATAACCAGCCGATAGCTCGCGCCGGCCAACAAGCGAACGGCGTGCGGCACGATGATGC
>JBOGVX010000193.1:0-3237 GCA_050693165.1 Actinomycetota bacterium | reverse complement strand
CGACGAGAAAGACCGCGTCGCCAAGGCGTTCCCGCGTATCGGCGCGAACCGGATCCGCGACGCGCTCGAGACGCTGCCGGAGCTGCGAGGATCGAACCTCGGCGCCGGCCAGCTCGAGATGCTGTTCCGGGTCGCCGAGCGGCTCAATGGCTTCCCCCGCCACCCGGCGCTGCACCCATCGGGGATCGTGCTCTCGCGAGACGACCTCATGGACCGGGTCCCGCTGGAGCGCTCGTTCCTGGAGCACCGGATGGTCCAGGCCGACAAGGACGACGTCGAGCGCCTGGGGCTGCTGAAGCTGGACGTGCTCGGCGTGCGCCTGCTCTCGTCGATGCGCCACTCGCTCGAAGAGATCCATCGAACCTCGGGCGAGCGGATCGACCTCGACCGGATCCCGCGCGACGACCCCGCGGCGTTCGACCTGATCCGCTCGTCGCGAACCATCGGCTGCTTCCAGATCGAGTCACCGGGTCAGCGGGAGCTGCTCCAGAAGCTGCAGCCCGAACGGTTCGAGGACCTGATCATCGACATCTCTCTGTTCCGCCCGGGTCCCGTTAAGTCCGACATGGTCACGCCGTTCCTCAACCGCCGGCACGGGCAGCAGCGGCCCCGCTACGGCCATCCCGCGCTGAAGCCGGCGCTCCAGGAGACGCACGGCGTGATCGTCTACCACGAGCAGATCATGCGAGTGCTCCAGGTTGCGGGGTACACGCTCGCCGAGGCCGACCGGATCCGCCGGCACCTCGACGACGGCGCCGAGATAGGCGAGATCGAGAACGCGTTCGTGCGCAAGGCCGTAGCCTGCGGTCTCGGCACCGAAGACGCGGACAAGGTCTGGCGAGAGCTGGCGTCGTTCGCCTCGTTCGGATTCTGCAAGGCCCACGCCGCCGCATTCGCCGTGCCGACCTACCAGTCGTCCTGGCTCAAGGCTCACTACCCGGCGCACTTCCTGGCGGGAGTGCTGACGCACGAGCCCGGCATGTACCCCCGCCGCCTGATCCTGGAGGACGCGCGGCATTGCGGTGTCCCTATCCTGCCGCTCGACGTCAACCGCAGCCAGAAGGCGTACATCGTGGAGCCCACCGATGACGGCTTCGGGATCCGGCTGGCCTTACAGGATGTGCATGGGATATCGGATGCCGAGATGCGCTCGATCTTGGAGTCCCGCGCTCGAAAGCCGTTCGCGTCGGTCGACGACTTCATGCGGCGCGCGGAGGTATCGCGGCCTGTGGTCGAAGCGCTGACTCATGTCGGCGCGTTCGAGGCTCTGAAGCCGCGACGCGGGACGCGGCGAGACCGGCTTTTCACCGCCATGACGGCGGACGCTCCGCGGGAGGGCCAGCAGATGGCGCTGCCGCTCCGGGCGGGGGAGGGGCCGCCCGGCCTTCGCGAGTACACGGAGGCCGAGCAGGTGCGCGCGGAGCTCGAGGTGATGGGCATGGACACGAGCCGCCACGTGCTGTCCTTCTACGAGCCGCTCCTCAAGGATATCGGCGCCGTCCGCTCCAAAGACCTTCGCCGTAGACGCGGACGGGAATGGGTGATGGTCGCGGGGGTGAAGGTGTCCTCGCAGACCCCGGCGGTGCGCAGCGGTCAGCGGATCATCTTCCTCACGCTCGACGACGCAACCGGCCCCCTCGAGGTCACGGTCTTCGAGCGGGTCCAGGAGAAGTGCGCCCGCACGATCTTCCACGGCTTCGCCCTGGCGGTTTGGGGCCAGCTGCGCAGGACGGGGGTGCAGGGAGTCAGCGTCGTCGCGGAGGCGGTCTGGGACCTGGTCCCGCTGGCCCAAGCTAGACGCGAGGGGCGCCTGCTCGAGGCGATGGCCGAGGATGCTCCGACCGATCTCGCGCGTTGGAAGGGACTGGCGGGCGGCTACGCTGCGCCGAACGGGAAGGGACGAGAGGAGGCTCCGAGGAAGCTGTGGCACGCGAGCGGCGGGTCGGCCGGGTGGTGAAGGGCGGCAACGCAGCCGCCGACATACCTCTGCCGCGAGCGGGTGGTCCCTCGGGCCCGCCCCATCTCCTCACCAAGAACCGGCCGTTCCTCTGGCTGGTGCTGGGCGACAGCTTCGCTCAACTGGCGCGGTGGGGCTTCTTCCTGGTGGTCATCGGTGATGCCACCTACCGTCTGAACGCGAACGCGACACAGGTCGCTCTGCTGATCGGCTCGTACTCCGTCCCGTTGATCCTCGTCAGCCCGCTCTACGGCGCCATAGCCGACCGGTGGAGCGCCAAGTGGCTGCTCGTCGCCATCTCCTTCGCGGCCCTGCCGCTCCCCCTTATCGCGCTGACGACCCACTCGCTGGTCTGGCTCTACGTCACCGCCATGCTGTACGGCTTGGCGTTCGCGGCGAACATGCCCGCCCGCGGAGCGATGGTCCCTCGCCTGGTTCCAACCGACAAGTTGGTGCGCGCGAACGGGATGATCTCCGGGGTCGGATCCGTCCAGATGATCATCGGTCCAGGCTTCGCAGCCTTCCTGGCGGCGACGGGAGGACCGCAGACCCCTTACTTCGTGACGCTCGTGGCCACCGCGATCGCGGCGGTGATCTTCCTCTTCCGGGTGCCCGACCTCCGCAGCGAAAGCTCGGAGACCGAGGTCAGGATCCTCGGGGACATCGGAGAGGGATTCCGCGAGGCCTGGCGCGAGCTGCCTCTACGCCGGCTGCTGCTTCTGGACCTTTGCGTCTGGTTCCTGATCGGGCAGCTGATCACGCTGGAGCCCACGTACATCAAGGACGACCTCGGTCTCGGTCAGGACTTCCTGGGCCTCGTTTGGACCGTCTACGGGGTCGGAGAGCTGATCGGCGCGCTGCTTCTAACCCGGATACGCAGTGGGGCGGGACTCGAGCTGAGATTCGCCACGAGAGGCCTGCTCCTGGCCGGGATGGGCTTCCTCGTCTACGTGGCCGTGGCTATCGGAGCGGCGGCGGTGGTGGCCAACATCGTGTTCGGGATCGGCTTCTCCTTCTTCGTCGCGTCGGCCAACGCTCTCATTCAGCGCGTGGCTCGGGCACCGGGCCGGGTGACCGCGGCATTCTCGATACTCGGGGAGTCCGGCCCGGTGGCCTCATCCCTGCTCCTCCTGGCCGTTGGTCCGGGCATCGATGTGCGTGTCTGGCTCACGGTCTCGGGAGTCCTTTTCACGCTCGTTGCCCTGGCGGGGATCCGGGCCAGCTCGAGGTTGATAGAGGCGACGTGACCAGGCAGCGAGCGGCCGAGCCGATCCTGCACG
>JBOGVX010000192.1:0-10747 GCA_050693165.1 Actinomycetota bacterium | reverse complement strand
GAGACCGCGAACCGCAGGTCCGGCCGGGCCTCGAGCAGAGCGCGAACCACCGTGCCCTTGCCGACCCCCGAGGGGCCGGAGATCACGAAGAGCCGGCCGCGGCCCCGGCTATTTTCCGCTGAACTCGGCGAGGAGCGCTTCCTTCTGCTTGGCGCCGAGGCCGCGCACCCTGCGGCTGGCGGAGATATCCAGACGCTCCATCAGCTTGCGTGCCCGCACCTTGCCCACTCCGGGCAAAGATTCCAATACCGAGGAGACCCTCATCTTGGCGACGGTGTCGTCCTCCCTGCGGGCCAGGATGTCCCCCAGGCGCAAACGTCCGTTCTTGAGCTGGTCCTTCAGCTCGGCCCGCTTCTTTCGAGCTATGGCGGCCTTGGCCAGAGCGTCGCGGCGCTGTTCCTCGGTCAGGGTCGGTAGGGGCATGGTTCCTCCTTCGAAAGCATTCCGGGTCGGCCGGATGATACCGCTTCGGCTCCGTTTCGGGCAAAACGGATCTTGCTTGGGCGACCTGCGGTTTCAGGCCAGCCGGCTGGAGCCCGGAGACTCGATCGGGACACGGTCGGCGCACAGGGGGCACTCCCCCGGGTCCCAGGCATCCGCGGAGACGCGCGCAAGAGCACGCAACGGGAACACCACATCGCCGGCGGAACGATCGACGAGCGCGGCCACACCCAGAGCGTCGGCCCCGGCCTCCGCGACCAGCCCGTAGACCTCTCCGGCCGATCCTCCGGTGGTGATGACGTCCTCGACGATCAGCGCGCGCTCGCCGGGTGCGATCGAGAATCCGCGTCGCAGGGACATTGCACCAGCCTCGCGCTCCGCGTAGACGAAGCGAGCGCCGGCGGCGAGGGCGACCGCGAAGCCGAAAGGAAGTGCGCCGACAGCCGGACTGACGATCAGCTGGATGTTCTCGTGCCAGCGGGCGAGCTCCTCGGCGAGGCGGACGGTCAGGGCCGGGTCCTCGAACACGCGCGCCTTCTCCACGTAGGTATCCGAGTGCTTGCCGGAGGACAGAAGAAAGTGTCCGGTGCGCACGGCCTGCTTTTTCCGGAGCAGCTCGAGGACCTGATCCTGGTTCATCCGACCCCGATCTCACGGAGGATCGCCTCGGCCGCCGCAGCGGGATCCGGCGACCGCGTGATCGGCCGGCCGACGACGATGAATGTCGCGCCTGCCTCGAGCGCCTCTCCCGGCGTCAGGACGCGGACGTGGTCGTTCGAGTCCTGACCAGCGGGACGGATGCCGGGGACGACGAAGACCGGATCCTCACCCAGCGCCTCGCGCACGTCTTTCACGTCCTCACCCGACACCACCGCACCTGCAGCGCCGGCAGTGATCGCTTCGAACGCCAGGGAGGCGGGTGAGGCACCCGCCGCCTCGGCCAGACTCGACAGCACGGTGACCGCGATGACCTGAGGAGCGCGCACGCCGGCTTCGGCGGCACCCTCGTTCGCCCCCTCCACCGCGGCCAGGATCATGTCCGGCCCGCCAAGGGCATGAACCGTGAGCAGCGACGCCCCGAGCTTGCCAGCCTGGCGCGCCGCGCGGCCTGCGGTGGTCGGGATGTCGTGCAGCTTGAGGTCGAGGAACACCGGAGCATGCGCCCGCACCCGCTCCACCGCCTTGGGGCCGGCAGCGACGAAGAGCTCCAGGCCGACCTTGACCATCCCCACCCGCCCGCTGAGGCTCTTGGCCAGGTCTTCCGCCGCGTCCACGTCAGAGACGTCCGCAGCGACGATGAGGGGGTTGCGTTTCACCCGCCGTGATACGCCGGCTCGGACGTCGGCGGCGCGACCACCTTGCCCCGGAGGTCGGCAGGGCTCCTCATCCCGCGACGGAGGAGGAACTCCCCGATCCCCTGTCCGATCTCGGCGGTGGCCTCGGGGTTGTAGTAGTTGGCCGTGCCCACCTGGACCGCCCACGCGCCGGCCAGGAGGAACTCGATCGCGCTGGGCGCGTCAGTGATCCCGCCGATGCCGAGGATGGGGGTCTCTGGAAAAGCGCGGGCGACCTGGAAGACCGCCCGGATGGCGACCGGCCTGATCGCCGGACCGGAAAGGCCGCCGGTGATAGCGCCCAGGACCGGCTTGAAGGTCTCGACATCGATAGCCATCCCCGACAGCGTGTTGATCAGCGACAGGCCGTGTGCGCCGGAGCGCACGCAGGCGTCCGCGACCTCGACGATGTCCGTGACGTCGGCGGTGAGCTTGGCGAAGACGGGAAGGTGCGTCATGCGCGTGACGGTGCTGATGACCTCGGCCGACGCGGCTGGGTCGCGAGCGAACAGCTGACCGCCCCTATTGAAGTTAGGGGAGGAGATGTTCGCCTCCAGCGCGGTGACGCCCGGGATCTGGCTGACTCGGACCGCGACGTCCGCGAACTCCTGAACGGTCTTTCCTCCGATCGAGACGATGATCGGCGCCCCGGCTCGAGCTATCCACGCCCCCTCCTTGCGGACGAACGCCTCGACGCCTCCGTTCTGGATACCGATAGCGTTGAGCATCCCCGACTTCGTCTCAAACATGCGAGGCGTGGGCAGGCCGCGGATCGGCTCACCGGTCACGGTCTTCGTGACGATCCCGCCGATCCGCTTGAGATCGACGATCTCGGACATCTCCTTTCCCGACCCGAAACACCCCGACGCGGCGAGAACCGGCGTCGGCAGCTGCAGGCCGTTCAGGTCGATCCCGAGCGTCACTCGCTTTGCCACGAGGCCTTGTCTCCCACGAGCTCGTCAACCCGGAAACCGTGCGGCGGCGTCTCCGTCGGCACGGACTTGCCTCCGAGCCACTTCTCCCACCACACCCGCGCGCCGTTGAACACGGGGCCGTCGACGCACGTCCTGACGTAGTCCCAGCTCTTCCCGTCCTTCTTGATCACGGGGACGACACAGGTCCAGCAGATGCCCATCCCGCAGGCCATGAGTTCCTCGACCGCGACCTGGCTCGGGACGCCGAGCTGCGCGCACTGCTCCGCGACAGCCCTAAGCATCGCGTTCGGCCCGCAGGCGTAGACGACATCGGTGTGGCTGCGGCCGATCATCCCGGCGAGCTGATCGGTCACGACGCCCTTCTCGCCAAGGCTTCCGTCCTCAGTTGTAAGCGCGACGTGAACCGAAAGACGCTTGGCCTCGACGGCCTTGAACACTCGCTCCTGGTCCCTGGCTCCGACGATCATGTCGACGCGGTGCCCGTTGGTGCGGAGCTCCTGCGCAAGGAAGTACAGCGGCGCGGCACCGTACCCGCCGCCGACCAAGAGGCAGTTGCTCGTCTCTCGCGGGTACGGGTAGGGCGTGCCCAGGGGCCCCACCACGTCGAGGAAATCGTGGGCCTCCGCGCTCGCGAGCCATTCGGTCCCGGCGCCTATCGCCGAGAAAGCGACCTCGAGCGTCCCGGCCCAGCCCCCCTTACGAGACGCCTGAGCGATCGAGAAGGGACGCCGGAGGAGGATGTCCCGGCCCGGAGGGACCGCGATCTCGACGAACTGGCCCGGCCGGGCGTCGTCGGCGATCTTCGGGGCCACCAGGGTTATCGAGTGGTACGCACCCCATTTCTTGGTCGAAAGGACCTCGCACTTCTGTCTGATCACGAGGCCCGATGGTACTCCTGGAGGCTGCGGGGCTCGTGCTCGCCCCCGGAAGCCGCCTCGATACCCTGAACGGCCGCGTACACGCCCGGAAGGGTGGTTATGCAGGGGATCCCGGCCGCCGCGGCGGCCGTGCGGATGAAGTAGCCATCCGAGCGAGTCTCCCGCCCGAATGGAGTGTTGATGACCAGGTCGACGTCGCCGGCCAGGATCATGTCGGCCGCGTTCGGGTGACCCTCGGACACTTTAGCGATGCACGCAACGTCGATCCCCGAGCGGGCAAGCAGCCCGGCCGTCCCCTTGGTGGCCACGATGTCGAAGCCCAGCTCAGCGAGGCGCTTCGCCGGGAAGACGATCGCCCGCTTGTCGCGGTTCGCCACCGTGATGAACACCGTGCCCTTCTGAGGCAAGGACGCCCCCGTGCCCGCCTGCGCCTTCGCGAGCGCGACCCCGAGATCGGCCGCGATGCCCATGACCTCTCCCGTGGACCTCATCTCCGGCCCCAGGATGGTGTCCACGCCCGGGAACCGCCCGAAGGGCAGGACCGCGGCCTTGACCGACACGTGTCGGAGATGGCGATACCGGTGAGCGTCCTCGGGGATCAGGCCCTCGGCGCGGAGGTCGGCGATCCGGTGTCCGACGAGCACCCGGGCCGCGACCTTCGCCAGCGGCACCCCGGTAGCCTTGGACACGAACGGCACGGTTCGAGAAGCCCGCGGGTTGGCCTCGAGCACCCAGACGGTCTCGTCCTTGACCGCGAACTGGATGTTGAGCAATCCCCTGACCCCCAGCGCGGTGCCGATCCTTCTGGTGAGGTCCTCGATGTGGTCGAGCTCGTCGTCCGAGAGCGTCGTCGGCGGGATCGTGCAGGACGAGTCGCCGGAATGGACGCCGGCCTCCTCGATGTGCTCCATAACGGCGCCCACGAAGACTTCCTGCCCATCCGCTACGGCGTCGACGTCGACCTCGATCGCCCCCTCGAGGAAACGGTCGACGAGGACCGGGTGCTCGGGGCTCGCATCGGTTGCGTTCTGGAGGTATCCCTGGAGCTCTTCCGGCGTGTAGACGATCTCCATCGCGCGCCCGCCCAGGACGTACGAGGGCCGCACCAGCAACGGGTAGCCGATCCGGTCGGCGACGGAGGTAGCCTCCGCCGCAGACGTGGTCTGACCGCCGGGCGGCTGCGCGATGTCGAGCTCTCTGAGAAGGTCACCGAACTTGCCGCGATGCTCCGCGAGATCGATGGAGGAAGGCGAGGTGCCGAGGATCTTCCAGCCCTCGGACTCGAGCTCGTGAGCGAGACCGAGAGGCGTCTGGCCTCCCAGCTGCACGACGATCCCTTCCGGCTGCTCCGCCTCGCACACGGCGAGCACGTCCTCAACCGTGAGCGGCTCGAAGTAGAGGCGGTCGCTGGTGTCGTAGTCGGTCGAGACCGTCTCCGGGTTGCAGTTGACCATCACGGTCTCGTAGCCGGCCTCACGAAGCGCGAACGCGGCGTGCACGCACGCGTAGTCGAACTCGATGCCCTGCCCGATCCGGTTGGGCCCGGCACCCAGGATCACGATACGCGGACGCTGCGCCGGATCAACCTCGGAGTCCCTCTCGTAGGTCGAGTAGAAGTAGGGCGTTTGAGCTCGGAACTCTCCGGCACATGTGTCGACCGTCTTGAACGCGGTCTGCACGCCCAGCGCGCGACGCGCAGCTCTGACATCTCGCTCGCTCGAGCCGGTGATCCGAGCGATGCGCCGATCAGACAGGCCCGCGCGCTTCGCGGAGCGGAGCTCGTCCGCACTCAGCTCGCCAAGCGGACGCCCCGCCAGGCGCGCCACCTCCTCGGTCACCTGAGCGATCTGATCCACGAACCAGGGATCGATCCGCGATGCGGCGGCGACCTCCTCGACCGTGTAACCCCTCGCAAGCGCGAGCTCCACGAGCCCCAGACGTCCCTCGGTGGGAGCCCGGAGCGCCGCCAGCAGTCCTTCCGGGGGCTCCGAGACGCCATCGGCGCCCATCGCCGCCACCGGGCGCTCCAGCGAGCGCAGTGCCTTGCCGAACGCCTCCTTGAAGGTGCGGCCGACTGCCATGACCTCGCCGACGGACTTCATGCGCGTACCGAGCGTCGGATCCGCCTGGGGGAACTTCTCGAAAGCCCAACGCGGGATCTTGACGACGACATAGTCGAGCGCCGGCTCGAAGGCCGCGGGGGTCTCCCCCGTGATGTCGTTCGTTATCTCCTCGAGCGTGTAGCCGACGGCCAGCAGAGCGGCGATCTTCGCGATCGGGAAGCCAGTGGCCTTGCTTGCCAGCGCCGAGGAACGCGATACGCGCGGGTTCATCTCGATCACGACGAGCCTTCCGTCCTCGGGGTTCACCGCGAACTGGATGTTCGAGCCTCCGGTCTCCACACCGACCGCTCGGATGCAGGCGAGCGCCGCGTCACGCATCTCCTGGTACTCGACGTCGGTTAGCGTCTGCGCGGGCGCCACGGTGATCGAGTCTCCTGTGTGCACCCCCATGGGGTCGACGTTCTCGACGCTGCAAACGATCACCGCGTTGTCGGCGCGGTCCCGCATGACCTCGAGCTCAAACTCCTTCCATCCCTCGACCGACTCCTCGACCAGTACCTCGTCGATCGGGCTCGTCGCGATGCCTTCGGAGGCGATCTCCCGCAAGTGCGCCTCGTCGCCCGCCAGACCCGTTCCTCCGCCGCCGAGGACGAACGAGGGCCGAACCATGACCGGATAGCCGAGCTCGCCCGCAACGGTCAGTGCTTCCTCCACCGAGTGCGCGAACCCCGACCGGGGCAGCGGCAGGCCGGCCTCGTTCATCGTCTGGACGAACATGCGGCGGTCCTCCGCGCGCCTTATCGCCTCGAGGTCGGCTCCGATCATCCTCACCCCGTTCGTCTCGAGCGCGCCGGACTCGGCGAGCGCGACGGCGAGGTTGAGGCCCGTCTGTCCGCCCAGCGTCGGCAGTAACGCGTCGGGCTGCTCTCGCTCGATGATCGCGAGCACCGACTCGGGGGTCAGCGGCTCGACATAGGTAGCGTCCGCGAACTCGGGGTCGGTCATGATCGTCGCGGGATTGGAGTTGACGAGTACGATCCGGTAGCCCTCGTTCTTGAGGGCCTTGCATGCCTGCACCCCCGAGTAGTCGAACTCGCAGGCCTGTCCGATGACGATCGGGCCCGATCCGATGATCAGGATCGACTTGATGTCGTCACGTCGCGGCACTACGCAGACCTCATCATCTCGGCGAACCGATCGAACAGGTATGCCGAGTCGTGGGGACCCGGCGCGGCCTCGGGGTGGTACTGGACGGAGAAGCCGGGCACGTCGAGCAGCCTGAGCCCCTCGAGCGTCCCGTCGTTGAGGTTCCAGTGCGTTAGCGCCGCGCGTCCCGCGTTTGTCTCGACGACCTGCGGCTCGCCCGTGCTCTCTGTCCCGCCGAAGCCCGCGGGATCGACCGCGAAGCCGTGGTTGTGGCTCGTGATCTCGACGCGTCCGGTCTCGAGGTCCTTGACCGGCTGGTTAGCGCCGCGGTGTCCGAACTTCATCTTGTACGTCGTGCCGCCGATCGCGCGCCCAAGCATCTGGTGTCCGAGGCAGATACCGAACACAGGGACCTTGCCCACGAGCTCTCGCGTCGTCTCGACCGCGTAGTCGGTGGCCGCCGGGTCGCCGGGCCCGTTCGACAAGAACACGCCGTCGAAGCCGCCTGCCAGCACGTCAGACGCGGGAGTCAGAGCGGGATAGACCACGGTCTCGCATCCGCTGCGCGCCAGCATCCGCAAGCTGTTGCGCTTCAGCCCCCAGTCGAATGCCGCCACCCGAAGCTGACGCCCATCGCTCCGGGCAGGTGCGCTGACCAGCTCGCTGGCCTCGTACGGCTCACCGGTCGATACCTCGCTCGCCAGGTCCGCACCCAGCATCTCCGGCTGCTCGAGCACCCGCGCGACGAGCGAGACCTCGTCGAGGTTTACGGTCGAGATCCCTGCGCGCATCGCACCAGACTCACGTATGTGCAGCGTCAGCGCGCGGGTGTCGAGGTCCTCGATGCCGACGATCCCGCTTCGCTCGAGGTACTCGCCCAGCGACCACCGCGCCCGCCAGCTGCTGGGCCTACGGGCGGCCTCGCGCACGACGAACCCCGCCACCTGGATCGCGCCCGACTCGGGATCGTCCGCGTTGACGCCGTAGTTGCCGACGTGCGGGTAGGTCATCACCACGATCTGCCGGGCGTAGGAGGGATCCGTCAGGACCTCCTGGTAGCCGCTCATCCCGGTGTTGAAGACGACCTCGCCGAAGCTCTCTCCCTCGGCGCCGAAGCCGCGCCCGCGGAACGCCGTGCCGTCCTCCAGCACGAGGAGCGCCTCGGTCACCGGGTCAGCTCACCGTCCCGAACGATCAGCTCGCCGCGCAACAGGGTATGGATCACCCGGCCGCGTAGCTTCCGCCCGAGGAAGGCCGAGTTTCGGCCCTTCGACGCGAAAGGACGGTCGCCGACGACCCAGTCGGCCTTCGGGTCGAACAGAACGAGGTTGGCCGGCCGCCCCGGGGTCACCGGGCCACCGTGCTCGTCGAGCCCGAGCAGCCTGGCAGGCGCGGTCGACATCCTCTCGATGAGCCTGGGGATGTCCGTCTCCTCGCCCTGGAGGCTCAGGAGAGCTCCCAGGGCCGTCTCGAGTCCAGTCGTGCCCGGCCTGGCCTGATCGAACTCGACCTCCTTGTCCTCGATCGCATGCGGCGCGTGGTCCGTGCCGACAGCGTCGAGGGTGCCGTCCGCAAGCCCTTCCGCGAGGGCGCTGCGATCCTCCGCGGCTCGCAGAGGAGGATTCACGCGGAGGTTGGTGTCGTAGCCCTGGAGGTCCTCGTCGCAGAACGTGAGGTGGTGCGGCGTAACGTCGGCCGACAGGCGAAGCCCTCGAGCCTTCCCGTCCCGGATGAGATCGACCGAGGAGCCGGCGGATACGTGGGTGATGTGCAGACGGCCACCGGTCAGCCCAGCCAGGAGGAGGTCGCGAGCCACGATCACGCTCTCGGCCTCTCCAGGCGTGCCGCGCAGCCCGAGAAGCGAGGAGTGGTGGCCCTCGTGCATCTGCCATCCCGAGGACAGCGTGGACTCCTGCGCGTGCTGAGAGATCACGATGTCGAAGGCCTTCGCGTACTCCAGAGCCATCCGCATGACCTGTGCGGACTGCACGCACTCGCCGTCATCGGTGAACCACCGGACTCCGAGCTCCGCGAGCTCGCCCATCTCGGTGATCTGCTCGCCCTCGAGGCCTCTTGTGATCGCGGCCGCCGGCGAGATGTCCACGAACCCCGCCTTCTCGGCAAGGTTGAGGACCTCGAGGATCACCGCGGCCGAGTCGGCCACGGGATCGGTGTTCGGCATCGCGCAGATGGCCGTGTACCCGCCCAGCGCGGCGGCCTTAGAGCCCGTCTCGACCGTCTCGGCATCCTCCCGGCCCGGCTCGCGCAGGTGGGCGTGCACGTCGACGAGTCCCGGAGCCACTACAAGGCCATCGCAGTCGATCGAGTCGGCGCCCGGAGCGGTGACCTTGCCGACCTCCTCGATCGTCTCGTCCTCGATCAGGATGTCGGCCGTTCCGTCGTGGCCGGAGGCGGGATCGACCAGGCGCGCTCCTCGAAGGATCAGGCGACTCACGAGGCCTCCGCCTTTTCCTCGGAGCTCGTTCCGCCGAGCATCAGGTAGAGCAGCGCCATCCTCACGGCGATCCCATTCGTGACCTGGTCCGTGATCAGGGACTGCGGCAGGTCGGCAACATCGGAGGCGATCTCCACTCCCCTGTTCATCGGGCCCGGGTGCATGATCAGCGCGCCCTCGGGCAGCGCGGCCACGCGTTCGCGATTCAGGCCGAACAGGCGCGAGTACTCGCGCACGCTCGGGAAGAACTGCTGCCTCTGCCGCTCTCGCTGGACCCGCAGCATGTAGCAGACGTTCGCCTTCGCGAGGACGGGGTCGAGCTCGTGCGAGACCTGTGCGCCCCAAGCAGGCGCATCGGGAGGGATGAGCGTCGCGGGGCCGACGAGCGTCACCTCGGCACCCATCCGCGAGAGCGCATGGACGTTCGAGCGTGCCACGCGCGAGTGGAGGACGTCTCCGACGATCGCCACCCGGAGCCCCTCGAACGAGGGGAAGTGCTCGCGGATCGTGTACAGGTCGAGCAGCGCCTGCGTCGGGTGCTCGTGAGTCCCGTCACCGGCGTTGATGACGTTCGCCTTCACCCACCGGGTCAGCGTGTAGGGCGAGCCGCTCGAGGAGTGCCGGATGACGATAGCGTCCGCGCCCATAGCCTCCAGCGTGAGCGCGGTGTCCTTGAGGCTCTCCCCCTTCGAGACCGACGACCCGGATGTCGAGAAGTTGATCACGTCGGCCGAGAGACGCTTCGCGGCGATCTCGAACGAGATCCTGGTCCGCGTCGAGTTCTCGTAGAAAAGGTTCACGACCGTGCGACCCCGGAGCGCCGGGACCTTCTTGATCACCCGGGTCCCCACCTCTCGGAACGAGTCGGCGGTGTCGAGGATCCGGGTGATGTCCTCGGGGCTGAGCTGGGTGACAGAAAGGAGATGCTTGTTCACGACACGTCCTCCCCGAGCTCGACGGCGTCGTTGCCGTCGGTCTCCGTAGTCAGGACCCGGATCAGGTCGTCCGACCGGGTTGGAACGTTCTTGCCGACATAGTCGGCTCTGATCGGAAGCTCTCTGTGCCCCCGGTCCACGAGAACCGCGAGCTGAACCGCCCGCGGGCGGCCGAAGTCCACGAGCGCGTCGAGCGCCGCGCGGATAGTCCGGCCCGTGTAGAGAACGTCGTCGACCAGCACCACGTTCTTGCCCGTGATGTCGAAGCCGATCCGCGTCTCGTGTACCTCGGGAGTCTCCGAGCGAAGACCTATGTCATCTCTGTAGAAGGTGATGTCGAGAACGCCGACCGGGACCTCGGCCTTCTCTATGCGCAGGATTTCCTCGGCGAGGCGCCTGGCCAGGTCGTCGCCGCGAGCGGCGATGCCGACCAGCACGACGTCGGCCGGGCCCTTGTTTCGCTCGAGGATCTCGTGGGCGATGCGCGTCACGGCGCGACGGATCTCGCCCTCGTCGAGCAGGCGGGAGCGGGGCTCAAACGACACGAGGGACCCCGGAGA
>JBOGVX010000191.1:0-3226 GCA_050693165.1 Actinomycetota bacterium | reverse complement strand
GCTGTTGTGGGTGGAGCGGCGCTGGCTGACCTCGGCCGCTACGAAGAGGCCCTAGCGCTGCTTCGACGGTTCGAGCGCAAGACAACGACCGCTCACGCGCACGACCTGCGGATCTGGTACGTGATGGGTGACGTTCTGGAGAAGGCGGGGCGTAGAAGCGAGGCGGTCTCGCGCTTCAAGAGGATCATGGAGCACGACCCGGACGCCTACGACGTCGCGGAGCGGCTGTCCGCTTTGTCCTGACCCTTCTTCAGGTAACGGATCAGTCCCATAGCGTTCATCTCGTAGCTCGACAGCAGCTCGTACCGGTCTTCGATCTCCTTGAACCCCTCGGTGCCGGGCGCCGGCAGCTCGTCCTCCGTCCCCTTGCGGAGCCTCGTCACGACCGCAGATAGCTCCTCGCTGTGGCCCAGGGCTTCGCGGACGACGTCGGTCCACCTTCGCAGTCGGCTGATGGCCAGGTCGCATAGCTCGGCCACGTCCGGCGCGGGCCCGAAGTGGCTGAACAGGATCGCGGGGGGCTCTCGGTCGGAGATGAAGCCGATGCTCTCGATGGCCTGCTCGAGGTCGAACTCGGGGGGAGGGCTGGCGGGGCGAAGCACACCTACGTCCGGCAGGAAGACTCCCATCGCGTCTCCCACGAAGATCACCCCCGTGTTGGAATCCCTCAGCGCCACGTGGTGGCTGGCATGGCCGGGGGTGTAGATGGCCTCGAGCTCGCGGTCACCGAGGGATATGCGATCTCCGCCGGCGACGGGCCGTAGGCGATCGGCGGGCAAGGGCTCCACCGCGCCGAACATCCGCATCAGGTTCTCCTCGCCGTAGACGCGGACGGCGCTGGCCATCAGCTTCGTGGGGTCCTCGAGATGGGGGGCGCCGCGCTCGTGCACCCAGACCTTGGCTCCGGGGAAGTGGGGAGCGAGCGATCCCGCCCCGCCGGCGTGGTCGAGATGTATATGCGTCACCACGATGTGGGCGAGGTCGTTGGGCCCCACCCCTAGATCGGCGAGCCCCGCACGAACGGCGTCCACAGAGGTCGCCGGGCCGGTCTCTATGAGGGCGAGCTCGGTTGCCTCGACCAGGTAGCAGGACGTCACCTGCTCTCGTCCACACATCAGCGAGTCGATCGCGCGGATGCCCTCGGCGGCCTCGAAGGTCCTCGTCACGGCGGGCAGTCTAGCGAGCAGGCGGGGTCGTGTCGGTGGGGGGTGCTAGCTTCAGCCCGAAAGGAGGTGGCGCATGGTCACCGTCAACGTCGTCGTGCTCGCCGGCAAGCTCTCCGCGGACCCCGATTTCGCCGAGATGCCTTCCGGCGACACAGTGGCCAGGCTCCGCCTCCAGGTCCCCGAGGCCGGAAAACGAGCTCTCCCCCTCCCGGTCGCGGCCTGGGACCGAGCGCCCCGAAAGGGCTGCGAGCGCCTTGGGAAAGGCGACGCGGTCATGGTCAGGGGGCACCTCGTCCGCAGGTTCTTCAAGGGATCGGGAGGCGGTCGGACCATCATGGAGGTGATAGCCAGCGAGGTGAAGAAGCTTCCCGAGGCCGATATCGAGTAGGCCCGGACCCTCGCTGGCGGCCCTGGCAGGCCGGGTAGAATGCCCGGGTTCGCAGGTCACTAGCGAGGAGGCCCGACTTGAGCCAAGTACCTGATAGGAAAGGACCCGACAGGCAAGTCCGGTATGGCCGGATCCTCGGCCTCGTCTTCCTGCTTTCCGGCTTTCTGGCCATCGGGCTCGGCTGGAATGGGATGGCAAGGCAGGCCTGCGCGGATTGCCAGTTGCCTTTCCTCCTTTCTGGTGGCGCGGTTGGCCTGGCCCTGGTCCTCGTCGGAGCCACGCTGCTCATCTCCGCGCAGCTCCGCGACGAGCGGATGAAGCTCGCTCAGACGCTCCGAGACGTGGGGACCGCGGTGAGCAAGGCCGTGGCCGCCGGCGCAGGAGCCAAGGGCGACATGGTCCTGGCCGGCAAGTCCACTTATCACCGGCCCGGCTGCAGGCTCGTTGAGGGGAAGCTGGATGTCGACCAGGTCTCGGTCGAGGTGGCTCGTCTGAACGGGTTGTCTCCCTGCCGGGTGTGCAGCCCGCCGACCGGAGAGGATGGGGCCGAGAAGAAGCCCGCCGCGAAGTCCGCGTCTCGTAAGAAGGCCGCGACGCGCCGGTAGTCCCGCCTGCTAGGCGGGGGCGCCGAGGTAGGACCTGCGAAGCTCGCCCTGCTGCAGGATCTCGTCACCGGTGCCCGTGAACTCGATCCGGCCCTTGTTCATGATGTAGGCGCGATCGGCGATCTCGAGTACACCCGCGTTCTGCTCGACCATCACCACCGTCACGCCCTCGCCGTTGATCATCTTCGCCGCGGCGAAGACCTGCTGCGCTAGCTTGGGGGAGAGTCCCAACGAGGCCTCGTCGATCAGGAGCAGGCGAGGGTTCGCCATCAGGCCTCGGGCGATCGCGAGCATCTGCTGCTCGCCTCCCGAGAGGGTTCCGGCCATCTGGCCCCGGCGCTCCTTGAGGACGGGAAAGATCTCGAATCCTCGAGCGATGTTCTTCTGGAAGAGCTTCTGATCCCTCCGATGGGACCAGGCGCCAAGGCGGAGGTTGTTCTGCACCGACAGCGCGGGGAACACTCGCCGGCCTTCGGGAACGAGCACTATTCCCTTGCCGACAAGGGTTCGGGCATCCTCGTTCGTTACCGCTTTTCCGTCGAAGGAGATCTCCCCGCCCCGAGTGGCGAGGAGCCCCGCGATGGTCATCAGGGTCGTCGTCTTGCCGGCTCCGTTGAGGCCGAGGAGCACCGCCGTCTCACCTTCCTCAACCGACATGTTGACCCCGTGGAGCACGGGCACCGCGCCGTAGCCAGTTTTCAGGTCCTTGACCTCAAGAAGCGACATGAGCCTCGCCTCCGAGATAGGCGGCCACAACGTCCGGGTGCTTCTGGATCTCCTTCGGCTCTCCCTTTGCCAGGAGCTTCCCGAAGTTGAGCACGTATACGTAGTCGCAGAGCCCCACGACGAGCGGGACGTGATGCTCGATCATCAGGATCGTCAGGTTGAGTGAGTCTCGAAGGAAGCGAAGGGTCTTTCCGAGCTCGTGTGCCTCCTCCGGGCCCATCCCCGAAGAGGGCTCGTCGAGCAGCAAGAGGTCGGGATCGGTCGCGAGGGCCATTGCGAGGTCGCACATCTTCTGAGTCCCGTAGGGGAGTCCTCCGACGGTCTCGTGCGCGACCGGGAGA
>JBOGVX010000190.1:0-3201 GCA_050693165.1 Actinomycetota bacterium | reverse complement strand
GATCCAGACCCTGCTCGAGGAGATGGACCAGGCGCAGTCCAATTTGCGGGAAACCCACAAATTGAATGGCGGGAAACCCACAAATCAAGATGTGGAAAAGACACAAATCGATTTGCGGGGAACCCGCATCACGTTAGGTGTGAAACCCACACAACGATCTGAGGGAAACCCACAACACATAGAGGAAACAGAGACTACTTCAGAGAGTACACAGAGAGAACCCTCACGCCGCTCCGCGGCGTCGGATGGTCTTCGGGATCCTGTGTGGGACGGGTTCGTCGCGGAGATCCGACGTGAGCCGTCGACAAAACGAGAGCGCGACCGATGGAACGGCAACGTCAAACAGGTCCGCGATGCGCTCATCAGCGACTGGAGCTTCGACGTTCCGCGGGAACTGGCGACGAGCGACCCGATCTACAGCCGCGTGAGGATCGAGATTCGCCGACGCTCGAGACGCTGGCGGGAGCGGTACCCAGACGCGCACCTGACCGACAACGCCCTGGGCCTTCGGTGGGGTGAGCTCGGCGAGCCCGCAACCGCTCCCTCGATCGAGGATGAATCGGCGAGGAGCAAGCCTTCGCAGATCTCCGAGGACGATCGGATCCGGACGAGCATCGCGATGGCTCGCTCTCGACGAGGACTTGGGCGACCGGGCCTCAAGTCGCGGCTGTGGACTCCGGTTGCTTGTCCCGATTGCGGCGAGCAGTTGGAGACGTACGAGGCCGCGGCCACACACCCGGTTCACGACCTGGCGGAGGCCTCCGGTGTCTGAGGTCATGCAGCTGCCGCTCACGCGCACCGAGAGGGATCTCCTCGAGCTGATCCAGCGGCACCACGCGGTCGGCCAGCTCCCCACGTTCGCCGAGCTGGTGAAGGGCCTGGACCAGACCGACTTCCAGATCCGCATGAACCTTCGGGCCCTGCGCCGCAAGGGCGCACTGCAGGGCCTTCACCCAACGCGCAACGATCTCACGAAGATCGAGTTCTCCGTCGACGGCAGGCCGCGGCCTCAGGGTTCGAAGACGGTCATGCCGCTCAAGGACTCGATGCAGCGTGTCGTGCTGGTCGAGTCGGGCGGTCGGAACCTCGACGCCTGGCGCTCGATCTGCCGCGACATGGCAGCACTTCACCGGCCACCCGAGCCGTGGGACGGACCCGTCCGGGGCGAGTTCGTCTTCCACCTTGGGGCGCCGAGGGGGGACTGTGACTGGCCGATAGGTCCCCCCGACGACGACAAGCTCCTGCGGGCCATGTTCGACGCGCTGCAGCAGGCCGGCGTCGTAGCTAACGACTCACAGTTCGTCGACGCGAGGCCCATCAAGAGGTTCCACCCACAAGGCCGGTTCGGCGTCGACGTCAGCCTCGAGCTCCTTCCCCGGAGAGGGGGAGGGAGTGCGGGATGAGCACACAGGTCGCGACTGGCCAGCAGACGCTCGAGGGCGTAGAGGCCGGGGAGGCGCTCCGCGATCAGGGGATGCGCCTGGTCGAGCTGAATGTGGATCAGGACTGGTCCTCGCGGTTCGACGCGGAGGTACGACGTCGAGCGCGTACGGGCGAACTCTTCACGGTCGACGACGTGATCGAGGCTGTCGGGGAGCCCGACAAGCCGAACGCCAAGGGCGCTCGAATCAACGCAGCAGCGAGGGGCGGCTTGATCGTGCAGGTCGACTGGGTGAAGTCCCCGCGGGCCTCTCGGCACGCCAACCCGAACCGGATATGGAAGGGCACCGCCAAGGCGATGCAGCTTCCCCAGGAGCCCTCGGAGGGAGATAGCCGGTGACTCAAAACGAGCAAGAGGAGGTGATGCCGAGAGCAGGGACCCGCCGGTAGAGGCCTATTGCCCAGACCTCGAAGGGGGCGCAGACATGCGAAGAGCAACGACGGTTCTCGTATTGGTGGCCGCGCTGGTCGCGGCCGGGACAGATGCAGGAGCTCATCACAAGTGGAAACGTTGCGGAAGGCACATCGACAGAGCGGACAAGGAGCAGGTCGCATGGGCGATCCGCTGCGCAGCCCGCGAGCTCGGGACAGTCGGTGGGCCACAGAAAGCGGTCGCGGTTGCCTCGTGCGAATCGGGGCTCCGCTACGACGCGGTCTCCCCGGGGGGAGGGCACGTCGGCCTCTTTCAGCACATCACGTCCAAGTGGCCGATCCGGGCCGCGCTCTACGGCTTCCGCGGGTCCTCGTGGAAGAACGTCAGGGCGATGGTCTGGGTGTCGCTGCGGATGGTGGCGCGGCAAGGGAGCTGGGCCGGATGGTCCTGCGCGTGACGCCATGACCCTGGTTCTGATCCTGCTCGGCGTTGCGCTGCTCGCGTCCCTCGGGTTGCTCGTCTGGGGCGACCGCCCCGAGGGATCGGGATGAGCTCGTGGGGGGGGGGGCATCACTGACCAGGAGCGACTCGAGCGCTACATCGAGGCCTGCCGGAAAGAGGGCGGGCCGTGGCCATGTCCGATCGACGGCTGCGAGCGCATCTCGCTCAGCGAGAACCACCTCCGGATGCATCTCGGGATGGTCCACCCAGGGGTCATCGGCGAGTCGCCGATCGAGTGTCCTCGGGACGACTGCACGGAGACGTTCGGGTCACGGGCCGTGCTCGAGGAGCACCTGCGACCCGGTCACCCACCGCGGATCGGTGGGGGCAATGCGCCGCCGGATGTGGATGCCGCCGGCAAGGAGCAAGCCGTGAGCAAGGGCAGGAAGGGCAAGTTTCCCTGTCGGTACTCGGGCTGTGGTTCGGTCCTGAAGTCCGAGGCCTGGCGGGACAACCATGAGCGGACACAGCACGGAAGCACTTACAAGCGGAAGCCGGCTGCAGGGGGATCGACACCCTCGCATGCGAAGCGATCGACCGCTGCGCCGGCGTCCACCAGGCGGAAGAGGGCCGGCTCCAAGGGCGGCGCCTGGCCACGTGGCGGAGGGTCCAACCTCTCCGCGACGACGCGGCGTTCGCCACAGGGCGGGTCCTCTTCCGACCGCAGGCACACGTTGCCCCCGGTGGCGGCGAGCAACAACGGGGCCAGCCCGCAGGATGAGCTCGACCGGCTGACCACCATCCTCGAGGAGATCGGGAAGCTCTCGCAGCCGTCACGCGAGTGGCTCGCCGGCGTGCTCTTCGTTGAGACGGTCGGGGGTGCGTCATGACCCAGCTGGCGATGGACTTCGAGTCGGTTCCGATCGACAAGCTGTTGCCCTCGAAGG
>JBOGVX010000189.1:0-12897 GCA_050693165.1 Actinomycetota bacterium | reverse complement strand
CTCCAGAGCCATGACCGAGACGAGAGAGATCTGGGTCAGGACCTCGTGCAGCTCCCCGAGCTCGAGGCCGAGGCGCGCCGCCACCTCCGGGTCGGTCGGCTCGCGTCCCAGCTTCGCTTCGAGCTGGGCATGCGCCTTCTCGACGCCTCGAGCCTTGGAGCGGATCGAGCGCGGAACCCAGTCCATCGCCCGCAGCTCGTCGATGATCGCGCCGCGTATCCGGGGGATCGCGTACGTCTCGAACTTCACCTCGCGGCCGGGGTCGTACTTGTCCAGCGCGTCCATCAGGCCGAACATCCCGTTCGATACGAGGTCCGACTGCTCCACGCTCTGGGGCAGGCCCGCCCCCAGGCGGCCGGCAACGTACTTGACCAGAGGCGCGTAGTGGAGGATCAGCTGCTCGCGAGCGCTCTTCGAAGCGGTTTCCTTGAAGTCCTTCCAGACGACCTCGAGCTGCGCCGCCTCGGCGCTTATGTCGGTCGCGTCCGGTCGGGTGGCCATCATGCCCTCGGATGACTCTGGCGGTGGGCGCCGAAGAGCCTGCCCCTGGATACATGTGTGTACCGCTGGGTGCTCGACAGGCTTGCGTGGCCGAGCAATTCCTGGACGGCCCTGATGTCGGCGCCTCCTTCCATCAGATGTGTCGCGAACGAGTGTCGAAGTGTATGTGGGCTCACCTTTCTCCCCGAAAGGACCATTCGCCTGTATTTTTCCACCACAGCACGTGCATCGCGTGCCGAGAGCCTTTTCCCCCGGCGGTTCCGGAAGAGAGCCTTCGTATCCCCCGCCACGGGCGGCGCCTTATCTCTGAACGAGCTCATGTAGGTACGTAGTACATCGGCAGCCGCCTCACCCAATGGAACCTCGCGCTCGCGTCCACCCTTCCCGAGGACTCGCACCCTCTCGCGATCGAGGTCGAGGTCGCCCAGGTCCATCCCGCAGGCCTCCGATACCCGGAGCCCGCTCGAGTACAGCAGTTCGAGCAGCGCCCTATCTCGCCATGCCCACGCGTCGTCGGCGACGGGTGCCTCGACCAGGCTCTCCGCCTCGCCGGGCTTGAGAACCGAGGGCAGGCGCGAGCCGAGCTTCGGAGAGATCAGCAGGGCCGCGGGGTTCTTCTCCACGATGCCCCTCTTGGCCGCGAATCGGTAGAAGCTCCGGACTGCCGCGGCCCGCCGGGCAATGGTCGTGCGCGCGTATCCGCGGGTGGAAAGGTGCGCGAGCCAGCGGCGCAGCACTCGATAGGTGGCGCCGCGTAGATCCGTGCTCGAGCGATCGAGGAATGTGCTCAGGGCCTCCAGATCCTGACGGTAAGCATCGACCGTTCGCTGGGAGAGCCTGCGCTCGAGCGAAAGGTGGCGAAGGAACGCGGCAATGTCGTCGGGGGCCTGAGGCATCTGGTCCTTCTATCGACAGGGAACCTCTTGTAACACAGTAGATGGGCACTTCCCATCACCCCAAGCATCGAGAGGCGTGCGACGATATGGGCACGATGATCGGGCCCCACATGGCTCACGCTCCGTGCGACCTCTCCCTGCAGCGACGGATCATCGAGGCGCGCCGGGCCTCTCTCGCCGGACGCGGCCGGCGGCGGCGCCGCGCTCAGGCTCGCTCGGCGGATCTGACCCGAGCCGCCTTCTCCGGCTCGGAGGACGTCTGGCGCTCCCTACGAGGCTGACCCACCAGCCTGTACCTGCCACCCCGACCCTCGGCGAGGCCCCGCAGCTCCAGCCCCGACAACGCCACAAGCGCGCGGTTCAGGGCGAGGCCGCTGGACCTGGAGACGTCCTCCAGGGAGGCGGGCCGGCCGGAAAGGACCTCGAGCGCCCGCCGCTCGTCCTCATGTCCAACAGCCGCCGGACCGGCGGACGAATCATCGATCAGCTCCAGTAGGCCCAGGGCCGCCAGCACGTCGTTCGCGTCCGAGACGAGAGCGGCTCCGTTCCTGATCAGCTCGTGCGGCGCCCGGCTGAGGACGCTGTCGATCGGACCCGGAACCGCCATCAGCTCTCGCCCGAGATCCTCGTACGCGAACTCGGCCGTCTGAAGAGACCCGCTGCGCTCCGCGCCCTCGACGACGATCACGCCGTCGGCGAGCCCGGCGATGATCCGGTTCCGTGAGGGGAAGTGTCTGGGCAGGGGCTCGGTCCTGGGCGGGAACTCGCTCACCACCGTGCCTTCCATCGCGATCCTCCCGATCAGGTCCTCGTTGGTGCGCGGGTGCGGGCGGTCGAGGCCGCTACCCAGGACCGCGACCGTGTAGCCCGAACTCATGAGGGCACCTTCGTGCGCCGCCCCATCGATCCCGAGGGCCGCCCCGCTAACCACGGTCAGCCCGGCCATCGCGAGCCGCGAGGCCAGCGAGATGGCGGCGTCCCGCCCGTACGGCGAGCAGCTGCGAGCCCCGACGATCGCCACCGCGGTCTCGAGCTCCGACAAGGAGCGCCCGCGCACGAACAACACGGCAGGTGGATCGGACAGGCCGAGCAGCCGCTCGGGGTACTCCGGATCCGCCGGAGTGATCGCGCGGGCACTCATGCGGTTCAGCCGCTCCTCGACCACTCGGGGATCGACGTCGTTCGCTATCGCCCGATCCCCTGCGGATCCGTCCCCACCTCGAACCGCCGAGAGGCAAGCTGACGCCGATCCCTCCCTCCAGGCGAGCGCGTGGATATCCCGCGGCGACTTCCTCTGCAGGTGCGAGAGGACGAGCAATGCGTCCCTGTCGGCTCGGATGCGGACGAATCCGTCGGGCCACCCCGTGGGCGCGCTCGAGTCAGGCAACGCCGGCCTCCATGGACGCCTCGTCTCCGCGAAAGGTCAGCGCCTCGAGAACATGGTCGCGCTCGACCCGATCCGAGCCCGCCAGGTCGGCGATCGTGCGCGACACCTTGAGCGTGCGGTCGAAGCCGCGACCCGTGAGCCCGAACCTGTCGACCGCCGCGCCGAGCTGGCTCCTGGCTTCCCGTGTCAGCTTCGCGAAGCGCCGCGCCTGTACGCCGGTCATCTCAGCGTTGCTGCCCACCCTCGCACTCTCGAGCCTTTGCAGCTGCCGCGCTCGCGCGGCATCGACGCGCACCCGTACCCCCGCGGAAGGCTCTCCCGCCTCCGTGCCCATGAGCTCGCGGCGAGTCAGTCGAGGCACACGTATCCGCATGTCTATGCGGTCGAGCAATGGCCCCGACAGCCGCTGCTGATACACCTTGAGCAGGTGCTGCTTGCAACCGCACCGGCGCGACCTCTCCCCCTCGAACCCACACGGGCATGGGTTGGCCGCGGCGACGAGCGTGAACCGGGCCGGGAACTCGACCGTCCGGGCGGCCCGGGAGATCAGCAGCCGTCCGTCCTCCAGGGGAAGCCTGAGTCCCTCGAGAACGTCGCGGCGGAACTCGTTGATCTCGTCGAGGAACAGCACGCCGTGGTTCGCGAGAGAGGCCTCGCCGGGTCGCAGGGGGGTGCCGCCGCCGAGCAACCCGGCCGGCGTTATCGAGTGGTGTGGGGCCCGGAACGGCCGCTGTGCCACCAGGCCGCCGCCCTCCGGCAACAGCCCGGCGACCGAATGCAGGAGCGTGACCTCGAGCGCCTCTGGTGGAGAGGGCGGGGGGAGGATCGACGGGAGGCGCCGGGCGAGCATGGTCTTGCCTGCCCCCGGGGGGCCGACCATCAGCAGGTTGTGGCCGCCCGCGGCCGCGACCTCCAGGGCTCGTCGCGCGTGAGCCTGTCCCTTCACGTCCGATAGATCGACGCCCGGCGCGGCCTCGGCTGCTTCGGCCGGCTTGACCTCCTCCGGTCGCCAGCGTCCCCGGAGGAACCCCACAACGTCGCCCAGGGACCTCGCGCCTATAACCCGGATACCTTCGACGAGGCGTGCCTCGACCGCATTCGCCGCGGGCACGATCACTCCGGTAAGCCCGGAGGCGGCCGCCTCTGCGGCGATCGCGAGGACGCCCGGGGTCGAGACGAGCTCCCCGTGAAGGGACAGCTCTCCGGCGAGGGCGTAACGAGGCAGTCCCTCGGCAGGGACCTGTCCGGTGGCGGCCAGCACCACCACCGCTATGGGCAGGTCGAAGCCGGGCCCCTCCTTCCTCAGGTCGGCGGGGCTGAGGTTCACCGTCACCCGGCGAAGCGGCCACTCGAGCCCCGCGTTCTCGACCGCCGGCCGAACCCGGTCGCGGGCATCCTGGACCGAGGGCCCGGGGAGGCCTGTCAGCTGGAGCGCCGGCAGACCCCGGCCTATGTGGGCCTCAACCGAGACCGGGCGGCCTCGGACGCCGACGATCGCCACCCCGCGAGCACGGGCGTACACGGATCGGATGCTAGAGGGGGGTACTGACATGCTTTCCGCGACAGGTTTCAGGCCCTAGACTCGCCCGGATGCAGACCGCCCAAGCGGCGCCAGCCTCGCCGGCGCCCGCGCCTGAGAACCACGCGAGATGGCTCCCGCTCCTCGGACTGATGGCGGTGATCACCTTCGTCACTCTCGGGGGCTTCCTCTTCTCGGGATCCGGCGCGGAGACCACATTCGCGCCGGAAGCGGTCGAGGTCGGAAACCCGGTACCGGTGGCCGGCGGCGTGACGATCCATCTCGCCGCGGGGTGGGAGCAATCGTCGTCGTCGGAGGATCCCGTGGGCATCCTCCTCTCCAACGGAACCGGCTGGCTCCTGGCCGGCGTTCCGGCGGGGACGGGGACGGCGGAAGAGCTCCTCGAGTTCTACGTGAGGAACTACTTCGAGCCTCACTCCTCCCAGCTGTCCGTCGGCTCGGTCGAGGCCTTCCCCACCGAGGCCGGTGATGGCGTAGCGGCCTCCTACGTCGGAGTGTTCGACGGAGTCGCCGTGCCGATCGAGGGTCAGGTCATCGCGTTCGTCGGGCCATCGGGCACCGGCGTCGTGCTCGACGGCTGGGCGGCGCAGGGCTCGTACGGCTCGGTCCGCGATCAGGTCGAGACGATGGCCACGACGGTGGTGATCCCGTGAGCTCCGAACAAGAGCTCGTGCGCCCGAGTTGGGGCCACAAGGCGACTCTCTGGCAATGGCGCGAGCCCGCGTTCTGGGTCTTCTCGTTGATGCTCGTGGCGGGGATCATCCTGTCGATCGTCATCCAGCTCGGCTTCGCCGACCTCTCCCCCACAGGATGGAGCCTCTCCTGGTTCCTGATGCTCCTGTACGCGGTCCCGATGTTCCTGCTCGTCTACTTCCTCGACCTCTACGAGAGGGAACCGCTCTCCCTGGTCTTCGCGTCGCTCCTGTGGGGCGGCTTCGCCGCGACGCTCCTGTCCGTGATCGCGAGCGAGGGCTGGTCGACGCTGGCGTTCGACCTGCTCGGCGAGAACGCGCTCGAATGGGGAGCGGCGGTCGTGGCGCCACCGGTCGAAGAGATCCTCAAGGGCGTCGGCGTGATCTTCATCGCGCTGATCGCTCGCGGCGAGATGGACGACCTGATGGACGGCTTCGTATACGGCGCGATGGTGGGACTCGGCTTCACCGTGGTCGAGGACGTCCTTTACTTCATCGGGGTCTTCGGCGGAACCGTCGGCGGAGTGCTCGAGGGTTTCTACGTTCGGGTCATCGCGAGCGGCCTCTACGGTCACGTCCTGTATTCGGGCCTGTTCGGGGTTGCCGTCGCGTACTTCGTCACCCGGCGTAAGGAGGCCACGCTCGGCAAACGCCTGGCCGTCTCGGGAGGGCTCATCCTGACCGGGATCATCGGACACGCGATCTGGAACTCGCCGCTCGTGTTCTTCTTCCCCGAAGAGCTGAACTCCCCCGCGGCTTACCTGCAGCTCCTGTTCGCCACCGCCGTGAAGGGCCTGCCGCTCCTGCTTTTCGTCTACCTGATGGTGCGCATGGCCCATCGCCGCGAGCACAAGTGGCTGCGCGCGGCGCTCGTCGGAGAGGTCGGCGGGCCGGGCATCCAGCCCGAGGAGCTGGAGATCCTGCAGAGCCCCTCGGCTCGCCGGCTAGCGCGGCGCGAGATGAAACGGCGATCCGGTCCTGTTGCCGCCGCGACGCTCAAGCGCCTCCAGCGAGCGCAGATCGACCTGGCGATGATCAATAGCCGGGTTCACGACCCCGAGCATCCCGACCTGGTCCGCCAGCGCGCATACTGCGCCTCTCTCCGCACCTGGCTCGAAGCGAACGCCGGGCCAGGCTAGAACGCGTCCTCGAACACGTAGACCTCGGCACCGGCCGGCCGAACCGACACGCTCGCGACGTCGAAGCGATATCTGCCCGCTCCGGTCCGATCGGATGCGGTGAATACCTGCGCCAGCGCTCTGAGCTTCCGCTGTTTCGCGGGCCCCACGGCTTCGAAGGGGGCGCCGTACGCGGAGGGCCGGCGCGCCTTGACCTCGCAGAAGACGATCAGGTCCCCGCGGGCGAGCACGAGGTCGAGCTCGCCCAGCGGGCAGCGCCAGTTGCGAGCGAGCAGCCGGTAGCCGCGCTCCCTGTAGTTGCGCCACGCCGCCTCTTCACCCTCACGCCAGACGCGATCGCGCATCCCGAGATGATGCAGCCGGCCTCTGACACGACCGGGTGTTAACCGGTGGGGAGGGGTGGCTCGGGCTCGTCGGGGATCGCGATGTCGCCGGCCTTGATCTCCTCGACGTTGATGTCGTGGGTCGTGAGCACTCGAACCTTCGTGACGAACCTCGCCGGACGATGCATGTCCCAAACCCACGCGTCGGTCATCTCGACCTCGACCCAGCCCTCGTCACCGTGCCGGATGATGTTCACCTCGTTTGCGAGGTAGAAGCGGCGCTCGGTCTCCACTACGTACGTGAACATCGGGAGCACGTCGCGGTACTCACGGTAGAGCCGCAGCTCCTGGTCGACCTCGTACTTCTCGAGCTCTTCCTCGCTGCTCACGTCTGCGCCTCCTCGAGCTCCTCCAGGACCACGACCTTCTCCGAGCCTTTCAGACGACGGTACTCCTCTGGCGACAGAGGGTGCAGGACGTGGTTGAACGACCTGCGGTGGATGGGCGTGGGCCCGAACCGCCACAGGGCCTCCCAGTGGGCCTCGGTCCCGTAGCCCTTGTTGGTCCGGAAGCCGTAGTCGGGGAAGCGCCGGTGGTAGCGATCCATGATCCGGTCCCTGGTCACCTTGGCGACTATCGAGGCCGCCGCGACCGAGACCGAGACAACGTCTCCCTTTCGCAGCCCCAATGAGGGCATGCCGAGCCGCTTCAGGGGGAAGCCGTCGCACAGCACGAACTCCGGTGTGACATCGAGTCCCCGCAGCGCCTTGCGAAGCAGCGCCAGGTTCGTCTTGTGCATCCCGGCTCTGTCGATACGAACGGGCATCGCCTTGCACACGCTCCAGGCCATGGCTTCCACGGTGATCCGGGCGTACGCCTCGTTGCGCTGCTTCGGCGTGAGGAGCTTGGAATCCTCGACGCCGTCGGGATCGAAAATGTCGGGAAGGATCACCGCCGCTGCGACGAGCGGGCCGGCGAGCGCGCCCCGTCCCGCCTCGTCGGCGCCGGCTACGGCGTCGATCCCGCGGTCACGAAGCTGTTTCTCGAAGTGGTCTATCTCTTTCAGTCGTCGGACAACCACTCGACCCTCGAAGGCGGCCACAAGAGGACGAACGCCTTGCCCACGATCTTCTCATACGGGATCTGGCCGAGCAGGGACCTCGAGTCGGAAGAATTGGCGCGGTTGTCTCCCATCACGAAGACCTTGTCCTCCTCAACCGTCACCGGCCCAAAGTTGGCCTGATCCGACCGAACGCTGGGGGCATCCTCGTAGTGCTCACCGTTGACGAAGACCTCTCCATCCTTGAGCTCGAGCTCATCGCCGGGGAGCCCGATCACACGCTTGATGAAGTCCTGCTCCTCTGCGGTGGCGAACCCGAGACCCTCCGTGAGCCAGTGCCAGATCCCGCCGAAGAACCCTCTGTCGGGGTCGACCGAATTGGGGTCCTCGAACACGATCACGTCGTTGTGCTGCGGTTCGCCGAAGTCGTAGACGAGCTTGTTGACCAGGACTCGGTCGCCGATCTGAAGCGTCGGGACCATCGAGGCAGACGGGATGTAGAAGGCCTGTACGAGGAAGGTCTTGATGAGCAGCGCGAGCACGAAGGCAACGAGGATGAGGCCCGGCAGCTCTCGGAAGAATCCGAGCAGGCCTCCGCGGTCCTTGTCTTCCTCGGGGGTGTTCTCATCGGAGCGCTCTGGCCCGGTAGATACCCCGGGGTCGGCGTCCGTGGTCTGGGCGGCCTGCTCCTCAGCGGGGCCCCCGGTGACGTCACCGGGCCTGCCCACAGCTACTCCTCAGCCTCCTCCTGGCTCTCCTGATCGTCCTCGACCTGGGGAGTGGGGGCAGCGGCGATCGGGGTGCGCAGCTCGCGGATGCGGGCGCGCTTCCCTCGCCGCTCACGGAGGTAGTAGAGCTTGGACCGGCGCACGTCGCCCCGGGTGACGATCTCGATCTTGGCTATCGAGGGCGAGTGGAGCGGGAACGTCCTCTCCACCCCGACCCCGAACGAGATCTTGCGCGCAGTGAACGTCTCGCGGATCCCGCCGCCGCGGCGGCGGATGATCACGCCCTGGAAGACCTGAACGCGCTCGCGGCCGGCCTCGACCACTCGCACGTGCACGCGCAGCGTGTCTCCGGCGCGGAAGTCAGGGAGGTCGTCGCGCAGGCGGGGCTTCTCGATGGGGTCAAGCCTGTTCACAGCGGCTCCATTTGAAGGTTCGGGGGCGCCCGATGATAACAGGCCGGGACCCTCAGTCTGGGAGCAGCAGATCGGGGCGGTTGCGCTTCGTCTTCTCCATGGCGGCCCGGCGCCGCCATTCCTCGATCTTCGCGTGATCGCCCGAGACCAGGACATCCGGTACGCGCATACCGCGCAGCTCCTGAGGGCGCGTGTAGTGCGGGTGGTCGAGGATCCCGTTCTCGAAGGACTCGGCCGCCAGGGACTCGTCCTTGCCCACCACGCCGGGGACCAGTCGCGTCACCGCCTCGATCAGCACGAGGGCCGGGATTTCGCCTCCGGAGAGGACGTAGTCGCCGATCGAGACCTCCTCGGCGGGCAACCCCTCGGCGACGCGCTCGTCGACGCCCTCGTACCGGCCGCAGATCAGGACGAGCCCGGGCTCCTTGGCCAGCTCGCGAGCGAGAGCCTGATCGAGCCTGCGACCGGCCGGGGACATAAGGATGACTCGGCGTTCCCCCTCGCCCAACGACTCGACAGCCTTGAACAGGGGCTCGGCCATCATCACCATGCCGGGCCCGCCGCCGAACGACTCGTCGTCCACCTGGCGATGACGGTCCTCGGTCTGGTCGCGGATGTCGTGCACCTTGACGTCCACGAGGCCGGCGTCGATCGCCTTGCCGAGCAGGCTCTCGCGCAGCGGCGACTCAAAGATGCCGGGGAAGATGGTCAGGACGTCGATACGCACGGGGGCAGGCTACCAACACGCGGCGCGGGCCCTACGGGTGGAAGGCGGCGTGGCCGCTCTCGACCGGGATCCGTAGGACGGTTCCGAGACCGCCGGCGTGATCGACCAGGATCGTGTTCGCCGTGGGTGGATCGTCATCGGGAGCCAGGTTGCTGCTCTGGTCCACGCCGGCGAAAGCGACCCCGATCCGGCTTCCCGCAGAGACATAGCGGTGCAGGTCGTTCAGCTCGACGATAGAGCGGTAGGCGAGACCCTCCGGGACGTCGGCGCTCGAGCGAAGCCCGTCGCGGTTCCTGCTGTTGAGCATCCCGACGCTGATCACGCGGCGGGTCGCGCCCTCCAGAACGAAGGCGATGACCACGTACTGCGTCGACACGGTGCCCGGGCCTGCACCGAGGGCGGCCGACCGTGCGGCCAGGTCCAGATAAGGAGTGCCGGCCAGCACCACGTCCTCCTCGAGCTCGGGGCCGACGAACGCGACGCACGCGTCCCGGCAGTTGCCGCTCATCACCTGTGACTGGTTGAGGCTCGGGTCGTTGTTCGAGTAGGTCGTGTCGGTTCCGGCCGCCACGCCCAGCTCCTCGGTCGATGTGGCGGGCTGGCCGACGAGCCGGAGCGGGATCGTGGTCGTGGTCGCAGGTGGCCACGAGTCGAGCTGCACGCGCTCGCCCGAGCCCGACATGACGCTGTCCATCCTCGGCGCCTCCATGACGCCCGTGTCCGGGAGGTCATCGTCGTCGTCCTCGCCGTCGTAGTCGTAGAGCCAGTAGTCGAACCAAGCGTGTCTGATGCCGTTCCAGTCGGGAAGGGTGGGTACGGCGTGCCCCCACTGGCCCATCACGATCTTCTTCGGGTGGTCATCCGGGAGCGCCTGGAAGAACTTGACGGAGCCGTCGAGCTGCACGTTGTTGTCGAGCCATCCACCCTCGACCAGGACGGATGCCTGGACCTTGTCGGCGTGGACCCGATAGTCGCGCTCGTCCCAGAACGCGTCCCAGACGGGGTCCCATCCGAAGCCTCTGATCTGGTGCTCGACGCGATCGCACGGATTGACGCGGGTCGTTGCGACCTCGGCCAAGTGCTCGGGGTCGTTGATCCCCGTCGGCGGCGTCGCGCCGTACTCGAAGTCGAACAGCAGCGGAGTGCCGAACCCGCTGAACCGCCGGACTCCCCCGTCGTACGGGTAGTCGTACCAGCGGTCGATCGCGACCTGGGGAACGATCGTGGTGAGGTGCTCCGGAGCCTCGATCGCGGCCGCGTACTGGGTTGTTCCGTCGTAGGAGGCGCCGATCATGCCGACGCGCCCGTTGGACCACGGAAGCTCACCCAGGTAGTCGATAACGGCTGCGCCGGTCTCGCGCTCCCGAATGCCCCCGAAGTCGTAGCAGCCCGACGACTCGCGGGTGCCTACCAGGTCGAAGTGGGCACGGGCGTAGCCGCGGGGCACGTAGAAGTTGGCGATCGAGTCGGTGATCGTCGTCTGCTGGTTCGTTGGCCTGTCGTCGAAGTTGTAAGGGGAATAGGTGAGGATCGTGGGCACCTGCACCCCCGCCGGTACCACCGGCCGCTTGACCAAACCGAAGATCGTTCCGTGCTCGGTGGGAACGCGGTACTCCTCCGTGACCGACTGCGTGTAGATCGGCTTCGTGTAGCCGGTCACGGCCTCCTGCGACCCCGCGGCCGGGGCTCGGACGAGCGTGCCCGCGATCAAGACGAAAGGGGCGGCGAACCTGACGATGGCGCGGGCGGGCAGCACGGGCGATAGATGAGTTCGACCCCGGAGGCAGCTTTTCCTGCTCGAAGTGGTCCGACTCGACCGATTTCGGAGGACGTTTATGTCAGTACCCCCCTCTAGAGTTACACGCATGAAAGTCATGGCCCGCCCCTCTTTCGATGAGGTCGTCGAGTCCCTGGATCGTCGGCATACCAGGCTGTGCGCGGATCTTGCCGATCTGCTCGAGACCATCTCTTACCTGGACCGCGAGGAGGCCTGGGGCGACGACGAGACCTCCTTGGAGTGCTTCCTTTCCGCCCGATACGGCGTCGGCTCTGGAACAGCTTTCGAATGGGTGCGCGTGGCCCGAGCGCTACGTGACCTGCCAGCCATCCGTGATGCCTTCGGTGCCGGTCGGATCTCCTGGGATCAGCTGAGGCCTCTGACGAGGTTCGCGACTCAGGAGACGGACGAGCAGCTTTCCGTCGAAGCGCCCGGGATGAGACTCGGCAAGCTGTGGACTGAGGCTCGCCGGAACGAGCGCCGGGAGAAACAGCGGCAGCTGAAGGAAGACCGGCAGCTTCGCTATGCCCGCATGACCTGGGATGAGGAAAAGAGGTTCCTCCACATCGAGGCGGACCTACCAGGCGAGCAGGGCGCTGCGGTTGAAGTCGCGGCCAGGCGACGCGCGGAAGAGATCACGCTGGAGGACGACGTCCTCTACATGCCCTCCGAGGCGAGGCTGGCCGACGCCATCGCGGAGCTGATCACCTCATCCGGGACCAGCGCTCAGCCGCCCACCTTGGTCGTTCACGCCGACGCATCCGTGCTGACCTCTGGCGGTGGCCGTTTAGGAGAGACTGAGTCGGGAGTCCAGCTTGCCGACGACACAGTGCAGCGGCTGGCTTGTGACGCCAGGATCGAGTGGGTGCTGGAGGCCGACGGTCGAGCGGTTGGTATCGGCAGGCAGGGACGTACGGTGCCGGGCTGGCTCGGACGGCCGCTACGGTTCCGTGACCCGGAATGTCGTTTCGATGGATGCAGCCGCAGGAGCGGGCTCATCTCCCATCACATCGTGCCGTGGGCCCGAGGGGGCCCGACGGACCTCGACAACCTGGTCCGGCTGTGTCCCAGACATCACCGCCTGATGCACGAGGCGGGTTGGCGGATCCGTGGCCACCCGGCTCAACGATTGACGTTCTATCGGCCTGAACAACCACGGCGACGCGCGCCGGCGTTGCTCGCCGCGTCGTTCCCTTAGTCGGGGGACGTCAAGCCCGGCAGGTCACGGACCGTTACCTTGCCCGACTCGATGTCTACGTCGATCACGACTTCGCGCACGGCGGGTATCAGGGTGCCGTCCTCGGTTACCCACAGGTCGTTCGCGGGGTTGCTCTCGACATCCTTGATCACGCCCAGGGAGCGGCCATCCTCGGTCACGACCTCGAGCCCCACGACCTGGTGGATCCAGAACGAGTCGGTCGGAGCCTGGGGCGTCTCATCTGAAGACACGAGCAGCACCTGTCCGCGGAGAGACTCCGCCTCGTTGCGGTCGGCGATCTCCTCGAACTTGACGAGCTGGGCCTTCTGATGGGGACGGGAAGTCTCGACCGTCAGCGTGCGGCCGTCCTCGAGCTGGAGTTTCGAACCGATGGCGAAGCGTGCCTTGACCTCGGTGAGAGGGAGGACCGAGACCTCACCCCCTATGCCGTGGGCGCGCGAGACGCGGCCCACGGCGAGGAGCTCGGCTGTCACTCCTCGACGATCTCCACGAGGG
>JBOGVX010000188.1:0-6865 GCA_050693165.1 Actinomycetota bacterium | reverse complement strand
CTCCGGTGGTGTGTACCAGACCGTCATCGCCAAGGAGAGGCGAGGGGAGTTCCTCGGGAAGACCGTCCAGGTCATCCCACACATCACCAACGAGATCAAGGCACGCATCAAGGGCCTGGCGACAGCCTCCGGCGCCGAGATGGTGATCGTCGAGGTCGGCGGGACCGTCGGTGACATCGAGTCCCTCCCGTTCCTCGAGGCGATCCGGCAGCTCCGCAACGAGATCGGCCGCGACAACTGCGCGTTCGTCCATGTATCCCTGCTTCCGCACATCGGCCCGACCGGGGAGCTGAAGACCAAGCCCACGCAGCACTCGGTCCGAGAGCTGCGCTCGATAGGTATCCACCCCGACGCGATCGTCTGCCGGGCCGACCGACACATCAGCCGTGCGCTCAAGGAGAAGATCGCGTTGCTGTGCGACGTCGACCTGCAGGCCGTCGTATCCGAGCCCGACGCCAGGACGATCTACGAGGTTCCTCTCGTTCTGCACGACGAAGGCCTCGACACGTATCTCGCTCGGCACCTGCAGCTACCGGAGGGGGAGCCGGACCTGACCGAGTGGCGAGCGCTGGTGGACCGGATCGAGACATCGACACAACCCGTCGACATCGCCGTGGTCGGCAAGTACGTGGATCTTCCGGATGCGTACCTCTCGGTGATCGAGTCGCTGCGCCACGGTGGCTTCCACCACGGAGCCCGCGTGAACATCAAGTGGGTCGCATCCGACGAGATCGCCAGCGGCGATGTCGAGGACATCCTTAGCGGCGTCAACGGACTTCTCGTCCCGGGTGGGTTCGGTGTCCGTGGGGTCGAGGGGAAAGTCGACGCGATCCGCTACGCGCGCGAGCGTGGGATCCCGTTCCTCGGTATCTGCCTCGGCCTGCAGTGCGCAGTCATCGAGTTCGCGCGCGACGTCTGCGGGCTCGAGGGCGCGAATTCCACTGAGTTCGACCCCACGTGCGAGGATCCGGTGATCGACCTGCTGCCGGAACAGAAGAACGTCACCGACATGGGCGGGACTATGCGTCTGGGCGCACAGCCCTGCCACCTGGTTCCCGGAACGATCGCCGCCAAGGCCTACGACAACGCCGAGGTCGTGTACGAGCGACACCGTCACCGGTACGAGGTGAACCCCGCCTACCACGAGGTACTAACGAAGCACGGGATGGTGTTCTCCGGCATGTCCCCCGATGGGCGACTCGTCGAGATCATCGAGCTGCCCGATCACCCGTTCTTCGTCGCCGGGCAGTTCCATCCTGAGCTGAAGTCCCGACCGACCCGTCCGCACCCTCTGTATCGCGATTTCGTCGGCGCGGCGGTAGCCCGGCGTCGCCAGCCCGAACACGCAGCCGCGACCTGAGAGCCGCGGGTATCCTCGTTCATCGTGAACGAGCGGTCCGGCGGCTGAGGTGGGGCTAAGCACACACGTCGAGAGGTTCCTCGACCATCTGAGCGTGGAGCGTGGCCTATCTGGAAACACGATCGAGGCATATCGGCGCGATCTGATTCGGTACGTCGAGTTCCTCCGCCAGCACGGCAGGCGAAACCCGGCACTGGTGGGTGAGCCGGAGATCGCCTCCTTCATCCAGGATCTCTCCGAGTCCGAGTACGAGCCCGGCAAGCCCTACAGGCCAGCTTCAGTTGCCCGGACGCTCGCCGCGGTGCGCTCGTTCCATAAATTCCTCGTCCGCGAGGGAGATGCCGACGATGATCCCGCCGAGGGAGTCACGCGACCCAAGGTTCCCAGGAACCTGCCACGGCCGCTGACCGTCGACGAGGTCGGCGCTCTGGTCGCGGCCCCCGGCGACGACGGCAAGCCGGCGACGCTCCGGGATCGAGCCATCCTCGAGACGCTCTACGGCGCTGGCCTGCGCATATCGGAGCTGGTCGGGCTCGACGTCGACGACGTGGATCTCGATGAGGGGAGTGTGCGGGCCCTCGGAAAGGGGTCCAAGGAGCGCGTGGTTCCTCTCGGTCGGTACGCGACCAGGGCAGTCGAGGCCTATCTGGTCCGTGGAAGGCCGACGCTCGCCTCTTCCAGGTCGGGCGGGGCGCTCTTCTTGAACCAGCGAGGTGGTCGACTGACGCGACAAGGAGCGACCAACATCATCAAGGCTCAGGCGAAAAGGGCCGGCATCCGCAAGCGCGTGACGCCGCACATGCTGCGCCACTCCTTCGCCACCCACCTGCTCGAGGGCGGTGCGGACGTTCGGGTCGTGCAGGAGCTGCTCGGTCACGCGAGCGTGGCGACGACACAGATCTACACGCTCGTTACGAAGGATCGTCTTCGCGAGGTCTACTTCGACGCCCACCCTCGCGCCCGGCGCAAGAAGCTGACCGGGGCCGCCACGAGGTGACGGGGCGCACCGCCCCGTGAAGGTCCTTCTGCTCATCTGCGACTCCTTCGGGGTCGGCGAGGCCCCCGACGCGGCCGACTACGGGGATCTCGGCGCGAACACCCTCGGCAATACCGCCAGGACTGTCGGAGGTATCGAGGCTCCCAACCTCGCATCGTTCGGGCTGGGGATGTTGACCGACGTGCAGGGGCTGGGGCGGTCCGCCGTTAGGGGAACGGCCCACGGCAAGATGCGGGAGCGGTCCGCCGGAAAGGACACGACCACCGGCCACTGGGAGATCGGCGGGCTGATCGTCGACCAGCCGTTCCCCACCTTTCCGGATGGCTTCCCGCCGGAGGTCATCCGGCCATTCGAGGAAGCGATAGGGCTGAAGGTCCTCGGCAACACGCCCGCGTCGGGGACGGAGATCATCGAGCGGCTCGGCGAGGAGCACGTGCGAACGGGCCGTCCGATCGTCTACACGAGCGCCGACAGCGTGTTCCAGATAGCCGCGCACAAGGGTGAAGTGTCACTCGACCGGCTGTACGAGTGGTGCCGTATAGCGAGGGGGATCCTGGACGGCGAGCACAGCGTCGGGCGCGTGATCGCGAGACCGTTCGTGGGCGAGCCGGGCTCGTTCACGCGAACCCACGAGCGCCGGGACTTCTCGGTTGAGCCCTTCAGGCCGACCTACCTGGAGCGTGTCAAGGAAGCGGGCATGGCGGTCTACGGCGTCGGAAAGATCCCGGATATCTTCGCGGAAAGGGGCCTGACGGAGAGCCGTCATTCCGAGTCGAACGACAACGGGATCGACCTGACCATCGAGTACCTGGGCCGCGGCGCCGACATGCTGGTCGTGACGAATCTCGTCGACTTCGACACTAATTACGGGCACAGGAACGACCCGCACGGATACGCGCGATGCGTGGAGGCTTTCGATGCGCGACTTCCCGACCTCATCGAAGGTGTGGGTGACGGCCTGCTCTTACTCACCGGAGACCACGGCTGCGATCCGACCGACGAGTCCACCGACCACACACGGGAGCACGTCCCGCTCCTAGTTGCCGGCCGCGCGCTGGCCGACGCGGATCCTGTCGAGCTCGGAACTCGAGAGACGTTCGCGGACCTGGGTGCAACGGTCGCCGTGGTCCTCGGTGCCGAGCCGGGGAACGGGCTCGCCGGCGAGAGCTTCGCCGCCGCCCTCGGGCTCGGCTGATGACCGATCTCCGCGAGATCGTCACCCGCAAACGGGACGGCGGAACCCTGTCGGCCGATGACATGGCGGCGATCGTTCTCGGCTACGCGCGTGGCGAGGTGTCCGACGCGCTCGTGGCGGCTTTCCTGATGGCGGTCTTCACCCGCGGGCTGGATCGGGGGGAGACCCATACGCTGACTCGCGCGATGGTTGATTCGGGGATCAACCTCTCGCTCGACGGCATCTCGCGCCCGAAGGTCGACAAACATTCGACCGGGGGTGTCGCCGACGGCGTCACGCTCGTGTTCGCACCGCTCGTGGCTTCGCTGGGGATGGCCGCGGCCAAGCTCTCGGGCAGGGGACTCGGGCACACCGGTGGCACGCTCGACAAGCTCGAGTCGATACCGGGCCTGCGAACCGATCTCACACCCGAGGAGCTCACGCGACAGGTCGAGAGCGTCGGCTGTGCGGTCGCCGCGCAGTCGAATGACCTGGTTCCCGCCGATGGCAAGCTCTACGCGCTGCGCGATGAGACCGCGACCATCGAGAGCCTCCCGATGATCGCTGCCAGCGTGATGAGCAAGAAGCTCGCCGTCGGGAGCGATCTGATCCTTCTCGACGTCAAGGCCGGGAGCGGAGCGTTCATGAAGACCCCCGAGGCCGCGACGGAGCTCGCGGAGACCTGCCTGGCGATAGCGAAGGAATGGGGCCGCGCTTGCTCGGCGGCCGTCACCGACATGTCTCAGCCGCTGGGCGATGCGATCGGCAACGCCCTGGATGTCGTCGAGGCGATCGACGTCCTTCGCGGAGAGCGGAGTGGGAGGCTCAGGGAGCTGACGATCGAGATAGCGGTTCAGGCCCAGAGGTCGTTGATCGGCGTTTCGGAGGAGGAGGCTCGGTCGAGGGCGGAGCGTGCGCTCGCTTCTGGCGACGCGCTCGAGAGGTTCCGTCTCATGGTCGAGGCGCAGGGTGGAGATCCTCGCGTGGTGGATGATCCCGGATCCGTCCTCCCGTCCGCGCCGGAGCGGCTGCCCATCGAGCTCGAGGTAGCCGGTGTCATCGTCGCCATCGATGCCGAGGCCATCGGTCGAGCGGCACGAGATCTCGGCGCCGGGCGGGCGCGGAAGGAGGACCCGATCGACCCGGCCGTCGGCATCGTTCTCCACGCCAAGATCGGCGACACGCTGGATGCGGGCGAGCCCATCGGGGAGGTGCACGCGAGGGATCGAGACTGGGCCGAGGTCGCCGCACGGCGGGTCGTCGAGGCGATCTCTTTGACCGACTCCGGGGTCGAGCCGCCTCCGCTCGTCTACGGTTGGCACGGTGACTAGCTTCGACCCGCTCACCGTCGCCTTCTTCCTGGCGACTCTGGTCCCGGCCATCGTCCTGCACGAGCTGGCCCACGGCCTCGTCGCCGACAGGATGGGAGATACGACGCCGAGGCTGATGGGGCGCCTAACTCTGAACCCGGTCAAGCACGTCGATCCGTTCGGGACCCTGATCCTTCCGGGATTGCTGCTGCTCCCGTACCTGTTCGGGAGGGGAGGGCCCGTGTTCGGCTACGCGAAGCCGATGCCGATCAACACGCAGAACCTCCGCCAACCCGACAGGCAGATGATGACGATCGCGCTGGCAGGCCCGCTGACGAACCTGGCACTCGCCGTGGTGGGTGCTCTCGGCCTGCGTCTTGCAGCGCCCGGTATCGGCGAGGTGCTTCGAACCTTCGGCCTGTCGGCCGTGGGGGTGATCACCGACGAGCTCGGGATCCTGGCGGGGTTCCTGACGGTGTTCACCTTGATGAACGTGATCCTGGCAGTGTTCAACATCATGCCGATCCCTCCTCTGGACGGCTCCAAGGTGCTCGCGAGGTTCCTCCCCCCCAGAGCCCGCGAGGTCTACAGGTCCTGGGAGCCCTACGGCGCCCTGTTCATGCTCGTCGTCTTCTTCCTCTTCCCCGGCGCGATATTCGCGATCGTGGGCCCGGTGGTCGAGGGGCTCCTGACCCTGCTCGTTGGCTGAGCATGATTGAGGCCCCCCCGGGGCACCGATACGATGGGCTCGATGGTTGAAGAGCACGCGAGCACGCGTGTGGGGGAGTTTCCCGTCGAGCTACCGGTCTTCCGAGGCCCGTTTCGCCTGCTCGCGGAGCTGATCCTCGATCGCAAGGTCGACGTGTGCGACGTCCCGGTCTCTAGGGTCACCGAGGACTTCCTGGCTCGAGCCGATGAGGCCGAGGGCTGGACCCTCGAGGAGGCCACCTGGTTCCTGGCGATCTGCGCCGTCCTGCTCGAGCTGAAGGTTGGACGCCTGTTCCCGACCGACCGCGAGCCCGACGAGGAGGACCTGCTGGGTGGCTCGCCCGATCTGGCCTTCGCCCGAAGCCTCGAGCTCTCGGCGTTCCGCAAGATCGCTCGGCTGATACAGCAACGGCTGCGGGAGAGTGCCCTGTATCACCCGCGTGAGGCCGGCCCGCTGGAGGAGTTCGCGCACCTTTACCCGGACCCGATGGAAAAGGTCGTGCCCGAGGATCTCGCGGAGGCCGCTGCCTCGCTGCTGCGAGTCCCGACGGTCGACCTCTCCCATGTGGCGCCCATCCGAGCTTCGGTTCGGGAAGCACTCGGAACCGTCGAGCGACAGCTCACAACGGGGGGAGACGCACGGTTCCGCGACCTGGTCAAGGACTGCCGCGAGCGCATCGACGTCGTCGTGCGATTCCTCGCGGTGCTGGAGCTCCATTCGCAGGGCCGGGTCGAGCTGACGCAGGCGGTCACGTTCGGCGACATCGAGGTGAGGTGGGAGGGATGAGCATTCCGGAGACCCCGCGCGACGAGCGGCTGCGCTCTCTCGAAGCGATGCTTTTCGTCGCGGACGAGCCGGTCACCTCAGTGTCTCTCGCGCAGGTGCTGGAGCTGGACCGAACCATCGTCGAGGGGCTTCTCGAGGAGCTCGCATCCGGGTACGAGCGCTCGGGCTCGGGCCTGGCGCTCCGCCAGGTCGCCGGCGGGTGGCGGCTGTACACACACCCCGACACGGCCCCCGCGGTCGAGCGCTTCGTCATGTCGTCGCGTCACAGCAGGATGACGAAGGCGGCGCTGGAGACGCTCGCGATCGTTGCCTATAAGCAGCCCGTGACGCGGCATCAGGTCTCGGCGATCAGGGGAGTCAACACGGAGGGCGTGCTGAAGGCGTTGGTGGACCGTGGGCTCCTGGCCGAGGTGGGACACGATCCGGGTCCGGGGCGTCCAATCCTCTACGGGACGACGCCCGAGTTCCTCGAGCGGCTGGGCCTGAACTCCGTTGCAGATCTGCCTCCCCTGGCGCCGCTGCTCGGCTC
>JBOGVX010000187.1:0-3760 GCA_050693165.1 Actinomycetota bacterium | reverse complement strand
GCTCTCGGTGGGGCCGCTTATCGTGGGCGCTGTGAACCGCTGGAGCGCCACCGCCCCTCGGCGGGGGGGGGTCGAGATCGACGGGGACGGCCGTTTCCCCGCCGACGAGGAGCGCTTGTCGATCGCCCTGGACGCCCTCGTGGAGAACGCCCTCCGCTACACGGGAACCGGCGACGAGATCACCTTCCGGGGAGGTGCCGACATGGGCCGGGCGGTGATCGAGGTGTCGGACACGGGCGCCGGGATCCCGCCGCATGACCTCGACCGCATCTTCGATCGTTTCACCCGGGTGCATCGGGACCGCGACCGCGCCCGGGGTGGGACCGGGCTGGGGCTGGCCATCGTGAAGGCGATCATCGACGCTCATGGGGGCATCATCGAGGCGACCAGCGCTCCAGGCGTGGGCACGACCTTCCGGATCATGCTCCCTGGCTTCACCCCAGCTCCCGGACCCGTCCCGGCCCTGACATAAGGGAATCCACGGAGCCGGGGAGCTCGGGACGGACACCTCGGACAGGGGGCGGCCTACAATATCGGTCGGATCCCCGTTCGAGAGGAGGGTGAAGGCATTGCCGGAGCAGAAGCGGGTCCAGAAGAAAGCCGGCGAGGGCGGCGAAGGTGAGGCCGGCCAGACCTCGGCCGCGGCCAAGGGGGAGAAGCTGAAGGAGGAGATGGACGAGATCCTCGACGAGATCGACGAGGTGCTCGAGGAGAACGCCGAGGAGTTCATCAAGTCGTACGTCCAGAAGGGCGGCGAATGACAGGGGATCGTCCGAGCTTCGGAGCCGACCCCAGCTTCCTGAACCTCGTCCGCAGCATGGGGGCGGAGCCGTTCGGAAACGCGAACGTACCTGCGGGATCCGGTGACGCGGCCTCCCTGTCGTCTCACGGGACGACGGTCATAGCTCTCCGGTACGCCGACGGCGTGGTCATGGCAGGGGACCGCCGCGCGACCGAGGGCTACTACATCGCGGACAGCCGTATGGACAAAGTCTTCCAGGCGGACGAGTACTCGGTGGTGGGCATCGCAGGCGTCGCGGGCCAGGCCATAGAGACGGTCCGCCTGTTCCAGGTCGAGCTCGAGCACTACGAGAAGGTCGAGGGGGAAACGCTCTCCCTTGAGGGCAAGGCGAACCGCCTGGCGCAGCTGTTGAGAGCCTCCTTCGCGCTGATCATGCAGGGCCTGGTCGTTGTCCCCATCTACGCGGGCTACGACACCGCGCGGAACGAGGGCCGCATCTTCCGCTACGACGCGATCGGTGGCAGGTACGAGGAGACCGACTACAACGCGACCGGCTCGGGAGGGCGAGACGCGAAGGCCAGCCTCAAGAAGAGGTGGAGCCCTGGCCTCGACAAGAATGCGGCGATCGAGGCCGCCGTCGAGGCCTTGGTGGACGCAGGCGAGGCCGACGTCGCAACGGGGGGACCGGACCCGACCCGCGACATCTTCCCCTCGGTGTTCCTCGCAACCTCCGAGGGTGTGAACGAAGCACCGAAGGACGATGTGAAGGCGGCGTTCCAGGCAGTGCTCGGAAGAAGGGAGAACGGCTGATGCCGATGCCCTTCTACGTCGCGCCGGAACAGCTGATGAAGGACCGCTCCGACTACGCCCAGAAAGGGATCGCTCGCGGCAAGCCGGTGGTCGCTCTCGAGTATGCGGACGGGATCCTGTTCATCGCCGACAACCCCTCGACTCACCTCTACAAGATCTCCGAGCTCTACGACAGGATCGCGTTCGCCGCGGTCGGCAAGTACAGCGAGTTCGAGAACCTTCGCATAGCGGGCGTCCGCCTCGCGGATCTCCGCGGCTACTCCTACGGCCGCGAGGACGTGACGGCGAAGAGCATCGCCAACGCCTACTCGCAGGGCCTGGCCAACATCTTCACGCAGGAGATGAAGCCCTACGAGGTCGAGCTGCTCGTCGCGCAGGTGGGCGACCGTCCCGAGAACAACGAGCTCTTCCAGATCCTCTACGACGGCAGCGTGACCGACGAGGACGGTTTCGTTGCCATGGGAGGCCAGTCCGAGGACCTGGCGGACCGCCTGCGCGCCGGATACAGCAACGAGATGTCTCTGTCGGACGCCCTGAAGCTCGGCAGGGACACGATCAAGTCCCAGAACGAGAACGGCGAAGAGGTCACCCCGGCGCGTATAGAGGTCGCGGTTCTGGACCGCAACCGTAAGCGCCGCAAGTTCTACCGCATCCCCGACGAGGAGCTCGCAACCCTCCTCGGCTGACGCTCGAGCATCAAGCTCTCTCAGAAACCCACGCTGGACGTAGGTAACTGAGAGAGCTTGGGCAGTTATCGCCTGCCAGAGGCCTACACTGAGCTCGTGGAGAGGCGCATATTCGGCCTCGAGAATGAGTACGGGGTGACTTGCACGTTCCGAGGCCAACGGCGACTGTCGCCCGATGAGGTCGCCCGCTATCTGTTCCGCCGCGTCGTCCATTGGGGACGTTCCTCCAACGTCTTCCTCGAGAACGGCGCCAGGCTCTACCTCGACGTCGGATCGCATCCCGAGTACGCCACGCCCGAGTGCGACTCGGTCCTCGACCTGGTAGCGCACGACAAGGCGGGGGAGCGGGTTCTCGAGGCGCTCCTCGGAGCCGCGGAGCTACGGCTGCACGAGGAGGGCATCTCGGGGGACGTCTACCTCTTCAAGAACAACACCGACTCGGCCGGCAACTCGTACGGCTGCCACGAGAACTACTTAGTGGCACGGCAGGGCGAGTTCGCGCGCATGGCCGAGGTGCTGATCCCGTACTTCGTGACACGTCAGGTCTTCGCGGGCGCCGGCAAGGTGCTCCACGGACCGCGCGGTGCCCAGTACTGCCTATCCCAACGGGCCGAGCACATCTGGGAGGGCGTCTCGTCGGCGACGACGCGGTCGCGACCGATCATCAACACGCGAGACGAGCCTCACGCCGACGCCGAGAGGTATCGTCGGCTCCACGTGATAGTCGGCGACTCGAACATGAGCGAGTTCACGACGTACCTCAAGGTCGGGATCACCGACATCGTTCTCAGGATGGTCGAGGAGAACACGGTGATGAGGGACCTGACCCTCGAGAACCCGATCCGGGCGATCCGCGAGATCAGCCACGACATCACCTGCCGCAAGAAAGTGCGGCTCGCCAACGGCCGCGAGATGTCGGCGCTGGACATCCAGGAGCAGTACCTGGAGAGAGCGCTGCGCTTCGTGGATCACAAGGGCATCACGGGGGACGCTCAGGTCCTGCTGACCGAGTGGGAAGGGACACTGAAGGCCCTCAGGGCCGGCGAGCTCGACGGGCTTCGCTCGAAGATCGACTGGGTCTCGAAGTACTTCCTCATCCGCGCCTACCGGCAGAAGCACGGCTACCCGCTCTCGCATCCGAAGGTGGCCCTGATGGATCTGGCCTACCATGACGTGAACCGTGAGCGCGGCCTCTACTACCTGCTCGAGCGCAAGGGGAAGATGGATCGGATCGTGACCGAGCGGACCGTACAGAAGGCCATGCACGACCCTCCGCAGACGACGCGAGCCAAGCTACGTGGCGAGTTCATCCGCCAGGCGAAGCAGCGACGCCGCGACTACACGGTGGACTGGGTGCACCTCAAGCTGAACGATCAGGCTCAGCGCACGGTGCTGTGCAAGGACCCGTTCCGGTCGAAGGACGAACGGGTCGAGCAGCTGATCGCCCACATGTAGCCGTGCCGTGACCGCGGCGAGCACGAGCTCAAGGGCATCTCCGGTCCCCGCCGTCTGTTCGCCTACT
>JBOGVX010000186.1:0-7025 GCA_050693165.1 Actinomycetota bacterium | reverse complement strand
ACGCCACCGTTCGGCCCGACGGAGCCCTGGTGCTCGACGAGCGCCGGACCTTCGCCTTCGAGGGCGACTTCTCGTTCGCCTACTTCACGGTTGACTGGCCGCCCCACCTGCTGCAGGAGTTCACGATTTCGGAGAACGGCCGGCCGTTCCTCATCGCGCCTATCGCGGAGGGCGGTGGAACGCGAGCCGACTGGACGTTCGATGCGCACAACGAGAGCAGGACGTTCGACATCCACTACGTCGCCCTGTGCGCGGTCGACGTCTACCGGGACACGGCTCACCTCAATTGGCAGTTCGTCGGCCGAACGTGGGAGAAGGAGACGGACCTGCTGCGCGTCCGCGTCCATCTGCCGCCGGCCGCGAGGAAGACGCCTCGCCCCGGCGGGGCGTGCCCGCAAGCGGCCGGACAGATCAGCTCCACCCGGCCCTTGAACGAGGGCGAGATCCGGGCCTGGGGCCATGGCCCGCTCGCCGGCGAGGTCCGGATCCCCGACCCGCAGACGGTCGAGCTGATCGTCCGCGACCTGAAGCCCGCGTCGTTCGTCGAGGGCTCGATCGTGTTCCCGAACCAGTCCGTTCCGTTCGCGCCGCTCGAATCGGGGAGGAGCCTTGGGTCGATCCTGGCGGAAGAGCGGCGCCTGGCCGAGGAGACCAACGATCTCCGCCGAAGACACGACCTCGAGACGGCGTTCACGTGGGTGCTGTTCTTCCTCTTTCCCGCGTTCCTGATCGCGATGTTGGTCGTTGCGCGGCGGCGGGACCGTGTCCCCGACGTGCCCAGGCATCTGCAGGAGCCGCCGGAGGACATCCACCCCGTCGAGCTCGCGGTGCTCTGGTCCACCTCTCGAGGTTCGCTCTCGCCCAAGACCGCTTACAGGGCCCAGCTCCTGCACCTCGTCCAGAACGGCACGATCGAGGTGATCCCGGTCGGCCTGGTCTCCGATCCCGACGACTTCCAGCTGCGGCTGGTGAAGCAGCCCGGCGAGCTCGACACCGAGTTCGTCTCGTTCCTCTTCGCGGAGAACGGCAAGGGCCCGATCTTGCTCGAGGAGATCAAGGCGAAGGGCTCGAGGCGAGACAGGCTCACCTCCTGGTGGAAGCGCGTGGGCGCTCGCACCAAGAAGAAGGTCGAGGCAGTGGTCAAGGGCCGGACCCGCATCGAGTCGACCGCGGCATTCCTCGGCGCGCTCGGGGTTGGGGCGTACGGGTACTGGCGGTCGATCGGGTTCCACGAAGGCCCGATCCTGTTCGACGGCTTCGTGGGTCCGCTGGCCGCCGGGCTGATCCCCCTGGCCGTCGTCGGGTTCCTGGTGACCAAGCGGCTGATGCCTTCGCGCCTTCCCGCCGAGCTCCGCGAGCGCCTGGCGAAGTGGACCGCGTTCCGCCGGTACCTCACGGAGTTCCAGACGTTCGAGGACGCGCCGGCGGCGGCCGTGACGATCTGGGAGCACTACCTGGTCTACGCGACGGCACTCGGTGTTGCCGACGAGGTCGAGAAGCAGGTCCGCGCGCTGGTCCCGGCCGAGCGTCTCCCGGAGCCCTGGCCGGGTGCTCCCAGCGGCGTCGACGGCTACAACTTCTACCATCACTCCATCGGTTCCTCGCCATCACACGTTGCCTCGAACGCGGCCACCGCCGTCGGATGGTCCAGCGGCTGGGGCAGCGGGTCGTCAGGAGGCGGCGGCGGAGGCGGGGGCTTCAGCGGCGGTGGCGGTGGAGGCGGCGGCGGTACGGGAGGGGGAGCCGGCTGATGGCGAGCAAGACCGGGTTGCCGGGTTGGGTCGGGTGGCTGATCCTGCTCGTCGTTCTCGCAGCCATAGTCCTGCCGATCGGGATCCCGATCTGGATCGCCGTCTCCCAGAAGTCCTATGAGTTCCCCGAGGTCAGGATCGACGCGACCCTGCAGCCGGACGGCTCTCTCGACCTGGTCGAGAAGCGAACGTTCGACTTCGAGGGCGAGTTCTCGTTCGCGTTCTTCACCGTCGACTGGCCCGTCGAGCGCATCCAGAACTTCACCGTTAGAGAGGGCGGCCGCGAGCTCCAGGTCGACGAAAGTGGCTCGACCTCGTACCAGTTCAATGGACAGTGGGGCTTCGCCGCCGAGGACGAGGAACGCACGTTCACGATCAGCTACACGGCCCGCTGCGCTGTGGACGTCTGGGCGGACGCCGCCCATCTCAACTGGCAGTTCATCGGCACCGGTTGGGACGTTCCCACCGAGCACGCTTTCGTCCGACTGCACCTGCCGGGCGCGGCGACTACCTCGGTCGAGCGGCCCGGCGAGGTCTGTCCTGAGACGCCACCATCCGCGGCCGTCGAGACCCGGCCTCTCAACCTCGGCGAGATGCAGGCGTGGGGCCACGGAACCCTGGGAGGTGAGGTGCGCCTTCCCGATCCTCAGACCGTGACGCTCGACGTAAGGGAGCTGCCAGCGTTCACATTCGTCGAGGGCTCGATCCTATTCCCCGAGACCGTAGTGCCGCTCGCGTACCAGGTGCCCGCCCCGATGCGGGACCAGATCGCCTCGACCGAGGCAACGCTGGCCGAGGCCGCGAACGCACAGCGCAGGGCACTGCTCGCGATCGAGGCCGGATACGAGCGGAGGAAGCGGATCCTATGGGGTTGGATCGGCGTGACCCTTACGGCATTCGTCCTGCTGCCGCCGATCTCGCGGATCCGCGACCGCGTTCGCGGTGTCCCGAAGACGTTGCAGTCTCCGCCCGAGGACATCCATCCCGTTGAGCTCGCGCAACTGTGGGCCGGCGCGAGCGGGCGGTTCGGGATGTCGAACGTCTATCGGACCCAGATGCTGCACCTCGCGCACATCGGCGCCATCGAGCTGCAGGCCGTCGGGCCCGTCTCCGACCCGGCGGACTTCCGCGTTCGCATGAAGGATCTGAAGAACGCCGAGCCCAAGGACCTCGAGTTCCTCGAGTTCCTGTTCCCGGACAAGACCGACGACGACATCGCGCTGAGCTCGTTGAAGCCGAAGGGCGAGCGCAAGAAACAGCTGCGCGAGTGGTGGGAGGTCGTGGACACCTCCGGGAAGAGCATGCTGCGCGGCCTCGTTCCGGAGCTGCGTTGGGAGTCGCTGACGACGACCTTGATCGGGATAGCCGGACTCGTGGGGGGAGTACTGATGTCGGCGCTGGTGAACAGCCCGATCGGGCTGATCCTCATCCCGATCTCGCTGGTGGGGATGGCGATCGCTCACATCCTCATCCGTCCTCGGATCGGCGAGGCCGCGCGCGAGCGCGTCGCGAAGTGGCGGGCGTTCCGCAGGTTCCTCCAGAAGTTCTCCTCACTTCCTGAAGCGCCGGCCCTCGCGGTGGTCATCTGGGAGCAGTATCTGGTCTACGCAACCGCTCTCGGCGTCGCCGACGAGGTCGAGAAGCAGGTCAAGGCGCTCATCCCCGAGCAGGAGCTCCCGAGTCCATGGAAGGGCGCACCGTCGGGTGTTAGCGGGCTCTCCTTCATCCACACGTTCAACACTGTTCCCGTCCACAGCGCAGCATCCGCCGCGGTTCACACGAGCATCAGTGGCGGCAGCAGCATCGGCTCGTTCAGCTCGAGCAGCGGAGGCGGCGGCGGCTTCAGCTCTGGCGGCGGTGGAGGAGGGGGCGGCACGGGTGGCGGCGCCGGCTAGCGTGGCATTCGCGATCACCGGAGCGACTCTCCTGATCCTCGCGCTGCTGGTCGGCAGGGCCCGAGGCCACGGCGTCCCCGGGGTTCCCGAGATCCTGCAGGAGCCACCGGAAGAGATCCATCCCGCCGAGCTCGCCGTGCTTTGGGGGAGCTTCAAGCGTCAGTCTCCCCTGCTCGCGGCGACCGGCGTATTCGATCCGTTCACCCAGCGAGCGCTGTACCAGACCGAGCTGCTACATCTCGCTCAAGAGGGGGTCATCGAGATCCAGGCGATCGGGCCGGTCAGCAAGCCCAAGGACCTGAGCGTCTCGCTCCGGAAACAGCCCGAGCCCGTCGACGCGGGATTCGTCCAGTTCCTGTTCGCCGGCGGCTCGGGCCCGCGAACGTTGACCGAGATCGCGACCGCGTCCGGCCGCGGCGCGTTTGCCGGATGGGCCGGCGGGCTTCGCACGAAGGTCATGCTAGGCATGGTGACAACACAGATGAGCGGAGCGGGCGGCCCCGCGATGACGATCGCGGGGATGGTCGGGTGGGCGATGCGGACCTTCGTGCCGCTCGCTCGTCAGAGTCGTGGCTGGACGTCGAAGCTCGCGACGCTCGTAGGCATCCTCGGCGGGGTAGTCGTCACGGTAGTCGGCTCGGGGGCCTTCAACTGGATGCTGGCTGCGGTCTGCATCATCGGTGGGCTGCTTGCATCGCGGCTGATGCCCTACCGGGTCCCGGAGGCTTTCCGCGAGCGTCTCGCAAGGTGGGCCGCCTTCAGGCGCTTCCTCGTATCGCATGCCGACATGGACGACGCTCCGGCCCTCGGCGTCATCGTCTGGGAGAAGTACCTCGTCTACGCATCGGCGTTGCAGGCCGCTGACGAGGTGGAGAGTCAGGTACGACGTGTCGTGCCGGTCTCGATGATGCTGATCCCGTGGCTTGGCGCCGGCGGCCTCGCGTGGATGAGCTCGATCCGCTCGGTGGCTCCGGCCCCGGTCCGGGTGCCTAGATCTGCCGGGCTGATGCCTTGACCCTCAAGGTGAAGCGGCACTCGTACTCGCTCTCGAGCGAGAACGAGTCGGAACGAACCCCCTCGTCGACGTCGAGGATCAGCCCGTCGCCGCTCTCGTACAGCTTCGCCAGCCAGCCGTGGGCGAGAACTCGCACGCCCGCGATCTCGCCGACCTCCACCGCGTCCGGTCCCGGGATGTAGCGGTCGTACAGGAAGGGCGCGGTCGAGTCGCAGCACCCGGTGCCGAGGATCATGACCAGGTCCTCTCGCCCGCTCTCCGCGACCCTTCGAACGGTCGCCTCCGCGGCTCGCGTGGGCTCGACCTTCATCCCATCGAGCATAGCCCGAGGGTCGATGTCAGTGGCCTGCGGTAGCATCAGTGGGACTGATCGGCCTTCCTCCCCCGGAAGGGAAAGAGATGGATCTGTTGGACACGACTGTTAACGCGCTCGTACTGGCCGCGATCGGCCTTCTCCTATCACTCCAGATGCGCAGGTTCGAGCGTGACGTCGACCGCCGCTTCGAGCAGGTCGACCGCCGCTTCGAGCAGGTCGACCGTCGCTTCGAGCAGGTCGACCGTCGCTTCGAGCAGATCGAGGTGCGGCTCGACGCCATGCGCTCCGACCTCACAACGGTTGCGCTTTCGGCCCGCGGGCCGTCAGCCGAAGCTCAGTAGCTTCGCTACAGCCCGAGGACCTGGAACCAGAACTTCTGATCCTTCGACGTGGTCTGGCTGACGTGCATGTAACGGACGTCGAGGTAGTTCTTCAGGCCCCACTCGCCGTGCTCGCGTCCCACGCCGGACTGGCCGAAACCGCCGAAAGGCGCCGCGGGCGAGACCAGGTGCCAGTCGTTGATCCAAACGGTGCCGGCGCGCAGACGACGGCCGGTCGCGAGCGCTCGCGAGGTGTCTCGCGACCAGACACCCGCCGAGAGGCCGTAGATCGAGTCGTTGGCCATTCGGATCGCGTCATCGACGCCCTCGTACTTCAGCACCGTGAGGACCGGCCCGAAGATCTCCTCCTGCGCGATCTTCATCGAGTTGTCCACGTCGGCGAACACTGTCGGCTGGAAGAAGAAGCCCTTGTCGTACTCGCCGCCGGTCAGTCGCTCGCCACCGGTGAGCAGCTTCGCGCCCTCCTGCTGGCCGAGCTCGACGTACCGCTCGATCGTGTCGAGCTGCGTCTGGTTCACGACCGGGCCGAGGTCCGACTCGTAGTCCGCCGCGGGGCCGACCTTGAATCCCTCGGCCAGCTCGACGACCCGGGACAGCACCTCGTCGTAAAGGGACGCCGGAACGAGGAGCCGGGTGCCCGCGTGGCAGATCTGACCCGAGTGCAGGTACATCGCCCACATCGAGCCGGGCACCGCGACGTCGAGGTCTGCATCGTCGAGGAGGATGTTCGGTCCCTTGCCGCCCAGCTCGAGCGTCACGTACTTGATCGTCGAGGACGCGAGCTGCATGATCCGCCGCCCGACCTCGGTCGAGCCCGTGAAGGCCACCTTGTCGACTCGCGGGTCTGAGACGAGCGCCTCGCCCGGGCCGGGCCCGTCGGCGGGAACCACGTTGACCACGCCGGGAGGGATGTCGGACTCCGCGATCACCTCGGCGAGCGCCATCGCGGTGACCGGCGTCTCCAGCGCCGGCTTCAGCACGACGGTGTTGCCGGTCGCGATCGCCGGCGCGATCTTCCAGATGGCCATCATGTACGGGAAGTTCCACGGGATGATCTGGCCGCACACGCCGAACGGAACGCGCTCCACGAACTCCCACGCTTCAGCCGGGAAGGAGTACTTCGGAACGGGCTCCGTGTAGCTCAGCTTCCCGCCGGCCTCGGCGAGGTAGCGCCAGTACTCGTTCGCGTAGGGGATGCTGAACAGCGAGGAGTTACGGATCGTATGGCCGGCGTCGGCGGTCTCAAGCCCCCCGATCTCGCCGGCCTTCTCCGCGAGCTTCTCCCAGACGTCGAGCATGACCTTCGCGCGGTCCTTCGGATCCATCCCGGGCCAGGGACCCTCGTCGAAAGCCTTTCGCGCGGCCGCGATCGCGCGGTCCATGTCCGCGGTGCTGCCGTTGGCTACCTTGGCGACGACCTCACCGGTGGACGGGTCCAGGGCGTCGATCGTCTCTCCGGACTCGGAGGGGCCGAACTCTCCGTCGATGAACAGGCCGTACTCGCGCATCTGGGCCTCCTGGGAACGCTGGGCGGAGCCTGATCTTACGCCGATTGACCACCGGTCAGCGAGCCGTGCGGGCGTATGCTCGCGTCGTGAGGCGACTGGTGCCTGCGCTGTTGCTCCTCCTGGTCCTGGTGGCATGCGGTGGGACCGGTCCCGGCGTGGGGCCCGCTCCCGAGCCGGGGTCGGACCAGCAGCCCGGGGT
>JBOGVX010000185.1:0-3839 GCA_050693165.1 Actinomycetota bacterium | reverse complement strand
GCTTCCCACAAGAACCGCGAGCACGACGGCCGCGATCGACACACCGACGAGGACACGGAGCAGGATCAGAAGGGTCTGGTCGAGGTCCCCGAGTGGGTAGAAGAAGTAGGCGTCGAACCCGTGGTTGGGGACGACGGAGCCGAACACGATCTGTCGGGGAGCCCTGCCGGTGAACGCGTAGCCGACCCTGCCTCCCTCGACCGCACGGGCGAGAGAAGCGGGGACCTCGCGGATGTCAAGCCCGAAGGACGAGGACAGCGGGTCGCCGCCCGGAGTGATGAGCAGGACCTCCTGCGCGCCTCGGGCCTGGAGCCTGTCCACCAGGTCGGAGGCGAACTCCTCGAGGACGCCCTCTTCCTCGGCCTCCGCTTGGAGCTGGGTGAGCTCCTCAACCGTGAACCGCATGTTCGCCAGGCTCTGCTGGACCGCGTCGTCCACGCGGCGGCTCAGCAGGTAGTCCTCGGCGAGCACGTACGTCGTGATCGCGACCAGAGCGGAGACGAGGAGCGCGGCGCCTACGAACGCGAGCGTGATGCGGATGCGGAGGCTGAGCCCGTGGCGCCGGGGCTTGTCCACTACGTCGCCACCTTGTAGCCGAGGCCCCGGACCGTCTGGACGATCTCCGGGTTCCTCGGATCGTCCTCGATCTTCCACCGGAGCCTTCTCACGTGGACGTCGACGAGCCTCGAGTCCCCGAAGTAGTCGTACTCCCACACCTGCTGGAGGAGCACCTCGCGTGTGAACACCTGGTTCGGCCTCGAGGCCAGTGCGAGGAGCAGCTTGAACTCGGTCTTGGTCAGGTGAACCGGCTCGCCGTTCTTCGTGACGCTCGCGGCCTCGGGGAGGATCTCGAGTCCGCCCACGACGATCTTGCGCGGGGATGTCTCCGTGGCGCGGGCTCGGCGCAGCAGCGCGCGGATGCGGGCGACCAGCTCCTTGGTTACGAAAGGCTTGGTCACGTAGTCGTCGGCGCCGGACTCGAGCCCGACAACGACGTCGATGGTGTCCGTCTTCGCCGTCAGCATCAGGATCGGTGCGCTGCTGCGCGTCCGGATCTCGCGAGCGAGCTCGAACCCGTCCTTGCCCGGCAGCATCACGTCCAGGATCAGGAGGTCCGGCTCGAGGCCCTCGAGGATCTCCGACGCCTCTTCGGCGGATGCGGCCGTGCGGACGCCGTAGCCCTCGCCCTCCAGAGCCATGCCGACGATCTCGCGCAGCCGCGCGTCGTCGTCAACGAGCAGGATGCTGGGCGTGCTCATCTCGTCATTGTCGCGCTTGTGCCTTCAGCCGGTGAGGACGGGGTGGCCGGGAGCCTCGATGTAGGCGGGCAGGAGCCTTCCCCGGATCGTCCCGTCGGGCTGGACCACGGCCTCGGCTACAGCCGTGGTCGCGCCCTCAACGGAGAAGTTCGGCCACACGAAGTTGCCCAGCCCCCAGAAGATCGGCCGGCCGCGGACGTGCGTGACCGGCTGGAGCCTGTGGGCGTGATGCCCGAACACGATATCGGCGCCGGCCTTGACGAACTCCTCGCCGAGCGCGATCTGCTCGGCTCGAGGTTGCGTGTCCAGCTCTACGCCCCAGTGGATGGTGACGATCACTAGGTCCGCCAGGCCCTCCGCTTCCCCGATGGCCTCGATCATCGCGGCGGTGTCGTGACCCGCAGCGATGCCCGGATGGCCCTGCGCCGCCACCGAGCTGGGCGGGTCGACCACCATCCCGAGTCCGACGATCGCGACGGTCCACCCGTCGACTTCCATCACGGCCGGCTTGAGAGCTGCCCCGGCGTTCCGTCCCGCACCCACAGGCACTATGTCGTTCGCCTTCAAGTTCGCGACCGAGTCGAGCAACGCGTCGGGCCCGAAGTCGTAACCGTGGTTATTCGCCTGGTTCGCGACCTCGACACCGGCCCTGCGCATCTCGGAGAGCGCGGCGGGGTCGCAGCGGAAGTTGAACTCCTTCGCGATGATCGTCCCGACGTTGGAGGCGGGGCACTCGAGGTTCACGACCGTCAGGTCGTCACGCTTGAACAGGTTGCCAAGCCCGCTCCACGCGTAGCCATATCCGTTCGCCGCGAAGGTCGAGATGTAGGAGGGATCGAGGTTCACGTCCCCGGTGCCGTGGATCACCAGCCGCCCCCGCGGCTCGGGGGTCGGCGATGGCGACACCGTCGGTGCCGCTTGCGGCGTCTCGGAGACCTCGGCCTCCCGTGGATCGGCCGAGCGCGCCTGATCCTTCTCGAGGTTGACCAGCACGAAGTAGCCGCCCGTCAGCAACATGAGGATGGCGATGATCACCCCTGTTGCCGTGAGCACCGTTGTTCGAGCCTCGCTCCGATGTTTTCCCGCCAGGATTCCCCTCCGGCCGCAGATGGTAGCGGCGGAACCGCGGTAACCCCGCGTCTAGGGGTTGTAGGGGCGGTCGGCCATCTGCTCGCCGATGCGTTCGGCGTGAGGCACGAAGTGCTCGACGCCGACCTTCAGGTAGAGCGCTTTGGCCTCGACCACCACCTCGCCGTCCACGCGGCCCTCCATCGACGCGTGGATCTTCCGGCCGTCCATCCCATCCACACGGCCCTCCAGCTCCAGAGTCGAGCCGACGGGGAGAGGGCGGCGGAAGTCCACCTCGAGGTGGGCGGTGACGGCCGGGCTCATGACTAGCCACAGGAGGTAGCCCATGCCCTCGTCCACCGCCGCGGAGATCACACCACCGTGCGCGAGCCCGGGCGCGCCCTGGTGATGCTCGGTCACGGTGAAGGAGCCGCGGACCTTGAACTCGTCGTCCGTGCCCCACATTTGGATGTGGAGGCCCGTCGGGTGGTCGCGGCCGCAGCCGAAGCAGTGGTCGTAATGAGAGGGGAGAAGCCGGTATCCGTCCTCTTGCTGCTCGGCCAGGGCTATTCCTCCGCGCCCAGGCGGATGGTCTCCTGGACCTCCTGCGCCCGCTTCGGGTCCACGCCCGCGATCTTCGCCGAGGCTTCCTCCTCGGGACTCAGCGTATGTGATGAGTCGAGCTTCCGCGCCAGCGCCTCGTCCTCGGCCGAGAGGCTGTCCGGATCCATGTCCTGGAACTGGATCACGCCCATGTCCTCGTACGCCTTTCGGATCTTCGGGCCCCAAAGGCCGATGTCCTTGACGGTCGGAACGATCCGCGAGAAGAGCATCTTGCGGAACTCTTTCATCATGTCGCTCTGATCGGTGAACTCGAGGCAGCGTTTCACGTCGAATCCGAGGCGCTCCCAGACCTCCTTGGCCTGGAAGCGGTCGCGCATCAGGTAACAGGCCTCGACGCAGAACTCCTCGCGCTCGTCCCGCTCCCGGTCCGACAGCTCCTTGTAGTGGTCGCGCAGGGCCAGCCGCCCGAAGGCGACGTGGCGGGCCTCGTCCTGCATCACGTAGGCGTTGATGGCCCTGGCGAGCGGGTCGACGGCGATGTCGCGGATGAGCCCGAACGCCGCCAGCGCCAGCCCCTCGATCAGCACCTGCATGCCCAGGTAGGTCATGTCCCAGCGCGCGTCGGCGACGACGTCGTTCAGCAGGGACTTCAGGTGGGGGTTGATCGGGTAGGCGAGGTCGAGCTTGTCGCGCAGGTAGCGCGAGTACGCCTCCACGTGGCGCGCCTCGTCCATCACCTGGGTGGCGGCGTAGAACTTGGAGTCGAGGTCCGGCACGGTCTGGACGATCTTGGAGGCGCAGATCAGCGCGCCCTGCTCGCCGTGGAGGAACTGCGAGAACTGCCAGGCGATCATGTGGTGGCGCACCTGGCCGCGCTCCCGCTCGCCCAGCGACTCCCAGGTGCGCGAGCCGTAGATGGGGACGGTCGCCTCGGGGGCCAGCAGCGGG
>JBOGVX010000184.1:0-4234 GCA_050693165.1 Actinomycetota bacterium | reverse complement strand
CAGCAGCTCGACGGGACGGACCTGAGCGGCCGGATCCTGGTGGCCCCCGACGAGATCTCGTCCGCCTCGCCGCCCGCCCGGCTCCGGGACGCGATCGATGCCATGGCGGAGCGACTCCGGGAGCTCCACGACCGCCAGCTGCCTAGGGCGTGGTCGGCCGAGCGTGGCGGCGTCCGCTACGGCGAGGTCGTGAAGCCCCTCGCGGCGGTGGGGTGCTACGTGCCCGGCGGACGAGCCGCGTACCCCTCCACGGTTCTGATGACGGCCTTGCCCGCACGCATCGCGGGTGTGACCCGAGTGGCTCTGTGCACTCCCCCGGCAGCGGACGGCTCACTACCCGAGGCCGTCCTCTACGCGGCGCGCGTGGCCGAGGTCGACGAGGTCTACAGGGTCGGTGGCGCCCAGGCCATCGCCGCGCTGGCGTACGGCACGGAGAGCGTCGCCGCCGTGGACAAGATCGTCGGTCCCGGCAACGTGTACGTCACGGCGGCCAAGCGTGAGGTTTCGGGACGCGTGGGCATCGACCTGCTCGCGGGCCCGACGGAGCTCGTGATCGTTGCGGGATCCTCGGCGGATCCGGTGGTACTGGCCGCCGACCTCGTCGCCCAGGCCGAGCACGACCCCGAGGCGCGGACCACGCTCGTCTGCCTCGACGACACGCTCCCGGAGAAGGTCGCGCGCGCTGGAGGCGGAGGTCGAGGCCTCGACCAGGCGAGACATCGTCGAGCAGTCACTGGCGCGATCGACCGCGGTGATCGCCTCCGACGAGGACCAGGCGGTCGAGGTGGTCGAGCATCTCGCGCCCGAGCACCTTCAGATCGTCACCTCCGATCCCCAGGGATTCCTCGACAGGGTTAGGAGCTTCGGGGCGGCCTTCCTGGGGCCCTCGACCCCGATCGCGTTCGGCGACTACGGGGTCGGCTCGAACCACGTCCTGCCCACGATGGCGACGGCTCGCTTCTCCTCCGGCCTGCGCACGTCGGACTTCGTTACGGTTCGAAGCTTCGTGGAGGCCTCGGCGGCAGCCGTAGCAGGCATCGGGCCTTCGGTCGAGGAGATCGCTCGTGCAGAGGGTCTGCCTGGCCACGCGCGTTCGAGCGAGGTCCGCCGATGAACGAGCCGCCGCGTATCCGCGACGACCTGGTGGACGTTCGGGCCTACCTCGCGCCCCAGGTCGAGGCCTCGGTCCGCCTGAACACGAACGAGTCGTCCTATCCGCTCCCCGACTCGTTCTCGGAGGACCTGGCAGAGACCGTTCGACGCATCCCGTTCAACCGCTACCCCGACCGAGAGGCCACCGCGCTTCGGAAGGGCCTGGCGGAGAAGGAGGGCCACCCCGTCGAGGGTCTGTGGGTCGGTAACGGGTCCAACGAGGTCATCCAGCACCTGTGCCTCGCCTACGGAGGCTCGGGCCGGCGCGCGCTCGTCTTCGAGCCCACATACGGCCTCCACTCCCTGATCCCTCGCATCACCGGGATGGAGCTGGTGAGTGCCAGGCTCGGCCAGGACTTCGTGCTCACCCCCGAGGAGGCGCGAGCCGGGATGAGCCGCTACCGCCCGGCGATCGCGTTCGCCTGCTCCCCGAACAACCCGACGGGCAACGCTCACCTGCTCGCAACGATCCAGGCCCTCTGCGAGTGGAGCGACACCCTGGTGATCGTGGACGAGGCCTACGGGGAGTTCGGCGGGGTGTCGTCCGCGTTGCTGCTCGAGCGGTTCCGCAACCTCGTCGTCCTGAAGACCTTCTCGAAGGCTTACGCGCTGGCCGCCGCCAGGATCGGCTACTGCCTGGCCGATCCCGCGATCGTAGGCGAGCTCGCTCGCGTGCGCTTGCCCTATCACCTTTCCGCCCTCACCCAGGCCACGGGCGAGGTGGCCCTGCGTCATACCGGCGAGGCCGAAGGAGTTCTTGAAGCGATCCGCATCGAGCGCGACCGCCTTTACTCGGAGCTCAAGAAGATGCCGGCCGTGGAGGCGTTTCCGTCTAGCGCGAACTTCGTGATGTTCCGCACCCCTGCGGACGCCTCCTCGCTGTGGCAAGGTCTGCTCGACCGCGGCGTGCTGGTCCGTGACGTCTCGGCCGCACCGGGCTGCGAGAGGTGCCTGCGAGTCACCGCCGGCAAGCCCGAGGAGACGGATGCATTCCTGAAGGCACTGGGAGAAGCGCTCGTGGAGGAGAGGGTATGACGCGTAAGGCAACGGTCGAGCGAACCACGAAGGAGACCTCCGTGAAGGTCGAGCTCGAGCTGGATGGCTCGGGTACGGCTTCAGCCGATACTGGTCTCCCCTTCTTCGACCACATGCTCGAGCAGCTCGGGACGCATGGGCGCTGGGACCTTCAGGTGACGTGCAAGGGCGATCTCGAGGTCGACTCGCACCACACTGTCGAGGACGTCGGGCTCTCACTCGGCCAGGCGCTCTCAGAGGCGCTGGGCGACAAGGCCGGGATCCGGCGCTTCGGTCACGCCTCCGTGCCGCTCGACGAAGCGCACGTCTCCGTCGCGCTCGACCTTTCGGGCCGCGCGTTCGTCACGCACAAGGTTCCGGTCGAGGCCGAGCTGATCGGAACCTACGATCCAGGCCTTACCGAGGACTTCATCCGCGCGTTCGCCTCGGCCGCGGACATGACGCTTCACGCCCGGCTGATCGCCGGCCGGAGCCCGCATCATGTTGTCGAGGCCGAGTTCAAGGCGCTCGCTCGCGCCCTGGCCGATGCCTGTCGGGTCGAGGGAACCGGAACGCCGTCAACCAAGGGGAAGCTGTGAGCTCGCGGCCTCGCATCTCGATACTCGACTTCGGGATGGGGAATCTCCGCTCGGTGGCCAAGGCCGTGGACAGGGTCGGAGGTGATCCCGTCGTGACGGGGGATCCCAAGGAGGCGGTTGCGGCAGATGCCACCGTCGTGCCGGGCGTCGGCGCGTTCGGCGCATGCATGTCCGGCCTCAGGGACCGCGGCCTCGATCGCGCGATCGTCGATCTGGCCGATGGCGATCGCCCTCTACTGGGCGTGTGTCTCGGGATGCAGGTCTTCTTCGAGCGGTCCGAGGAGGGTGCCGCAGAAGGATTGGGGCTGATCAAGGGGACGGTCGTACGCCTGTCGTCTGAGGTGAAGGTTCCGCACATGGGCTGGAACGAGGTGACCTGGGTCGGCACGCACCGGCTGATCGAGGGCCTCGAGGACCGGGAGAGCTTCTACTTCGTCCACTCGTATGCCTGCGTGCCGGAGGAGGACGTGACCGTGGGAGAGACACAGCACGGTATGAAGTTCGCGGCGGCGATCGCTCGCGAGAACGTGTTCGGCACCCAGTTCCACCCGGAGAAGTCGGGGCCGGCCGGTCTCGAGATCTACCGCAACCTGGTGGAGGCGGCAGCTTGATAGTCATACCCGCCGTGGACATCCGACGCGGGCGCGTCGTGCGCCTGCGGCAGGGCAGGTCCGAGGACGAGACCGCCTACACGGACGACCCCGTCGCCGCAGCGACCACCTTCCTCGAGGCCGGCGCGGAGCGCATCCACGTAGTGGACCTCGACGCGGCGTTCGGCTCCGGGGATAACGGCGAGGTGATCCGCGGCGTTCTCGCTGCAGCCGGCGGCAAGGCGCAGGTGGGCGGAGGCATCCGCGGCCTCGACCAGGCCGGGGAGCTGCTCGCCTCGGGCGCCGACCGCATAGTCATCGGGACGCAGGCGGTCAGGACGCCCGGCTTCCTGAAAGGGGCGGTGGATCGGTTCGGCGACGCGGTGATCGTCGCCCTCGACGTCAGGGGCGACCGCGTCCGCGTGCGCGGCTGGACCGATGAGGCCGGAACGCTGGACGAGACGCTCCCCCGGGTTCTCGACGCCGGGGCGCCTCGACTGCTCGTCACCCAGGTGTCCCGCGACGGAACGCTCGAGGGACCCGACCTCGAGCTGTACGAAGGGCTGGTCGGCAAGGCCGGAGTGCCGGTCATCGCGTCCGGCGGTGTGACGGAAGCCGACGACCTACGCGCGCTCGCATCCACCGGGGTCGAGGCGGCGATCGTCGGCCGTGCCCTCTACGAGGAGAGGCTCACCCTCGCCGAGGCCCTGGAGGCCGCGAAGTCGTGACGCTCGCGAAACGGCTGATCCCCTGTCTCGACGTCGATGCCGGCCGCGTCGTCAAGGGAACCAAGTTCGAGGATCTCGTTGATGCCGGCGATCCCGTGGAGCTCGCGGCGCGATACGACCGCGAGGGCGCGGACGAGCTCGTGTTCCTCGA
>JBOGVX010000183.1:0-3749 GCA_050693165.1 Actinomycetota bacterium | reverse complement strand
GCCCATGACCTGTTCCGCGAAGGCCTCTGCTACCTCTCGAGGGGCCAGGAACCAGGTCTTGTGACCGGTGTCTACGTCTTGCTGGATCCTGTCGAGGCCGGCCTCGTTGGTCAGGGGCCAGATCGGTAGTGACGTTTCCTGCGAAGGTCCGGCGGGCACCGAATGCTTGCCTGGGCTGAAGGCGACGATGGCAAGGCTGACGCTTGCGGCTGTGATCGCCAGGCCGACCAGGCCAGCTGTGATACGTCGTGTGCGACGGTGGACATCTGCCCTGCGGACCACACGTTTGAGGGAGCCGGACCTCTCGCTTACTGCTCGGGCTACCCGATCGAGATCGCCTCGGAGGTCACTCATCCTGTCCCTCCAGTTCAATGCGCATGCCGACCCTGGCGCGGTAAAGGCGTGTTCGTACGGCACCTGGTGATGCGTTAAGTACGCGACCTGCTTCGGCATCGGTCATTCCGAGCCAGTCGCAGAGAACGAGAGCTTCACGTTGGGTGCCAGGGAGCTGTCGCAGGGCTCGCCTGATCGTGTCGCGATCATCGACGGCTGAGGTTGGTTCCGTCGCTGAGGAGGGCTCGGGGGCGGGCGTTCTTCGGATCGCCACGGCCAGACGCCGGAGAAGGCTGCGGCGACGGTTCAGCGCGACGCGGAAGACGTAGCCGACTGGGTCGTCCAGCTCGCGAACCTGGTCCCAGCGCTCGAGGACTCGAGCCATGGCGTCCTGGGCCAGGTCCTCCGCCTCGTGTCTGTTTCCGGTCGCCAGATACATTGCTCTCAGCAATCGCTCGTAGTTGGCGTGGAAGAAGTCCTCGAACGTCTCCACCCTGCGGGCCTCCGCCACGGCCTCCTCGGTCATGGCCGTCATCGTGATGGAAACGCTCGAGGGAGGCGTTCTGTTACAGGCTCAGTCGCCGGCCACGAAGAAGACCCAGGTCCCGTCCCCCTCGATCCCGACCCTCCATCCCAAGTACGAGCCGTACTCTCTGAAATCGTCGATCTGTCTCTCGCTGTAGATCGTCTTCATGTCCTCGATGTCGCTGTTGGTCCAGTTCGAGGGGTCCTTGGTAGCCGCTGCCGGCCAAACGAACGTCCCGTCGAGCTCGCCGGGTTCCTCGAGGCTGAGAAGGCCGTCCAGGATGTCGAGGACGGTTGCTCCTTCACCCTCGAACCCCTGCCAGAAGGCGATCGGATCGGTCTCGCCACCGAACGTGAAGGTGAATCCCTTCGCCGGAATCAGCGCACGAAGCCCTTCCCAGTCCCGGGCGCGAGCCGCTGCGATGATCTCGTCTCGGGTGGCCGAGGCTGGCGTCTCCGCGATGACGCCTCGGATAACCAGGGGCAGGGTGTCTCCGTTGACGTTCGTGCCCGGGCCTACAAACAGTCGCTCCCTGACTACGAGGAGACCCTCTGGCCCAGTCTCTGGGTACTCGACCGTAACCTGGACGACAACCTCGTAGGAGTTTGCGTCAGCGCTCTCGACCGAAACGATCTGGGGATCGGCGTAGTAAGGATCCTCGGGTCGTCCGCAGCAGGGCCTCAGGACCGGGATGTCGTCGGTTCGATACTCGCGGTCCGCCTCTTCAGCTAGGTACTCCCAGATCGAGGCCGCGTCTCCTGTTCCCATGGTTCGGGCGAACATGAAATCCTCCACGAAACGCCTGGCGTCGGCGGTTGTGGGCGTGTCAGTCGAGTGTCCCTCGTCGGTCGTCGAGTCATGGGGAGGAGGGATCTCCTCAGGGGGACCGAGCCGGAAGGCCTCGACGGCAAGCTTCTTTTCTCTCAGCTGAACCAACACCGAGACCCCGGGGGTTGGAGGAGCATCAGGCATGGCCACGGTCATGTCGAAGTCACCGTCTTCGGACTGGCCAGCGGCAGGCTGGAAGGAGAAAGCGCCCGGGCCCTCTGAAGAGTTCGTTATCGCGCCTTCGATGTTCAGGGTAAGCGTGAGCAGGTCTTCGAACCCGGATCCATACACATGAACGGATCCAGCGAACCGGAGCTCTTCCGCATCTGAGACATCCTGCCCCGGCTGGGGGGTTTGCAGATCTAGTACATCCGTTGTCGCGCGGGTTATCACGAAGATGCCGTCGTCGCGCCCGCGCCAGCGCTCCATAGTTAGCATCGTCCGGACGTCGCCCGGCACGTCAGCCCTTTCCAGGAGCGCGGGATTAGAGATCACTACCTGGACGGGGTCGTCGCCACGAACGGAGGTGTCGACGTCTTCCAGGTCCCATCCCATGACCTGGTTAGCGAAGATCCCCGCGACACCTTCGGGCTCGAGGTAACGGAGTTGGCTTCCCTGGTCGGCCTGTGCCTGGATACTGTCGATGTAAGCGGCATCCCCGGCCGTCCCTGCGCCGGCGGTTGGCCACACTGGCATCGTTTGATCCGTCAGAGGTGCCGCTGGGCGTGGTCCAGGGCGATCGGTCAGAAGGTCAGCGCCGACAAACGCAGCTGCGGCCAGGGCAACAACTAGAGCGCTGGCGAGAAAGGCGTTGCCGACGCGGCGGCGCCGGGCCCGCTTGCGAAGCCTCGTCGGCATCTCGGGAGAGAGCCGCATCTCGTCTGCCTTGGCTTGAAGGCGTGTCTTCAGATCGTCCACGTCACTCACCTTCCGATAGGCCTGCACGAAGCTGTTCGAGCCCACGCGACACCAACGACTTCACTGTTCCGACCGCGCAACCCAGTACGTCCGCGGTCTGCACCTCCGTCAAGTCCTCGTAGTAGCGCAGGACGATCGCGGCGCGTTGCCGCGGTGTGAGGGTCTGCAGCTGGTCCCACATCTCGTCCCCCTGATCGATGGTTGCGTCGGCGGTCGGTTGCGCCGCCTGCTTCGCGATGTACGAGCGCTCGACGCCCCGTCGACGGAAATGCGACTTCACCAGGTTCACGACCGTCTTCCGCAGGTAGCTGCGGAAGGCCTCGGGGTTGCGCAGGTCGCGGAAGCGGCCGAACATCCTCACGAAGGCCTCGTGAACCAGGTCCTCTGCCAGAGCCTTGTCGCCCGTCAGCAGGTACGCGAGGCGGGCGGCATCAAGAGCGTGCGCCGCGTACAGCGTCTCCAGACGTCCTGCTTCTGCGGGCGTGGCAACCTCCTCGACCCTTCGTGTCCGTATCATCCGCCGCTCACGTATAGGAGATCCCTGGCTCCGCCAGAAGGTTCCACGTCCATAGGAGTCCTTCACTACGCTTGCCTGCGTGAAGACCTGGCGGGTGGGAGACCGGACCCTCGTGTATGGGCCGAGGACGCTGGTCATGGGCATCCTCAACGTCACGCCGGACTCATTCTCCGACGGCGGCCGCTTCCTGGATCGTCACGCGGCGGTCGCTCAAGGCTTGCGGATGGCGGAGCAGGGCGCCGACATCGTCGACGTCGGTGGTGAGTCCACCCGGCCGGGATCGGATGAGGTGTCCTTGGAGGAGGAGATCGAGCGCACCTCGCCGGTTGTCAAGCAGCTGACCGCGGAGCTGGATGTCCCCATCTCGATCGACACTCGCAAGGCGGATGTCGCGCGGGCCGCGATCGACGCGGGCGCGACGATCGTGAACGATGTGTCCGGTGGCCGGGACCCGCAGATGTTCGAGGTCGTGCGGGACGCAAGGGCAGGTCTCGTGCTGATGCACATGCTCGGCGAGCCGAGTTCGATGCAAACCGCTCCGCGCTACGACGACGTGGTGCACGAGGTGCGCGAGTTCCTCGCCGATCGGATCGGCGCCGCCGTCGCGTCCGGCGTCCCCCGTGGCCA
>JBOGVX010000182.1:0-8303 GCA_050693165.1 Actinomycetota bacterium | reverse complement strand
GCCTCCATGTGCCCCGCCTGGACCAGGATCGTCATCTGGTCGTAGAAGAGCTCGCCGCTGGTGACCTGGCCCTGCGAGTTCCACGTGAGGATCTCGCACAGCGGCCACGAGATGCGCTGGCCGGAAGCCGGGAACGGACCCAGTGGGCCGTCGTTGGTCCCCCGGCCCGTGAACACCGCGATGCTGGTGTTCCCGGCGTCGTAGTACTTGGGCTCAGTGACCGCGGCGTCCGAGAGCATCGTCGGCCACGCCTTCAGCCACTCCACCTGCTCCTGCTTGCCCTTCGCCGTAACGTCCCGACCGTGGTCCGTATACGTGACGTCGTCGGCGAAACGCTCAGCCAGGGCGTCCCAGTCACGACCGTTGAACTCGTCGTGAGCCTGCCGGTGCCTGTCTACGTTGCCCATGGCAACCTCCTCCCCGAGCGCCCTCGCCCGGAACCTTTCACGCTACGCCCGCCTCCGCCAGCGGTCTATAGCCCATTCGGGCTATTCCTCAGGGTCCTGGACCGCTAGTCTCGCCCGCGATGTCCACATTCGACCTCGAGGACACCCACCGTGCGCTTGTCGAGGACGCCCGCCGGATCGCCCGGCAGGAGCTAGCTCCGCTGGTGGAAGCCGGCGAGGCCGGCAGGGTCAACAGGCCGTTGGTGCGCGCCCTCGCCGAGTACGGACTTCTGCCCCGGCTGTTCCCCGAGAGCGCGGGCGGGTCTCGCGACGGCGAGGTGTCCTCCCTCGAGCTCTGCGTTCTCCGTGAGGCGGTGGCTCGCGAGTCGGCCGAGGCCGAGACGGCGCTGGCGCTTCAGGGCCTCGGCGCATACCCGATCCTTCAGTCCGGCCGCGACGAGGTGGTCTCGCGACTGGTTCCCCCCGTCGCCCGGGGCGAGGCCGTCGCGGCGTTCGCGCTCACCGAACCGGAGCACGGCTCCGACGCAGCGGCGCTGGAGCTCGAGGCCGCGCGTGACGGCGACGGCTGGCGCCTCATCGGCGAGAAGACGTACATCTCGAACGCGCCGGATGCGGACGTATACACGGTCTTCGCACGAACGACGCCGGGCGCGGGCAGCAAGGGCGTCACGGCGTTCGCGGTGGGAGGTGAGGCCGACGGATTGTCCGGCGAGCCCATCGAGCTCGTGGCGCCTCACCCGATCGGCCGGCTGCGATTCGATGGCGTGCGAGTTCCGGGTGAGAACGTGCTGGGCGAGGTCGATGCCGGGTTCAAGGTCGCGATGCGAACCCTGGACCTGTTCAGGCCGAGCGTCGGCGCCTTCTCGGTCGGCATGGCGTGGGCGGCTCTCGATGCGGCGGTCGAGCACGCCGCCTCCCGCGAGGCTTTCGGCAAACCGATCAAGGACTTCCAAGCCGTTTCACACGCGCTCGCGGAGATGGCGACAAGGATCGAGGCCGCGCGGCTCCTCGTCTACTCGGCGGCGTCGGCAGTCGATGGCGGCGCGCCCGACGTAACGAAGCGCTCGGCGATGGCCAAGCTCTACGCGACCGAGACGGCCCAGAAGGTCGTCGACAAAGCGATCCAGATACACGGAGCGAGAGCGCTCGAGCGAGGCCACCTACTGGAGAGGCTCTACCGCGAGGTGCGAGCGCCGCGCATCTACGAGGGAACCAGCGAGATACAGCGCGAGGTCATCGCCCGCGAGCTCTACCGCTAGTCGTCGAGGAAGCCCGCCCTCGGATCGCTCGGATCGTCGTAGGTACAGAAGAGGCCCGAGGGGGGCTCCGGGGGTCCGGCTCCACGAGGAGGTCCCTTCGTTACCCGGGTGACCTTTATCTCCACGGTCCCCTTCACGACACGAGACGCGACGCGATCCATCCCTCGCGTCGGTGGCCCGTTCATGTAGTAGCCGAAGCGATCCCACATGCCTCCGTGGATCTCCTGGAAGTACTGACTCTGTCTGCAGAACGCTATCCGGTGGCCGATGTGGCTGCTCTTGCCGCTCAGTGCCAACGGCGGGTCCGCGTCGACGAGGAACACGTTGACCTCCGGGATATAGAGGACCCCCTCCTCCTCGAGCAGGGCGACGGGGGCAACCTCTCGCCATCCGTCATCGAGCGCCGACCGGACCACGAAGGCGAGAGGCAAGCCGAGGAGCAGGACTACCAGGAAGATCAGCGATCGCCTGCGGCCGGTCCCGCGAGGAGGCAGACCGTGGTCGGGCTGCCCGTTGCCGCTCGCCCGGTCGGGCACCTCAGGGGATCACGGCCGTGCCTATCAGCTCGACCCGAGCCCCGGGCTCGAACAGCTCGAAGGTCGCCAGCAGCGCCATCGCGGGGAAGTGCTTGCCGAAGTGCTTGCGGTAGGCCTCGCCGATCTCCTCCATGCGAGCCGCGTACTCGCCTACGTCGGTCGCGAAGATCTGAAGCGACACGACGTCCCCCGGCTGGCCGCCGGCCGCACGCAGGGCCTCGAGGATGTTCGCGCACGCTTGATCGAACTGCTCGACGAGGTCCTCGGACATCTTGCCCTTGCCGTCCATCCCGATCTGGCCGCCGAGGAAAACGGTTCGACCGGGCTTCGCCACCACCGCGTGGGCGAATCCTCGCGGCGAGAGCAGCGAATCCGGGTTGACTATCTCGTGAGGGCTGTCTGTCATCTACCACTCCACTTCGGGTCTCGTTTTTCGGTGAACGCACGATAGAACTCTTTGTGGTCATCGGATGTCATCAGCAATGCCTGGGCGAAAGCCTCGAGCTCCAGCGATCCCGCCAGGTCCGTGTCGAGCTCGCGAGAGATCAGGAGCTTGGTCGTGGCGTATGCCGTCGCCGGGCCGTCGGCGAGCTTCCTCGCCAGGTCCCCAGCTTCCTTCGCGAGCGCGTCGTCCTCCACGACCCGGTTCGCCAGGCCGATCTCCGCGGCGCGGGCGGGCTCGACGTCCTCGCCGAGCAGGAGCAGCTCCGTGGCGCGACCGAGCCCGACGAGCCTCGGAAGCAGGTAGGCGGAGCCCATGTCCGCGCCCGCGAGCCCGACCCTCGTGAAGAGGAAGGAGAGCCTAGCCGAGCGGGCGAGGATCCGCAGGTCGGCGGCGAGCGCGATCACCGCGCCCGCTCCCGCCGCAACGCCGTTGACCGCCGCGATGATCGGCAGCGGGCACTCGCGCATGCGTTGAACCACCGCACCGGTCATCCGAGTGAACTCGAGCAGCTCCTTCGCCCCCATCTTCTGGAGCGCGCCGATGATGTCCTCGACGTCACCTCCCGAGCAGAAGCCTCGTCCGGTGCCGGTGACGATCACGGCGCGGGCGTCGTCGCGCTGAGGCAGCTCGGCGAGCAGCTCGCGTAGATCCGCGTATGCCTCGAATGTCAGCGCGTTAAGCCGCTCAGGCCGGTCGAACGTGATCGTTGCTACACCGTCCTCGATCTCGAACCGGAAATGCTTCCAGTCCTCGTTGAAGGGTGCCGAGCCTCGGAACGGGCTCACGTGAACGCGCGCAGCCCGGTGAGGGCCTCACCGAGGATCAGGGTGTGGATCTCGCTGGTGCCCTCGTACGTCAGGACCGACTCGAGGTTGTTCATGTGGCGGATCACCGGGTACTCGAGCGTGATCCCGTTCGCGCCCAGGATCGTCCTCGCCTCGCGCGCGATCTTGATCGCCTCGCGGACGTTGTTCAGCTTCGCGATGCTGACGTGGTGGGGCGATGCCGTCCCCTGGTCCTTCATCCGCCCGAGGTGTAGGGCGAGGAGCTGGCCCTTCGACAGCTCGAGCATCATGTTCACGAGCTTCTCCTGCGTGAGCTGGAACCCGCCGATCGGCTTGCCGAACTGCTCGCGCGTCTTCGAGTAGTCGAGCGCGGTCTCGTAACAGGAGCGCGCGGCCCCCATCACTCCCCAGGAGATCCCGTACCTCGCCTCGCTCAGGCAGGACAGCGGTCCCTTGATCCCCTGGACCCCGGGAAGGATCGCGTCGCCCGGCAGTCGCACGTCATCGAGGATCAGCTCGCTCGTCACCGACGCGCGTAGCGAGAGCTTGCGGTGGATGTCCTTGGTAGAGAAGCCGTCGACGTCGGTGGGAACCACGAACCCGCGGATCCCGTCGTCCGTCTGGGCCCAAACGATCGCGACGTCGGAGATGCCGCCGTTCGTGATCCACATCTTCGTCCCGTTCAGGATCCAGTCGCTGCCGTCCTGCTTCGCGGAGGTCCGCATGTTGACCGGGTCGCTGCCCTGGTCCGGCTCGGTGAGTCCGAAGCAGCCGATCAGCTCTCCCTTGACCATCCCTGGGAGCCAGCGCTCCTTCTGCTCGTCGGAGCCGAACTTCCAGATGGGGAACATGCACAGCGAGCCCTGCACCGATACGAGTGAGCGGACGCCGCTGTCGCCGGCCTCGAGCTCCATGATCGCCAGGCCGTACATCACCGCGGAAGCTCCGGCCGCCCCGTAGCCCTCGAGGTGCATACCGAGGAGCCCGAGCTCGCCGACCTCCTTCGCCAGCTCCCGGGACGGCAGCTCGCCGGTCTCGAACCACTCCTGGATCTCGGGCATGACCCTGCGGTCGACCCACTTGCGAACGGTGTCTCGGGTAGCGCGCTCCTCATCTGAGAGCAGCGCGTCGATCGACAGGGGATCCAGGGGCTCGAACGTCGCCTTCCGGCCTTCCGCGCTCACGGGCTAACGATATCCGAGCAGGGCTGTCTCAGTGCTATGCACGAGCACAAAGGATGAGCCCGATTCGTGACGAATACCCCACCGATGCTCGCCCGCCGACTCATCCTCGCCGTCGTTCTCGCCTCGTCTCTGTTGGCCGGCCTCGCACCCACGTCCTCGGCAGCGCCTCTGTGCGTGCGGGTACCGACGGTCGACGATCACTGTGAGCAGTGGGTTGCCACCTACGACCACGTGCCCGGGCATGCAAGGGGTGGCATCGACATGCCGTACGACTCCCAGATGAGCGGCGACGGATCGCTCGTATTCGTGACGGGCCAGAGCTGGCACGAAGAGGACGACGCTTACGACTACGCCACGCAGGCCTATGAGGTGGCCACCGGCGCGGTGCGCTGGTCGGCCCGCTGGGCGAGCGCGGAAGGAGGACACGACATCCCCTACGACCTAGCACTCTCGCCAGACGGTAAGACGCTATTCGTCCACGGATCCCAGCACATGAACCCGGTCGGCGAGGGGGCCGACTATGCGACCGTGGCCTACGATGCGGCGACGGGCGAGCTGAAGTGGGCATCCGGCTACGACGGCGCACCCGACGACACGGGGTACGGGGTGGCCGTGAGCCCGGATGGCGATTACGTCTACGTGACCGGAAAGAGCGGCGTGAATTACGAGAACGTCGACTACGCGACCGTCGCTTACCACGCGGACACCGGGGAGATGGCCTGGTCCTCGCGCTGGTCGCTGACGCCGGGCGAAGGCGAGGACATAGGGATCCAGGTAGCCGCCACAGACGACGCCGTGTTCGTCGCCGGTGCGGGCGGGGGGAAGATCATGACCCTCGCCTACCGCACTGGGGATCCCGACGTGGATCCGGCGGCCGGGTCTCTGATCTGGCAGAGCCAGCCGCTCAACGGGTACGGCTATTACATCGCGCTCTCTCCGGACGGCCGTACCGTCTACACGACGGGCTCGGCGCACGTTGGGATCTCGGACATCCCGCTGTTCCCCGACTGGAGCTTCACCACGGTGGCCTACGACGCGGCTACCGGGGCCAGGAAGTGGCAAGGGCTCTGGGCGGCGCCTCAGAAAGGGCTCGATGTCCCCTACGGTCACGCGCTCAGCCCCGACGGCTCGGCCCTTTACGTTGCGGGTATCAGCCGCGGAACCATGGAGCTGGACAACGAGGGAACGACAGTTGCGTTCGATACCTCGAACGGGAGCGTGCGCTGGGTCGCCAAGCACTCCCTTCCGGGCTCTCTGTTCGACTTCTCACTGGCTCCCGTGGTCTCGCCGGATGGCTCCAGGGTCTACGTCGCGGGATCGACCGCTGTCGCCCAGGGCCAGTTCCACTCGCAAACGGTCACCGTCGCCTACGACACGACCGACGGCAGTCAGGAGTGGATCGCTCGATACCCATTCGACGAGAGCTCACCATTGCGCATGGCCGGCAAGTACGAGCACTCGATCGCCATGACACCTGACGGCAGGCATCTGGTGGTTGCGGGAGGCACCGCTCAGTCGGTCGACACGACGGATCCGGCCAACCAGGATCCCTCGTACAACAGCATGGACTACCTGCTGCTTTCCTACGAGACCTGATCGGTCGCCTCTCAAGCCGCTATCCTGGCTTCGATGACCGACGCCCATGTGCTCGTGGTCGGAGCCGGGCCCGCGGGTCTCGCTGCCGGAGCCACGCTCAAGGCCAAGGGGATAGAGCCCATGATCCTCGACGCGGCCGAGTCCGTGGGCGACAGCTGGCGCGCACACTACGATCGGCTCCATCTGCACACCGTTAGGTGGCTCTCGGGCTTGCCCGGTATGCCGATCTCCAAGCGCGAGGGCAAATGGGTGCCCAGAGATGGCGTGGTCAGGTATCTCGAGGCGTACGCGAAGCACCACGGGCTCTCGATCAGCCACAGCACCGAGGTGAAGAGGATCGACCGAAGCGGGGACTCCTGGGCCGCGTACACGGACGAGGGACCCATCTCCGCCGATCACGTGGTTGTCGCTACCGGCTACAACCGTCGTCCGCGGATACCCAACTGGCCCGGGCGCGATTCCTTCTTGGGGGAGCTGGTGCACTCGAGCGAGTACAGGAATCCCGAGCCGTACGTGGGCAAGACCGTTCTCGTCGTAGGTACCGGTAACTCCGGCGCGGAGATAGCCGTGGACCTCGTCGAGAGTGGGGGCCGCGAGGTGGCGATCTCGGTCCGCACGCCTCCCAACATCATGCGTCGCGACATCGGCGGGTTCCCGAGCCAGGTTACGGGCATCCTGATGCGGCACCTGCCGCCGCGTGTCGTTGACACGATGGCCCGCGGCATGCGCAGGCTCAGCATCGGCGACCTCCGTCCCTATGGGCTCCCCGCGCCGCGCCGCGGCCTCTACACGAGACTCACAGAGGACGACGTCGTTCCGATCCTCGACGTCGGACTCGTTGATCTGGTCAAGGGGCGCAAGGTGCAAGTGGTTCCCGCAGTGATGGCTCTCGAGGGCAACCAGGTCTTGCTGGCCGGCGGCGAGCGAGTGAGCCCCGACGCCGTGATCGCCGCAACCGGGTTCGACCGCGCGCTCGAGGAGGTCGTGGGCCATCTCGGCGTTCTCGGGAAGCACGGGCGTCCGGTCGTGCGAGGCGCCGCCATCCACCCGAACGCGCCAAACATGTACTTCATCGGTTTCGCGAACCCGATCAGCGGCTATCTGCGAGAGCTCGGCATCGAGGCCAAGCGGATAGCTCGAGCCATACAGGCTTCACGACGGCGCGAACTCAAGCGCGCCGGCTGATCGCAATCACCTCGTCGGCCGCCCGGAATCCCGACTCGACCGCGCCGTTCATCGTTCCCCGCTTCGGATATGGCGCCGTGTGCTCTCCGGCGAAATGGAACGGGCCTTCGGTTTGAGCCTCGGCGCCCGCGATCGTCGTGAAGTCGCCGGCTCGGTAGTAGGAATACGAGCCACGCGCCCACGGGTCCGCCGGCCAGTCGTCCAGGTAGCTCCTTCCAGCATATGCCCGCTTCGTGCCGGCGAAGATGCGATCGAGCGGTGTCAGCGCGTCGAGGATCGCCCGCCTCGGAGCCGGGCCGTGCGGCGCGCCGTTCCCCACGCGTGGATGCCGCGTTCCCGTCATGGACACGAGTACCGGCGGGGCGTTCCGCTGCCCGGGATCCTCCGGCCAGGTAGTGCCGATCCTGAGGTCGGTCCACGTCTCCCCGGTCGCGGGGCTCCAGGGACGGCGATCGAACTCGAGGTGGAGCTTACGGTTGATGCCGGCGCCGACGCGGTCGATCGCGGCGCGCTTGACCTGCGAGAACCCGGCCCCAGCCGAGTCCAGATGACGAAGCACGGCGAATGGGAGTGCGAGGATCACGGCATCAGCGACGACATCGATGACCGCGCCTTGAGAGAAGGCGCAGCGCGGCCTGCCGCTCCCATCGAGACCGACGGCAGCCAGCGCTGATCCTCGTCTGACCGCACCCGCCGGCAGCGCCGCCTCCAGAGCATCGGGCAGGTGATCGTTGCCTCCCTTGATTGTGTACCGCTCGTCGTACCCCCCGCCCCAGAACGTTCCCCCCAGCTCGGCGATCACGTGGATCGCGCTCATCTCGTCGAGCGGCCCGGCGTAGTCGACCTCGAACAGCACGCGCAGGTACTCGCCCGCCAGCCCTCGGAGCCCTCCCGGGACGTACCGGT
>JBOGVX010000181.1:0-22549 GCA_050693165.1 Actinomycetota bacterium | reverse complement strand
ACTCCCAGAAGTCCGGCATCAGCCGGGGGTGTGGATACGAGGACAGGCCGCCGCCGAAAGCCTCGCGGCGGAACGCGTCGAGCTGCTCCTCGCTGACCCGCCCCTCGAGGTACGCGCGTGCGTAGATCCCCGGCGCGCCGTGTCCCTGGATGAACACCTGGTCGCCGCGGCCGTTCGCGTCCTTGCCGCGGAAGAAGTGGTTGTAGCCGACCTCGTACAGGGACGCGGCCGACGCGTACGTCGAGATGTGCCCCCCTATCCCGTCGTAGTGCTTGTTGGCGCGGGAGACCATCGCGACGGCGTTCCAGCGGATGATCCTTCGGATCCGCCTCTCGATGTCCTCCGTACCCGGGAACTCGGGCTCCTGCTCCGGCGGGATCGTGTTGATGTAGTTGGTCGAGACGAGCGGGGCCAGCCCGACGCCCTGGCTCCGCGCCTCGCGGATCAGGCGGTGCAGCAGGAAGCGGGCGCGCGCGGGCGACTCGGCGATCAGCTGGCGGAGCCCGTCGAGCCACTCGGCGGTCTCCTGAGGATCGCGATCCGGAAGCTGCTCCTCGAATACGTCGATGGTCATCTCTCACCCATGCTCGCACGCTCCGGGGGGTCCTGCCTATGCTTATCGGCACTCCTATGCCAAGAACCAAAGGCTGGCGCAAGATCGCCGTGGCCGTATGGGGCTGGCCGAAGGACCCGCAGGTCTACGGCCGCCTCGAGGTCGACGCCGTCCCCATCCTCGAGGCCGTACAGAGCCTGAGGGAGCGGACGGGCGCCAGGGTCACCCCGACGCACCTCATAACGCGCGCGATCGCGCTCGGGCTGGCCGAGAACCCCTCGATCAACACCAGGCTCGCACGCGGGCGCTTCCATCCTCGGGAGACCGTGGACGTGTTCGTGATCGTGGCCGCCGGTGGCGGCGGCGACCTGTCGGGCGTGAAGGTTCACCGGGCGGACGAGCTCAAGGCGCCCGAGATCGCGGAGGACATGGACAGGCGCCTCGAGGCCGCGCGCACCGGGAAGGGCGAGCTCGACAAGGCGAAGAAGCTGATGGAGATCCTGCCTCCGCGCATCCTCGGTTGGACGCTACGGCTCTCGGCGTTCCTTACGAGCAACCTGCACATGCACCTGCCCCGGCTGGGGATGCCTCGCGAGGCCTTCGGCAGCGCGATGGTCACGAACGTCGGCGTGTTCGGGATCACCGAGGGCTGGGCACCGCTCTCCCCCATCTACCGTGTGCCGATCATCGTGCTCGTCGGCGAGATCGAGACGCGGCCGTGGGTGGTCGGCGATCGAGTCGAGCCGCGGCCGGTCCTGCCGCTGACGGCGACCATCGACCACCGGTGGGTCGACGGCTATGGCATGAGCGGCTTCGTCGAGACGTTCAAGAAGTACGTGGCCAACCCTCTCTCTTACGAGGAGTAGCTGCGTGTCCCTTGACCCCGATGCACCCCAGGGGTCGCACATCGAGTTCACCTCGCAACGAAGAAGCGTGCGCCGGGACGTACGCGTGGGTCTGACCCTCCTGGGAATGGTTCTTCTCCTTCTCGCAGCCCTGTTTGCGCTCGGGGACCTATACAGGCGGAATCTCGAGGACTTCGCCTGGGCGGAATCTCGTTGCACGGGGCTCGTTCCCGAGGGGAGCGCCGACAGCCAGTCAAGGCACCGATGCATCGATCGCGAGCTCTCGAAGGGCCCTCTCGAGATCGTCTGGCCAGAGCTGCTGGTGGTGGGGGCCTCGTTGATCCTCATCCTGGCGGCCGGCCGGATCCGGCCGGCCTCTGAGTGAATGCGGCAGATCCCCCTGGGATCTGCCTTTCGCTAGGGTGGCGGGGTTATGCGGGTCCTGATCCTCGGTGGCGGTTTCGGCGGCGTCTCTACCGCGCATCAGCTCCGGCTGCTCGCTCCCGAGCACGAGGTGGTGCTCGTGTCTCGCTCCACGACGTTCATGATGGGCTTCCGCAAGAACGCCGCGCTGCTCGACCCTGCCGCTATCGAGTCCGGGAGCCGTCCGCTGTCGGCACTGGATCAGCATGGGATCCGAGTCGTGCAAGGCGACATCTCCTCGATCGATACGGGAATGCATTCCGCCGAGGTAGCCGGCGAGACGATCGAGGCCGACGCACTCGTGGTGGCTCTGGGCGCGGAGACGCTGCCAGATGCCGTCCCCGGTCTCGCCGAGCATGGTCACGACTTCTACAACCCGACAGGAATCCCGGCCGCCGCGGAGGCGCTCGCGTCCATGAAGGAGGGTCGGATCGCGATCGGCATCTTCGGTGCGCCGTACACGTGCCCCCCGGCCCCGTACGAGCTCGCGCTGCTCATCCAGGAGGCCGCCGAGTCGCACGGCTCGCGGATCGACCTCCAGGTCTTCACTCCGCAACCGATGTCGCTCCCGGTCCTGGGAACCGTTGGATGTCAGGTCGTGGAGGGCCGCCTCGGCCTCCGCGGCATCGGGTTCACCGCGAACGCGAAAGCGGAGAGTGTGGAAGCGGGCAAGGTCTCACTGGAAAACGGCGACGAGATCCCGTTCGACCTGCTGCTCGCCGTGCCTCCCCACAGGTGCCCGCAAGTCCTGGTCGATGCCGGGCTCGCGGAGGCCGGAGGCTGGGTGAAGGTGAGCCCCAGGACCCTGGAAACCGCCATCGACGGGGTCTGGGCGGTTGGTGACTGCACCGGGATCCCGCTCGCGACCAAGCAGCCGCTGCCCAAGGCCGGCGTGCTGGCCGAGTCGGAAGGCAAGGTTGTGGCCGAGAGGATCGCCGCCACGTTCAACGGCATCAGGCCAGAGGCGGAGTTCGACGGCGCGGGAGCCTGCTACCTCGAGATCGGCGGCGGCGAGGCGATGATGGTGCGGGGCCGCTTCCTGGCCGAGCCCGCCCCGGAGGTCGAGCTCGTCGGCCCCTCCCCTGAGCTGCTCGAGGAGAAGGCCCGGTACGAGCGCGAGACCCTCGAGAGATGGTTCGGAGCCCGGTAGACCGAGCACCCCGAGCACCCCGTTCCCCTTTGTGCAGGCGCACGAATCTGAAAAGTTTGTGCAGCCGCACCAAATCCGAAAAAGAGGGAGGAGGATGGGGGGCGCATCTCGAACTCCCTATGTAGCACCGACCAGGAATCACTACCGAAAGAGACGCCCATGGCTCGCAGCTCAATGATGACGACGCTAGATACCGCTGCCTCTGCGGACGGCCTCCTCATGGTCCCGGCCGAAAGAGGCCCGTGGGAAGCCCTGCGAAACCTGCACGGGGCGATGGCCGACCTCCGAGGCATGGGGCTGGCCCCCGAGCTGACGTTCGTCCACACGCTCGCCAGGGACGGCCGCCTCGTGCACGGCCGCCACCCCGACGCGGCGGCATTCATCCTCGGCTACAAGCTTTCCAGCCCGAATTAGCTCCGCCTACTGGCGGATGAGGATCTCGAGCTCCCCGTCCTTGCGGGGGATCTCGGTCGCCGTGACCCCGTCGTTGTTCGTGAAAACGAGGTCGATGCGACCGTCGCCGACACGCATGCCCTGGATCTCGATCCTCTGGAGCCACGCCGGGAGCCTCGGCCTGTCGATGTAGAGCTTTCCGTTCGGCGCGTCGGCCGCGAAGCCCCCGTACGAGCGGATCATCAGCAGCGGCGCGCCGGATGCCCAGGCCTGAGGACGGCACGCGACCGGGTACTGAACCGGCACGGGAACCTCGTCCGTCGAGAAGCCGCAGAAGACCTCGGGGAAGCGCGCGTACGGGAAGAAAGCGCCGGCGAGCGCCAGCTGATCGAGGACCTGCTGGGACTCCCTGTCGAAGCCATACCTGCGCATGCCGTGCGCGATCAGCGCGTTGTCGTGCGGCCACACGCTTCCCGTGTGGTAGCCGATCGGGTCGTACGGCGACTGCTTCGCTGCGAGCGTCCTGATCCCCCACCCGGATGACAGCGCCGGCGAGAGCAGCCGGCGCACGACCTTCGGCGCCTTGTCGTCGTCCACGATCCGCGACCACAGGCAATGCCCCGGGTTCGACGTCAGCGATTCGACGGGGCGCTTCGAGCCGTCGAGCGCGAGCGCGTAGAAGCCCTGGTCCTCCATCCAGAAGTCGCGGTTGAACCGTTCCTTGAGCTCGTCGGCCTCCTTGTCGAGGCGCTCGGCCAGGTCGGGGTCGTCGAGGTCTCGAGCAAGCCGCGCGATGTTCTTCTTGGCCTGGTACACGTAGCCCTGGACCTCGACGAGAGCGATCGGCCCCTCGGCGAGCGTGCCGTCAGCGTGCGGGATCGCATCGGCCGAGTCCTTCCAGCCCTGGTTGTCCAGGCCTCGCTCCGACCGCCGTTGGTACTCGACGTAGCCGTCGCCGTCCGAGTCGCCGTGCTCGTCGATCCACTCGAGCGCCGCGAGAACGTTCGGCCAGAGCTCCCTGACGGCCTCGAGGTCGCCGGTCCAGCGGTAGGCCCCGTGCAGCACAGACAGCCAGAGCGGCGTCGAGTCGACCGAGCCGTAGTAGGGCGTATGTGGGATCGTTCCCGCGCGCGCCAGCTCGCCCACGCGGACCTCGTGGAGGATCTTGCCGGGCTCCTCGTCCCGCCAGGCATCGTCCTTCTTGCCCTGCAGCGCGGCCAGCCCGCGAAGCGTGCCCCACGCGAGGTCGGTGTTCACGGCGAGGGCCTGGTACGCGGTGATCAGCGCGTCGCGGCCGAAGAGGGCCGAGTACCACGGGATGCCCGCATCGATGTACTCGGTTCCCTCGTCGTCATGCGCGGTCAGCATCCGCAGGTCGAGGATCGCCCGGTCGAGGAACTGAGAGAGCTGGATGTTGCTGGTCTTGAATCTCGTACACCGCTTGCGCCACTTCGTGTACTCCTGACCCAGCCGCTCCTCGGCCTGCTGCATCGTGGCTCGAGAGCCGGCCGTGCCCTCGACCTCGGGCACGATCTCCACGACCAGCTCGACCCCCTCGCCGGGCTCGATGTCGAGGGCGAATGCGGCCCTCGACTCGTCGAGCTCATCGGGCTTCGGAGAGAACCGCAGGGTCGTGCTCCTCTCGCCCCCGTCCATGCCGCGGTACGAGAGCATGACGCGGCTCTTCTCGACGCGCGGCGACTGGATCTGCCCGGGCTTCTCCCGCACCAGGCCCCGGACCTCGAAGATGTCGAGGAAGTCCGCAGCGAAGTCGATCGTGAGGCGGAGGCTTCTGGCCTTGGTGCCGAAGTTGCGGACCCGTATGCGTTCGAACAGCGAGCCCGAGAGCACCCTGTGCCGCTGGACCGAGACGTTCTCCTTCCTGTGCACGCCTTCCTGGTCGATGGACTCGAACGGATAGGTCAGCTCCACGATCTGCGAGTAGTTCCGCTCGGTGGAGGAATGCAGGAGGAGGGGCTTCACGTCGTTGATCACGAGCTCGAAGCTCGAGAGGAACCGGGTGTCCATGTGGTACAGGCCGAGTGCAGCCGTATTGCCGGCGGATATGTCGCCGAACCGATCCGTCACCAGGAACGTGCGGTCGTCCTTGATGACCTGGACGTCGCGTATGTCGACGACGCTACCCGTGATCGTCACGGCCGCGATGCTACTCGACGGGAGTTTCGACGGCTCGGCGGGACTGAGCCCGCACGGCCACGAAGATGCCGAGGAGGAGCAGCGCCCCACCGACGATCGCGCCGATGGCTGGGACCTCTCCGAAGAACGCCAGCGCGAGCAGGGTTGCGCCGATGGCCTCACCCATGATCGCTACGGCCAGCACGGTCGGGTCGACGTCCCGCAACAGGAGGTTGAACAACGTGTGCCCGACCAGCTGAGGCCCCAGCGCTAGCAGGGCCATCAGGAGCCAGGTCTCGGCCTCGAACCCGACGACCTTCGTGCCCGTGAGCGGGACGAAGATCGCGAGAACCAGCGCGCAGGTCCCGTAGATAACGGCGACGAAGGGAAGGACGGCGATCCGCTTCCGCGCATCGAGCGCGAGGATCCGGTGGCCCGCGACGGCCGCTGCGCCCGCCAGGGCCAGCATGTCGCCGGCGAACGCCCGGGCCGAGAGCGTGAAGTCGAAGCCCGAGATCAGTACCGCGCCCCCGAATGCCAGCCCGATGCCGATCACGACGGCGCGGGGCAGACGGTCCCCGAGGAAGACCCTGGCCATCGCGGCGGTCCACAGGGGCTGAGTGGACACGAGCACCGTGCTGGCGGCAACGGTGGTGAGCCGAACCGACGGCACCCAGGCACCGAAGTGGATCGCCAGCAGGACACCGGATCCAGACAGGGCCAGGAGGTCGGAGCGCTGTAGAGCCCGGAGCTCCTTGCGGGAGATCGCGAAGGCCAGAGGGACCAGCACCGCCGCGGCGAAGACGTTCCGGTACATGGCGACGGTCAGCGCCGGTGCCTCGGCAAGTCGGATAAGTGGCGCGGCGAAGGACACCGTGATCACGCCGATGGCGAGGAGCACCGACTGGCGCGGTGTCATCGGACCCGCTCCTGTACCGCGTCCGAGGTGAGCTCTCGAAGCGCATCGGCTCCCACCCAGCGCGCCGCCGCCGAGTCCTTCCTTGCGGAAAGGCGCTTGGCTACTGCCACCGCCCGGCGGTTCAGCGCGCGGTTCCGCTTCCCAAGCTGTCGCAGCGCCCAGCTCACCGCCTTCTTCACGAAGTTCCGCGCGTCCTCCGCCTCGCGCTCGATATGGGGAAGCAGATCTATGAACTCACCGTCGGCCGCATCGCGGTCGTGAACCGCTCGCCACGCCGCCAGCGCGAAACCGGCGCGCTTCACGAACTCCTCGTCCCGACCCATCCACTCGACCGTCTTCTCGCCGGCGAACCTCGTGCGATCGAACAGGTTGCCGCACACCTGATCGCAGACGTCCCACGAGTCGAACGCGCGAACCCACGACTCCATCTGCCGCTCGGTGACTCGCTCCGGCTGATCCACCATGCTGGCCAGGATCCGGGCCTCGTGGACACCCGTCCGCCAGAGTGCGAGGGCCAGCGAGTGGTCCTTGCCCAGCTCCTTCGCGAGCCGCCGCAGGTCGGGGATGCGGACGCCCAGGGCGTGTTCCGGATTGATGCCGAACCGCGCCATCCCCTCTCGTCCTCCGGGCCGGGATAGCGACCGAAGCCGTGACAGGACTTGCTCGAGGGAAGGCTTCGATCCGGATGTCTTGGGGCTCAGGCGTTCTCCGCCCGCGGGCGAGTCCCTACAGCCAGGGCCACCTGCGTTAGATCCGAGCGCAGCGAGTTGATCGATGAGTCGAGACGCTCCTCCATCCGATCGATGCGGCGGTCGAGAGCATCGAACCTCGCCTTACCCATCCACGCCAGCACAAGGCCGACCACACCCACGACGACCGCATTCACGACGGTTCCCAGGATCTCCATCGAGCTCCTTCCCGGGGGAGGACTCCGGCTCCTCACTCGTGAGCGTAGCACCGGGCGGTGACACGGTATCCTCCGGCTCGTGCCCGTCATAACGATCTTCGGAGCAGGCGCCATGGGGACGGCCCTGGCGATCAGCCTCGCGCGCAAGGGCGAGCAGGTCACGCTGTGGGGCAGCAAGTACGACGAGCGCGTCCTGCCCGACCTGACCGAGAAGAGATCCCATCCCGCCCTGCCGGCACCGCTCCCCGACGAGATCCGGGTATGCGGCCCGGACCAGCTCGAGGAGGCGGCCAAGGGCGCCACGATCGGCGTGATGGCCGCCCACTCCGGCGGGGCACGCTCGCTCGCCCAGATGGTGGGACACGCCCTGGACGACGTGCGGATCATCGTGTCGCTGGCCAAGGGCCTCGAGCCCGAGACCAAGAAGAGGATGACCACCGTGTACCTCGAGGAGCTCGGCAAGCCGGCCGTGGCGGTGGGAGGTCCCGCCCTGGCGGCCGAGGTCGCTGAGGGGCTACCGTGCACCGCGGTGCTCGCGTGCGAGGATAAGCATGCGCTTGGGGAGACCACGAAGGCGTTCTCCTCCGACACTTACCTGGTCCACGACACCGAGGACTGCATCGGGCTCGAGTACTGCAGCACGGCGAAGAACGTCGGCGCCATCGCCGCCGGGGTCATCGAGGGTATGGGCGCCAGGCGCGAGCAGGCGTACAAGAACGCGAGAGCCGCTCTGTTCACCCAGTCCGTTCACGAGATAGCGGATTTCGTCGAGGGGATGGGAGGCAAGCGCGAGACCGCGCTCGGCCTCGGCGGGATGGGAGACCTCCTGGTCACGAGCCTCGGAGGCCGCAACCGCCGGTACGGCGAGATGATCGGGTCGGGCGCCGATCCTGGCCACGCCGAGAGGGACATGCAGGATCGCGGGATGACCGTAGAGGGCACCGACTCGGCACTAGACGTGCACGAGCTGGCCCAGCAGAAAGGCCTGGACCTGCCGGTGCACGAGGCGGTCTACCGGGTGGTGCACGAGGGCGCGGACCCTTCGGAGATCCTGGGAGCGCTGAGGTGACCGGCGAGACGCCCGACCGCAACCTGGCCCTGGACCTCGTACGGGTAACCGAGGCCGCGGCGATGGCCGGCGGCCGATGGGTCGGACGCGGCGACAAGGAGGCCGCCGACGGGGCCGCGGTGGACGCGATGCGGCTGATGATCGACTCGGTCGCGATGGACGGCGTCGTCGTGATCGGCGAGGGCGAGAAGGACGACGCCCCGATGCTCTACAACGGCGAGAAGGTCGGTACCGGAGAAGGGCCCACCGTCGATGTCGCGGTGGATCCGATCGACGGGACCACCCTCACCGCCAAGGGCATGATGAACGCCCTTTCCGTGCTCGCAGTCGCCGAGCGAGGCTCGATGTTCGACCCCGGCGCCGCGGTCTACATGGACAAGATCGCCGTCGGGCCGGAGGCCGCGGACGTCATCGACATCAACGCGCCACCGGGCGAGAACATCAAGCGCGTGGCGAAGGCGAAAGGGATCAGACCCGAGGACGTCTCCGTGGTGGTGCTGGAACGGGACCGCCACGCCGACCTGATCAAGGCGATCCGAGAGTCCGGAGCCCGGGTCATGCTCATCACGGACGGCGACGTAGCCGGTGCCATCGTCGCGGCCGCGCCCGAGCGCCGCGGAGCGGACCTGCTGATGGGCATCGGCGGCACGCCCGAAGGCGTCGTCTCCGCCACGGCGCTCAAGTGCATGGGCGGCGCGATGCAGGGCAAGCTCTACCCGCGAAACGACGAGGAGAAGCAGTCCCTGCTCGACAACGCGTATGACATCGATCGCGTCCTCACGGTCGAGGACCTCGTCGCGGGCGACGATGTCTTCTTCGCGGCCACCGGCGTGACACACGGCGGTCTGTTGCAGGGAGTCAAGTACCGGAGAGACCGGATCATCACTCACTCGATGGTCATGCGAGGACGATCCGGCACGGTCCGATACATCGAGGCGCACCACCAGGTCGAGAAGCTCATGCGCTTCTCGCAGATCGAGTACCGCTAGGGCTCGGGCCTGGGCTGCTGAGCCGGCGGCGGCTCGCTCTGCACTGTCGCCGATTGAAGGGTTGCCGCCGGAACGTTGAATGCCGCCTCAGCGCTCATGCCGTCCGACGCGCCGCCATCGAGGAACTCGTCGCGGATATAGCGCAGCAGCGGGAGCTCCAGCCGGCCCCCCGTCACCTGCACGGTCGTTTGAGACACGCCCGGGCTGAACCAGTCGTCGTCGGATCCGGAGAGAAGGATCCCGATGCGATGCCCGGCCTCGAAGTACCAGTCCTGGGGGTAGAGCCGGAACGAGACCTGCTGCGCTCCCATCGCTTCGGGCGCCATCGCTCCGCGCTGCACGAAGGTGGCCCTACCGCTGTCGTCGATGTCGTAGAGGTGCGCGACCAGGTTCACGTTCGGCACGGCGGTGGCGAGCGCAACTGTCAGCGCCGACTCGCCCGCGAGGTGCGCCGCGTTGGGTATCGGCGGCGTCACGGCCCACAGGCCCTGGCCCGCGCTCGAGCCTCCGGCGGTGTTACCGGGCTCGTCCACATAGGAGCCAGCGCGTAGGGGCATCGACCACGTCTGAGCGTCGGTGGGAGGCCACTGCTCCTCGGCTCGCCAAAGGCCGTCGCGGCTGCCTTCCTGCACAGTGACCGTCGGGTCGGCGGTCGCGGGCTCGATCCCACGCATGTGCTCGTCGAGGAACCGGAAGGCCTCGTCGAGGAAGCCGTCGCGCCCGACCCCGTTCTCGTGCCCTCGGAGGTGCGTGTACTGGCCGAACCACGCCTGGTTGGGACCGGTCAGAGACTCCCAGATGTCCATGTGGACGGGCTTGGTGTTCGCGTCGTAGAAGCCGTGGGACCAGAAGACGGGGACGTCCGAGCCGGCCGCCAGCCAGTAAGCCTCCTTGGCCTGCCAGAAGGGATCGTCACGATCGCGGATCGCGTTCATCCCCGCGATGGCGTCGGCCCGGCAGGTCGGGTTCCCGGGTATCGACGTCACCGGGGACGCTGCGGCAGCCGCGTATTCCGGCGAGCCGATCGTGTCCTGGTTCTGCGGTGCCAGCAGGTCGTCGGCCGTGTAGGCGCCGGTCGTCGCGTACCGGCCCGTCGCGTAGTGCACGCCGTTCATCCAGAGCGCGGTGTACGCCGACAATCCCGGCGACTGGATCACGGAGGCTGCGAGGCCCGAGGGATCGCTGCCCAGCGCGAGCACCTGCTGCGCTGCGTCGTAGGACTTGCCCCACATCCCCACCTTGCCGGTGGACCAGGGCTGCGCGGCCGCCCACTGAACGGCTACCTTCACGTCCTTCTGCTCGTTGGGCATGTAGTACTCGAAGCAGCCCTCCGAGCCGCCGAAGCCTCGAACGTCGACCTGCACGTAGGCGTACCTGCCGTCCTTGAACGACGGGCGTGTGAAGAGCTCGGGGAACCTGACCATCGGTCCGGTCAGGTTCGGGCCACCGCTTCCCCCGTTGGGCGAGGTGTACGGGGTGCTGACCAGGATCACGGGGTGCTTCTCCTCCGGCGTCCTGTTGGAGGGCAGGAACACCCCAGCGTGAAGCTGAGTGCCGTCGAACGAGTCGAACCAGCCGTGGCTATACGAGTACCCGGCCGGAACCGGCTGCGCCTCGACCGGGGCGGCCACGAGGCCGGCCCCGAACACGAGGGCGGCGACGACCAGGCCGCGGGCGCGTGGGATCGCAAGCATCCCTCATGTATTCGACGCGCCGGATCGGGGCTCCTGCCCCTACGGGACGCCCTGGTGATGGGCCCTGAAGGCCACGGCCTCGCCGACCGTTGTCGGCCCATAGACCGCGTTCTTCAGTGGAAGCCGCGTCCTGAGGTCTGCGAGCTCCTTCCGTGAGAACTCGCATGGCACGGTCTGGGGGTCCACTCCGTAGAGGCGCGCGCCGTTGAGCCCCAGGACCTTGGCCTTGATCTCCCTCGTCAGCCTCGGATAGCCGTACCGCTCCGCATACTCCTCCGAGATCTGGAAGGAGCGCAGAGCCTGGATCTGGTCCTGAGGCGACCCGTAGAACAGGCAGTCGGTGCCCCAGAGCACGTTGTCCTCCCCCACGTAGCGGAGCAGCTTGCCCAGTAGGTGGGCGGCCTGGTCGGGGAACCTCATCACGTTCCACCACGTCGAGCCGAGCTCCGCGTAGACGTTCTGGTTGGGACCTATCCCGCTCCTCATCATCGACGTGATCAGCCTGTTGACACCCTGGTTCGCGGTCGAGCGCGTGTAAGGCCCCTCCACGAAGTCCACCTCGTACCCGGAGTGGTAGGCGACGAAGCTCATGTCCGGGTGCCTCGCGGCCGCCGGCCCGATGTCCTGAGGAGAGGAGTATGGGCTCCCGCCGGACAAGCCCTTGTGCACGCAGATAGTCCCGATACCGAGCTCCAGGGATTTCTGGATGAACCGCTCCCCGACCTGAGCCAGCGAGGGATCGTGGTCGTCGAGGAACCAGCCGGCCTCACCGAACGGGAAGTGCGTGAAAGTCTTCCACGCGGCGATGTCGAACCTCGCGGCCACGTCCTCCATGGCGTCGAGGTTCGCGCCTATGGTTCCGACGTTCGGGAGGGCCTGGCCGTGCAGCAGTACTCGCTCGTCGCGGCAGAGGGATTCGGCGAGCTTCCGCGTCTCGTCCATGACCTCGTGCGTCAACGGACTCCCCTCGGGTTGGATCGGAAGCGCCGACAGGACCACCATCGACGTGTCGCTCTTGAGGAACATCTCGTCGAGGAAGTGTCCGATGCCGAAGCACACCCTCGGGTCGTCCTCGCCGCAATCCTGCTGCGGGAAGTTGGTCCAGAACGTGTTGTCCGCTGCCGCGGGGTTCAGCTCGTACTCCAGGAGGTGGCCCTGGACGTCGAACACGAGCTCCTCGCCGCCGATCTCCTCCCGGGCGACGTCGGGGTCGACGCTCGCCTCGGGCGTCACCGTGTAGCCGCCGCCAGGGGTCCGGCCGCGCTGCGCGGCTTCCTCGCGGGTACAGGCATTCAGGACGAGCAGGGAGGTTGCGGCGCCGCACGCGGACAGGAGGAACTCGCGGCGGCTCATCCCCGTGCGGCGAGCGTTCCGCTCGGAGGCCTCGAGAGCGCGCCGTACGGTCTCGCGCAGGACGGGAGGAAGCGGCTGCGGGTCGTACTCGCCGTTCGAGACCGGGCCGAGCTTGACCGGCAAGCCCGGATCCTCGTCGCGCCAGCCCATCCGCCTCTTTGACGCCGGGGAGCCTCCCCGGGTTCTGCCGATCCTAGCCCGCGGGTTCGGGAACCGGCGCCGGTCGCCGCCGGCCGAGCGCAACCGTCACCACACCGGCGAGGACCAGCGCGACACCGCTCAGCTGAAGGATGGAAGGCGTCTCGGCGAGCAGGGCCATCGCGAGCAGAACCGAGCCGACCGGTTGGAGCGTGATCACGACCGAGGTCACCGCAGCGGGCAGTCGCGGCAGCGATATCGAGATCAGCAGCCAGCCGGCAACCTGGGACGTGAGTGCCAGCAGCACCAGCCATCCCTGAGCGGGCCACCCGGGCACAGGGTCGAGATCGTTCAGCAGCCAGCCCCCCACGATGGAGACGGCCGTGGCTACCAGGGTCGCGTCGAACAGCGGCCCCGCGGGACGGCGGATATCGCGGTTGGCGCTGCGGAGCAGGAGCACGAAGACCGTGTAGGCCGCAGCCGTCAGCACGCCGAACACCGTGCCGAAGATCGGGTCCTTCCCGTAAGCGCCGTCCTCGACGACCCCGGAGATCAGCACGATCCCCATCAGGACGATCGGAACCGCGAGGAACAGGCGGCGCCCGGGACGCTCGCCGAGGACCCACCAGGCAACGAACCCGACCAGCACGACCTGCAGGTTGCCGAGAACAGTGGCGAGGCCGGCCCCGACGGCCTCGATCGAGCGGTGCCAGAAGATCAGGTCGATGGCGAAGAAGACGCCGGCTGCCAGCGCGAGATGGCGCTCACGCAGCCTCCTCGGTCCGAACCTCCGGCGCTCCCAGGACGCGAGCAATCCAAGTGCCGGGAGCGCGTAGAGGCATCGGAAGACCGCCGCGGTGTCCGGGGAGACCTGCGCGAGCCTGACGAGGATGGCGCTGAACGCGATGCAGCCGGCGCCGAGGACCGCCGCCAGGATCGGTCTGCCGCCGAGCTCGTATCGCTTGCCGCCGCTCACGTATCGAGGATATCGGCGGGTGGTGGGGCACCTCTCAGCCTCGTATACTTGCGTATCGAGGGTTCGGTTTCGTAGTCCCAAAGCTTCGAGCAGTTCCCTCAGGCCCAAACGGACAGCAATCAGGTCCGGGGAGGCCACGGAAGGAGGGAATGCTCGTGACAACTGGCACCGTTAAGTGGTTCAACCCCGACAAGGGGTTTGGCTTCATCACCCGCGAGGACGGCCCTGATGTGTTCGTTCACTTCAGCGCTATCGCAGGTGAGGGGTACAAGAACCTCGAGGAGAACCAGAAGGTCGAGTTCGACGTAACTCAGGGCCCCAAGGGTCCTCAGGCCTCTAACGTTCGCCCCGTGGTTTAAGAACCACGCCAGAACACGGAAGGACCCGTCCCAAAAGGGCGGGTCCTTCTGCTATTCGCAGCCCAGCCTTGAAGCCCCCTGCCCGTCGCCTGAAGCTGCACTCGATAGAGACGACCTAGACTCGTCCCGTGACCCAGAAACCTGAACAAGCAGCTCGGGAGAAGATCGACGATAAGCTGGAAGCAGCGGGCTGGATTATCCAGGACCGGCCGGCGACCAATCTTTCGGCAGGTCTGGGAGTGGCCGTCCGAGAGTTTCCCACGCAGACAGGCCCCGTTGACTATGGGCTCTACGTCGGTGGAGCTGCCGCAGGGGCAGTCGAGGCAAAGCCGGAAGGCTTCACGCTTTCCGGGGTGGAGAGCCAGTCGAAGCGATACGGGGAAGGCTTACCAGCGGGCTTGCCCGCTTACCGTCGCCCGCTCCCCTTCCTCTACGAGTCCACGGGCGTGGAGACGCACTTCACCAATCTCCTCGATCCGGAGCCTCGGTCACGTCGGGTCTTTGCATTCCATCGCCCTGAAACGCTTCGCGATTGGCTTGGCGAGGCAGGGTACTCATCCAGCACCAGGACTCTGTCGATGGTTGCAGAGCCACCGGCTGGTTACGAAGCGGCGGCCACGCTGCGAGCCCGGATGCGAGCGTTCCCTCCACTCGATGCCAGCGGGCTGTGGCCACCCCAAGTCACCGCGATCCGCAACCTCGAGTCCTCGCTGGCCGACGGGCGCTCCAGGGCATTAATCCAGATGGCGACAGGAAGCGGGAAGACCTTCACGGCCTGCAACTTCGTCTACCGGCTGGTGAAATTTGCGCGAGCGCAAAGGGTTCTATTCCTCGTCGACCGCGCCAATCTCGGTCGCCAGGCAAGGGGCGAGTTCGAGCAGTTCGTTACGCCAGATGATGGTCGCAAGTTCACGGAGCTGTATGTCCTCCAACACCTTCAGCGAAACGTCCTGGATCCCACAGCCAAGGTTGTCATCTCGACGATTCAGCGGATCTATTCGATGCTTCGCGGCGATGAGGAGCTACCCGAAGAGCTCGAGGAACGATCGGCCTTCGATGCTCCGCTCGTTTCGCAACCCGTTCCGGTGGAGTACAACCCAGCCTTGCCAATCGAGGCGTTCGACGTCATCGTCACCGACGAGTGTCACCGTTCGATCTACAACCTGTGGCGGCAAGTTCTCGAGTATTTCGACGGGTTCATTATCGGCCTTACCGCAACCCCGTCGGTTCAGACTCTCGGATTCTTCAATCGAAACCTCGTTATGGAGTACGACCATGAAAGGGCGGTCGCAGAGGGGGTAAACGTCGACTTCGACGTCTTCGAGATAAAGACTCAAATCACGGATATGGGCTCCACCGTAGACGCTGGCTATTGGGTCGACCGCAGGGACCGACAGACGCGTGCGGTGCGCTGGGAGCAGCTCGACGATCCCCTCACCTACGAGGCCGGACAACTCGATCGCGCTGTCGTCGCGAAGGACCAGATCCGGACGGTGATCCGGGCATTCAGGGACCACCTGTTCACCGAGATCTTCCCCGGGCGAACCGAGGTCCCCAAGACCCTGATCTTCGCCAAGGACGACAGCCACGCCGAGGACATCGTCGAGGTCATTCGCGAGGAGTTCGGCAAAGGCAACGAGTTCTGCCAGAAGATCACCTACAAGACAACCGGAGCCAAGCCGGAGGACCTCCTGGCTTCGTTCCGAAACAGCTACAACCCTCGGATCGCTGTGACAGTAGACATGATTGCCACCGGTACGGATGTGAAGCCGCTCGAGATCGTCTTCTTCATGCGTAGCGTCAAGAGTCGTGTGTACTTCGAGCAGATGAAGGGTCGCGGGGTGAGGGTCATCGACGAGACCGACCTGCGGGCGGTCTCTCCGGATGCTCAAGCCAAGGATAGGTTCGTCATCGTCGATGCCGTCGGGATAGCTCAGGAGGACCTATCGGATACCCGTCCGTTGGAGCGCAAGCCCACGGTGCCTTTCGCCAAGCTGCTCGACCAAGTCGCCTTTGGCAATCGCGAAGAGGATGTCATCTCCTCGCTCGCCAGCAGACTTGCCCGGCTCGACAAACGGCTGACGGACGTGGACCGGAAAGCGATAGAGGAAATCTCTGGAGGTGTACCCCTCACCCAGGTGACCTCGGCGCTGGTCCAAGCCCTGGATCCGGACGAGCAGCTTGCGGCTGCCCAAGCCGCGACCGGAGAGGAGTCGCCCCCGCAGGAGGCAATCACGCGAGCTGCTACCGACCTCCTCGACGACGCCGCCGCGACGTTAGCCTCGAACCCTAACCTGCGCGCCAAGATCATCGAGATCAAGGAGTCCTATGAGCAGACCATCGACACCACGAGTCAGGATCGCGTCCTCCGAGCGGGGTTCTCGGATGAAGCAACCGAGGCAGCTAGGAGCCTGGTCACCTCCTTCGAGCGATTCATCGAGGAGCATCGGGACGAGATCGCGGCGCTGGAGATCCTCTACAGCCGGCCATATCAGGAGAGGTTGACCCTCGAGCAGGTCAAAGACTTGGCCGAGACCATCCAGCGACCGCCGCGTCAATGGACGCCGGAAGTCCTGTGGAGAGCGTACGAGCGTTTGGAGAGGTCCAAGGTCCACGGTTCGGGAGAACGAGTCCTTGCAGACCTGGTCTCGCTCGTCCGCTTCGCCCTCCATCAGGAGCACGAGCTCGTTCCCTACCCGGACAAGGTGCAGGAGCGGTTCGCCAATTGGATGGCGCAGCAGGAGAACAGCGGCCGAAGCTTCTCTGACGAGCAGAGGCGCTGGCTCGAGATGATCCGCGACCACATCGCAACGAGCCTCGGAATGGAGATGAACGACTTCGCCTATGCGCCCTTCGTCCAGCACGGTGGGGTCGGAAAAGCAGTCCAGGTATTCGGATCAGCACTGCAGGAAATCGTCGACGAGCTCAACGAGGCCTTGCCCACATGACGACAAAGGCGGAGTGGTCTCCCACTACCTTGACCGATCTGACCGAGGGAGGCATTTTCACAGATGGTGATTGGATAGAGACGAAGGACCAGGACCCTGCTGGCGACGTACGGTTAATCCAACTGGCTGACGTCGGGGATGGGGAGTTTAGAAACCGATCACACAGGTTTCTAGCCAGCAGCAAGGCGAAAGAGTTGAACTGCACCTTCTTGCGACGTGGCGACATCCTGATAGCCCGGATGCCTGATCCGCTCGGACGGGCGTGCCTGTTTCCTGGAGATGCCAAACCTTGTGTAACCGCGGTTGATGTATGCATCGCTCGGCCGCCTGAGAAGTCCGTGAATCGCCGATGGCTGATGTGGACCATCAACTCGCCGCAGTTTCGAGCACAGGTGGCTGTCTACCAGAGCGGAACAACTCGAAGGCGGATCTCAAGAAGGAAGCTTGCCACTATCCCCTTGCTATTACCGCCTCGGGCGACCCAAGAGCAACTGGTGAATCGCTTAGAAAGCCTGCTCACACGAGTCGAAGCTGCTGCCGGGTCGCTTGCTCATGTGGCGAGAAGACTCTCCCCTTACCAGGCAGCTGCTCTCCGCGATATCTACTCGCGGGAGCTCGTTCAGAATGCTCCTCGCGTAACTGGAACGGACCTCTTCGCGTACGTCACAAGCGGCTCCCGCGGATGGGCCCGCTACTACTCGTCCGATGGTCCTCTCTTCATCCGAATAGGCAACCTGAACCGAGGCAGCATCACACTCGATCTAGAGACAATCAGGCACGTAAGACCGCCTCGGGCAGCCGAAGGGGCTAGAACGCGGGTACGGCCCGGAGACCTCCTCATCTCTATAACAGCTGACCTTGGGATGGTCGCGCTTGCTCCATATGGCAACTTCCCGGAGGCGTACGTGAATCAACACATCGCGCTTGCACGGCCTGCTGAAGGCCTGGATGGGAGGTTTCTGGCCTGGTACATCGCAAGCCCCCTAGGACAGGCCCAACTAGGATCGCTGCGGCGTGGCGCCACGAAGCCAGGCTTAGGTTTGGATGACATTCGGAGCCTGTCGGTACCTAGGCCTTCCAAGAGTCTGCAGATGGCGGTCGTGGCTGACGTAGAGCGAGTACTGAGCGGAGCCGAAGTAGCAGGCTCTCTTGTCCAAGCGAGCCTGCATCGCGCAGACGCCCAGCGTCAGGCCATCCTCGCTCAAGCGTTCTCGGGCACGCTCCTGTGATGTGAGGAGGGTCAGCCTCCCTTTAGCATTCTTACGAGTTCGTCGAGGTTGACTGGAGATCCGATCCGCTCGTCGGCGTGGTGACCCGTATCTCGTCCTGCGAACACGAGTTGAGCGAGTACGACGAGCATTGCATCTCGTGACTGATCATTCGAAGCTCGCTGGGCGAATCCTTCGAACGCCGTTGCGGCTTGTGCACGTTCTCCGTTCACAGCCTCAAGATGACTATACGTACGGTAGATGCGGGCCACGAAGAAGGCGAAGAAGAGGGGTAGAGATATCGCAGCAATCCTAAGACCCACGTGCCTGGCTATCTCCGCGTTACTTGCGGAGCCTGGTACGTCCCACAGTTGCGAGAAGAGGGCCCATGAGAACACGACCGTCGTGATCCCGAAGAGGGCGGCAAATATCAGGGCCCACCGAGAGCGATTCCGATAACGCCTTTCGGTTTGGCGAAATCCGGCCGCCAAGACGGCGATCTGGATGTCGCCCTTTACTTCCTGCGCCCATACCACTGCGTCCTGAAGCTGGTCTTTAAGTCCCTCGACTTCCTCCGAGATCTGTTCGCGTGCTTCTTCTACCCCCTGCAACCATGTTCGGAGCGATTCATGGTGTTGCTGATCAAGCTCATGGCGGGCTGTATTAGCTGCTGCGCGGTCGTCTTCGAAAGCCTCCTTAGCAGTCCGATATGCCTCGTCCGCTCGCTCTTTGATCTGCGTAACCTCATTCCTCATGGCTGTGAGCTGCGCTTCCGCATTGGTCTTCGATTCGCTAACCGACCCCTCTGCTCGGGCTCGCATATCAGCCGTCTCCGACGCAAGAGACTGACGGAACTGATCCCACTGGGTTCGAAGCTCGTCAGCCACCGTGTCATGACTGCTGCGCAACTCGGCGGCGATCTCCTCAAGCTTCGCGTTCGTGCGCCCCGCTGAGGTCCTCACGCCGTGAATCACCGACTGAGCATCCGACCGAACCCTCTCGATGGTCTCCGCTGCATCTCGATCTGCCAACACTGCCTGAAGGGGAATCAATTGACCGAGAAGCTGATCTGAGTAGGTCTGAACATTGCCAGCGTTCGTTGCTTGGTCGGCTTCCGAGGCTCTAAGGTTCGCGAGGAGAGAGTCCAGAGAGGTCTCCAGTGGCTGAATGAATGGAAGCGGCACGGTGTGGGGCGGAATTCGAGATAACTCAACCAATAGATCGGAGATGTGCTTAAGCCGCGCCGACACACCCGGGAGGTGCTCGTTCAGACTCTCAACCACGTCGGATTTGTCGCTCAGGAACTCGGCGAGCTCCTTGGCCAATTGGATTCCACGCCAGTTCTTGAGTTGCTCAGCGTAAACTGAGGGTGGCTCGCCACTGCTGGACGCGTCCGCCAACGTGACTCCTATTCATCTGCGGATTCTCGAAGCAATGCCAAGTCCTGATCTGCTCGATCCAGAACCTCCTGCAATGCATGCTCCGCAGCGGCGGGGATGTTCTCGAACAGCTTGTCTACGATCGTACGTCTGAGGTGCAGCTCGAAATCGGATGGGAAGTCGCTCGACCTCGCGGAGAGCACACCCACCGACCTCTCTATCTTGAGGCGTTCCAGAACCCAGGCGCGAACGAGCTGAGTCGGTCCAACCTGCAGGCTGTGAGCAACCCGCCGCAAAAGGTCAACGGTCTTGGGATCGAAACGAACCGCGAAGGTGGCAGAAAGAGGGCGCTCCGAACGCTCGACCTCGACCTCCTCGTACTGGTCCGGAGACAGTTGATCGAGTCCCGTCTTCTGCCAGAACGCCGCCTCCTCCTCGCGATTCTTGAACTTCGGAATGTGCTCTCCCATGTCACCTTCCCCTCCTCTTGAAACGTCCCTTCTCACCGTCGGTCATGTCCCGAGCGGTCACAACGTACGCCCGGTTCCCGCTCAGGGGCTCGAGAACCAGGAACAGGTACCGGCCGGCCTCGGTCAAACCGGTCACCAGATACCTGAGGACGCCTTCGCGATGGGTGCGTAGGAAGAGGGACGCGCGGTCGAACACGGCCTCCTCGACCTCCTCCTGCCGGATACCCCGGCGACCGATGTGGTCCTCATTCCACTCATCCCAGACGAGCTCGTCGATCCTCAACGGCCCACCTTCCCCATCGGCAGCTGTCCGGGCGGACTGTAGCACAAAATGTATTGCGTTGCAATACGGTCACTGGTACCCTGGTCCGGGGAAAGGAGGTGACGAGATGGCACATCGCAAGACGACGAGCCCCAGGGTGGCTCGTAAGGCCAGCGCGATCCTGCGCAGCCGGCGCTCGAGCAGCGGTTCGAAGTCCGTGGCAGGCAGTGCCTTGTCGCAGAAGCACCGCGGCAAGGGCAAGAAGTAGCAAGGCCTCCCGCAGCGGCGATGGGGGTCGGCTAGGCTCGGCCCCCGGAGCCGAAATGACGAACCCCTCGCAACAGATCGTTCAGAAACTCTGGAACTACTGCAACGTACTTCGAGACGACGGACTGTCGTACGGCGATTACGTCGAGCAGCTCACCTATCTCCTTTTTCTCAAGATGGCCGACGAGCAGACCAGACCACCCTTCAATAAGGAACCGATCATCCCTCTGGGCTACGACTGGCCTTCCCTGCTCGCGAAGGATGGCGACGCCCTGGAGGTTCAGTACCGCCACGTCCTAGAGGAACTCGGAAGATCCAAAGGAATGCTCGGGGTAATCTTCCGCAAGGCTCAGAACAAGGTCCAGGACCCAGCAAAGCTCCGGCGGCTGGTGGCGGATCTCATCGACCGTGAGGAGTGGACCACCCTCGACACAGACGTTAAAGGTGACGCGTACGAGGGCCTCCTCCAGAAGAACGCAGAGGACACCAAGACTGGGGCCGGCCAGTACTTCACGCCGCGCCCGTTGATCCAGGCCATCGTAGACGTCATGCGACCTGAGCCCAGCATGAGCATCTGCGACCCGGCATGCGGAACGGGAGGGTTCCTGCTCGCGGCACACGACTTCATCACCACCCATCACTCCCTGGACCGCCAACAGAAGAGAGAGTTGAAGTTCGACTCTCTGCGGGGGTGGGAGATCGTCGACAACACCGCCCGTCTCTGCGTGATGAACCTGTACCTCCACGGCGTCGGCGGGGACGAAAGCCCGATCACTGTCGGCGACAGCCTTGCGGCCGACCCCGGAGACCGTTTCGAGATGGTTCTGACCAATCCTCCCTTCGGGAAGAAGTCGAGCGTCACCGTCGTTAACGAGGCGGGCGAGCAGGAGCGTGAGAACCTGGTCGTGGTCCGCGACGACTTCTGGGCCTCTACGTCCAACAAGCAGCTCAACTTCCTCCAGCACGTCAAGACCCTGCTCACGATTAACGGCCGCGCCGCGATCGTCGTTCCCGACAACGTTCTGTTCGAAGGCGGAGCAGGGGAAACCATCCGACGCAAGCTTCTCGACGAATGTGACGTGCATACCCTGCTCCGACTCCCAACGGGTGTCTTCTATGCCCAGGGCGTCAAGGCGAATGTCCTCTTCTTCGACCGCCGAGCCGGGAGCGACAGAGCGGCCACAGATACCCTTTGGATCTACGACCTTCGCACCAATATGCACTTCACCCTTCGCACCAGCCCCCTGTCCAGAACGGACCTGGACGACTTCGTGAAGTGCTACAACGCGGAGAACCGGCACCAGCGACAGGAAAGCGAGCGCTTCAGAAGCTTCAGTTACGAGGATCTCATGAAGCGAGACAAGGCCAGCCTCGACATCTTCTGGCTGCGCGATGAGAGTCTGGAGGACATCGAGAACCTCCCGCCGCCCGGCATCATCGCGGCAGAGATAGTGGAAGACCTCCAGGCTGCCCTCGATCAGTTTGCGGAGATCGCATCTGACCTCGGTCCGCGCGAGGCATCCGCGGAGGGTAGTGGCGATACCTCCGCGTCAGAGAAGCTCTCCTAGAACGCCCGAGGCTCTGAGACTGACCCACCGTTCGCCTTCAACGATGAGGTGGTCCAAGAATCTCAACCCCACGGCGACTGAAGCCTTTTGAAGTCGATCGGTGGCCTGGATATCGAGCTGACTAGGGGCGAGATCTCCTGACGGGTGGTTGTGAGCCAACGCGAACGCGACACCATCATTGCGGAGCACCGCATTTAGAACCTCGCGAGCGGGCAACATTGCCTGGTCGACCGAACCTTCGGAGATGCGAACCAGACGCCGCAACCGATGAGACGCATCCAAGATGATCGCAAGCACTATCTCCCTGCGCGCGTTGCCCAATTCGAGTTCCACCACCCGCGCGAGATCCTCCGGCCGCCTAAGAACCAGCCGGCTCGCTCGGTCTCCTTCCGTGGCCCTTCGAGCAAGCTCGAAGGCTGCAGACAGGACCGCCGCTTTGGCCTCGCCCACACCGGGGACTTCAGCAATCTCCTCGGGGTGGGACATCGCCAGACCTTCCAAGCCTCCCCGGGACACCAACAGCTCGTCAGCCAGGGCTAAGGC
>JBOGVX010000180.1:0-2641 GCA_050693165.1 Actinomycetota bacterium | reverse complement strand
GATAACCCGCGAGGAGCGTGTCGAACACGACGCCCTTGATCTCGATGCCGAGCCGCCTCGCGGCGGTCTGGAGCTCCTTGGCGTCGTGCACCCACTTGGGCTTGGTCGGGTCGGCGAGCCAGTCGCGGATCACGGGCGGCACCGTGCCGTCGACCGCCAGGTAGGACGCCGCACCCTCGCCGGTGGACACCGCTATACCCACCGCCCCGCTGTCGTTCATCTCCAGCGCTATCCCGCGCGGCTCGTCGCCCTTCGTCAGTCCCGCCGCCTGCCTCGAGGTCACCTGCTTCAGCTCGAGCTCGTCGGCCTCGGCGCGGGGACCCGCCACCCCGGCCTCCTCGAGACGCTCCAGCAGGGTCCGGAACTCGAGCGAGTTGAAGAGCCGGCGCACCGCGTCGTGGTCGCGCTCCCCCACGACACAACCGTCCGGGTCTATCTCGAGGTCGAGGTCCGTCTGCAGGCGAGCGAGCTCCTTGTTGGACAGCAGCTGCTTCCCCGCGGCCTTGATCGACTCCGAGAGCTTCGGCTTCAGCGAGTCGGCGTTGTCCAGGACCGCCTCGACGCTGCCGTGGTCCTGGATCAGCTTGCTCGCCGTCTTCTCCCCCACCCCCGGGACTCCGGGGATGTTGTCCGAGGGATCGCCCTTGAGCGCGACGTAGTCGAGGTACTTCTCGGGCGGAAGGCCGAAGCGCTCCTCGACCGCCCTCTCGTCGTAGTCGACGATGTCCGAGATCCCCTTCCGGTTGAACATCACTCGGATGCCCGGGCGCACCAGCTGGAAGAAATCGCGGTCGGCGGTGACGATCACGACCTCCATCCCCTGCTCGACGGCCCGCAGGGCGAGCGTCCCGATGGCGTCGTCGGCCTCGTGGCCCTCGATCGCGATCGTGGGAATCCCCAACGTGTCGAGGACCTCCTTGATCAGGGGGAGCTGCTGGCGGAACTCGTCCGGCGCCTCGGTCCGCCCGGCCTTGTACTCGGCGTACTGAGCGAGCCGGACCGTCGGACGGCCCTTGTCGAACGCGACGACGATGCGGTCCGGCTTCTCCTCGGTCAACAGCTTTATGAGCATCGAGGTGAATCCGTAGACGGCGTTCGTCACCTGTCCCGATGTGGTTGCGAGGTCGACGGGGAGCGCGAAGAAAGCTCGGTACGACAGGCTGTGCCCGTCGAGCAGGAAGATGCGCTTGACCTTCGTGATGTAGCCGATTGTAGACTCAGGCCGTGGCATCACCCTTCTCCGCACACGAGTATCTCGAGGCCATCTACGAGATGGCAGAGGAAGGGATCCCGACCCAACAGGCGAGGATCGCCGAGTGGCTCGACGTCACTCCGGCTTCCGTCTCCGAGGCGGTCAAGCGCCTCTCGCGTCGCGGCCTCGTCGAGACCGGCGAGGGCCGGCGTCTGATCTTCACCCCCGAAGGAAGAACTGCGGCGGAGTCACTCGTCCGCCGCCACCGGCTCGCCGAGCGTTTCCTGGTGGAAGTGCTCGGTCTGCCCTGGCACCTGGCACACGAGGAGGCCAGCGACTGGGGCCGCATAGTCTCCGACCGCGTCGAGGAGCGCATGGTCGAGATACTCAACGACCCCGGGACCTGCGTTCACGGCAACCCCATCCCCGGCTCCTCGAATGCAGTCGACCAGCGAAACCTGAGACCACTTCACGAGGTTTCTCCCGGCGAGGAGGTTCGGCTCGAGCGTCTCACCGAGGATCTCGAGCTCGACCTCGACGTCATGCGGTTCTTCGAGGACGGCGGCCTCATGCCCGGAGCATCGATCCGGGTGCTGGCCATGGCGCCCGACGGCACCATGACCCTCGAGGTCGCCGGAGAGAAGGTCGGCCTCGGCGCCCACCTCGCGGACAACCTCTGGGTCGCCTGACCCGGAGTGCTTGACGCAAACTCGACCGGCCTCATAGTATTCGGGCGCCCTGACCAAGAGAGTTAGGTCGCCCTAACCGAATCTAGTCCGAAAGGAGCCCGATGGGAGCCACATTTCTGATCACGCTGCGCGAGGGCATCGAGGCTGCCCTCGTCGTCAGCATCATCCTCGCCTACCTGAACACGATCGGACGCAAAGACGGCCACCGCACCGTATGGCTCGGTGCGGGGACGGCGATCCTCGTCAGCATCGTGGCAGGGTTCGTGCTTCGCATCTCCGTCGGCGCGTTGTCCGAGACCTCCGAGGTCGCCGCTGAGGCGATCGAGGGGATCGGCAGCCTCCTCGCCGTCGGCGTACTTACCTGGATGATCTTCTGGATGCGGCGCCAGGCGCGATACATCCGCGGAGCGCTGCAAGATCGTGTGGACCTGGCTCTCGGGACGCAATCGACATGGGCGCTGGCCGCGCTGGCTTTCTTCGTTGTCGTTCGCGAGGGTCTCGAGACCGTGCTCTTCCTGTTCGGTGCGATCAGGGAGGAGGCGACCGGCTCGGTGGGGCTCGCCTACGTCGGCGCAGCACTGGGTCTCGCCGTTGCGACCGTCCTCGGCTTCCTGATCTACCGCAGCGGCGTTCGGCTGAACCTCCGCACCTTCTTCAAGGTCACGGGCGCGCTGATCCTCGTCGTTGCGGCAGGGCTACTCGCCAGCGGAATCCATGAGCTCCAGGAGATCGGCTGGATCGGAGGCGAGAGCGCCAAGGC
>JBOGVX010000179.1:0-10302 GCA_050693165.1 Actinomycetota bacterium | reverse complement strand
GAGGCCCGCACGGTGGAAGTGCCCGATCCCGCCAATGTCGCGTACCTGTCTCAGACGACCCTCTCGGTCGACGAGACGAACGAGGTCATCGAGGCATTGCGCGAGCGCTTCCCGGCCATACAGGGCCCCCCGCGAGACGACATCTGTTACGCGACGCAGAACCGTCAGGACGCCGTGAAGGCGATGATCCCGAAGGTGGACGTCCTGCTGGTCATCGGATCGGACAACTCGTCGAACTCGAAGAGACTCGTCGAGGTGGCGCACGCGCAGGGGACACCCGCGCACCTGGTCGACGACGAGGGAGAGATCGAAGCCTCGTGGGTCGACGGCGCCGAGGTCGTCGGTGTGACCTCGGGTGCGAGCGCGCCCGAGTGGCTCGTCGAGCGAGTCGTCGGCTGGCTGCGTGAGCGCGGTGCCACTGACGTCGAGGAGCTACGCGTTACCGAGGAGTTCGTCGAGTTCGGCTTTCCTCGTGGTGTGCGCGAATCGGATCTCGCCGCGGGCTCTCGGCTCGGCTGAGCCAAGCGCTAGGATTCTTGCTCCAACGTGACTTCCCACAGCACGATCAGTGATGGCCCTGGCGAGTCTCTCCGCGAACACGTGCTCTCGCCCGTCCTGGTCGGGCGTCAGACAGAGCTCGACCTCTTGATGGCGGCTGCGGGCCACGCGCCCGCCGTTGCCATCGTCGAGGGCGAGGCCGGTGTTGGGAAGACGAGGCTCATCGAAGAGCTAATCCTCAGGGAGGTTGGGCATCAGCGCACCGTTGTCCTGGCCAGGAGCCTCCCCCTGGTCGATCCCTTTCCTCTCGGAGCTGTACTCGAGGCTGCTCGTCAGCTCGGAGACCAGATCCGCGTCGAGGACCTGGACCCCGTGGCAGGGGCGGTGGCTCCGCACCTACCTGAGATCGCCGCAAGACTTCCCGGACTCCCGGAGCCGCTCGGTGACCCTGGAGCCGAACGACACCGGTTGTTCCGGGGCCTGGCCGAGGTGTTCCGGGCCGCCGGGCGGCTCACCCTGGTGCTCGAGGACCTCCACTGGGCTGACCCGGCCACCCTCGAGTTCGTTCAGTTCCTCCTTCAGCGAATGCCACCCGTGCTCTTCCTGGTGGTATCTCTGCGACCGGAAGAGCTTCAGACGTCGTCATTCCGCCTCGGCCCAGGCTTGCCTCGTGGGATGAGCGAGGTTCGACTCCATCTGGAGCCGCTGCTGCCGGAAGAGGTCGGACATCTGGTCGGAGCCATCCTGGAGTCGGCCGACGTGTCCGAAACCTTCGCCTCTTATCTCCACGAACGCACGGCGGGGCTTCCTTTCGCCGTGGAGGAGCTGGTCATGCTGATGCGTGCGCGGCGCGACCTCGTGCGCCGAGAGGGCCAGTGGGTCCGACGCTCGCTCGACGAGATCAGCGTCCCGTCGCGCGTTCGCGACTTCATCCTGGCGCGGCTGGAGACCCTCTCCCCGCCCGCTCGGTCACTGGTCGAGTCGGCCTCCGTGTTTCGCACGGCCCAGGGCAGGGCAGTGCTGGAGGGGATCTCGGGCCTCGATGAGAACCAGGCATCGGAGGCCCTGTCCGAGGCAATCGCCGCTCGACTCTTGCTGGAGGAAGCGCCCGGACGCTATACGTTCCGGCACCCCTTGGCTCGAGAGGCGGTCGAGGACATCGTTCCCGCTCCTCTCCGGACTTCTTTGCATCTCCGGGCCGCCCATTCCCTCCAGGAAAACAAGAGCGTTTCCGCGGCGGAGATCGCTCACCACTTCAAGCAGGCGGGGGAGTCCCGAGACTGGGTCCGCTTCGCCGAGGTTGGGGCCGACCAAGCGAGCGAGGCGGGCGACGATGTAACCGCGGCGCGGCTCTTGGCCCAAGCGCTCGGCACTCCCGGGCTCGACCTCGACGACCGGGCCCGAATCGCGCTGAAGCTCGGAAAGGCCGCGAAGCAAGGTCTCGCACATCACGAGGCACTTCCGCTGCTTCGTCCGCTCCTACAAGAACCCGGGCTCTCACCCGAGCGTCGAGGCGAGCTTCGGCTGCGTGTAGCGTGGCTCCTGCACTGGTCCGGGAATCTCGAAGAATGCATGTCAGAGGTCAGCGTCGCGATCGCGGAGCTCGAGCACGAGCCGGGACTGGCCGCCCGCGCGATGTCGACGCTTGCCTCTCCGTTGTTCCGCGGCCTGCACGTCGATGAGCACCTTGTCTGGCTCGATCGGGCATCTGCGACCGTCGGGCGCAGCGACGACGCGGTCGCGAAGGTGGCCGTCGCTGTCGATCGTGCGGCGGTGCTCTTGGAGATCGGCCGGGCCGACGCATGGGCAGCATTTGGCGACATCCCGCGTTCGGGGGAGTCGATCGAGGAGCGCCGGCAGCTCGTGCGCGGATACGCGAACCTTTCCTATGTTGCCGCCTACCTGGGCCATCAAGAGAGAGCCGCTGAGCTCCTTCGAGAGGGAAGCGCGCTCGCCCGCGAGGTGGGCGCACATCGCGAGCGAGGATTTATGGTGGACGCCACCACCCTGGTTCTCGACTTCATCGCGGGGCGATGGGAAACGATCCGAGCGCGAGCCGAGAGATCTATAGAAACGTGGGGCGATCTCTCCGTCGATGTCGAAGCTGAGCTCGTTCTCGGGGCGCTCGACCTCGCGCAGGGTGAGCTGGACCTGGGAGAGGAACGGCTTCTTTCGGTGTCCGAGAGGGCCCGTTCCACGGGCGACTCCCTGGCCGAGGCCTTCGCAGCCGGAAGGTTGTGCCACGTCCGGCTGGCCAGACGGGATCCGGCGGCCGCGTGGCCGATCGCGAACCGATTCCTCGACTCGGTCCGCTCGAAAGGGATCTGGTCGGTCGCCGGCGAGATCGTGGTGCCAGCGGTTCGGGCGTTGCTCGCTCAGGACCTCGGGGATGCCAGGGCGTTGGAGACCGAGCTGTCCGCGGGCCTGGCAGACGTTGATGCGCCCTCGGCACAAGCGATGCTCCCCTTCGCACGAGGGCTGATCGCGGAGGCCGGAGGGGATCTCGACCTCGCGTCCACGCTGTTCGCCCAGGCCGTGGTCGACCTCGAGGAGCTTCCCAGGCCGTACGAGGCGGCAGCGGCTCGCGAGGCATGGGGCCGCGCCGGCTCGGCCTCGGGGGATCCTGCAGGTGCGGCCCGGCTCGCCGAGGCACTTGCCGTGTTCGAGGCGTTGGGCTGCAATCCCGATATCGCCCGAGTCAAGGGTGAGCTCCGGCGAGCCGGTGTGGGCTTCGGTCACCGCCGTGGAAGGAAGGGGTATGGGGAGGAGCTCTCCCCTCGAGAGCAGGAGGTCCTTCAGCTGATCTCCACGGGTAGGACCAGCAGAGAGGTTGCGGCCAGCCTGTTCCTCTCTCCGAGGACCGTCGACAGCCATGTCAGCCGCATCATGCGGAAGCTCGGGGTGGATTCCCGCAGGGACCTAGCACGCAATTCGCCCGAACCGGCTAACGAAAACATTCAGTAATCCTTACGGACGACAACCGGAACCCCCCCGGGCATCTTGGTTGCATGAACCCAAGCCCTGGCTCTGAGCGGGACCGCGGCACCGCAAGCACGCCCCCTCACGGTGAAGCGGGCCCGACGGATGGAGCCGGTCCGAGCCGGGAGCCCCTGAGCGAGGCTCCGGTGGAGCCGCCCGACGCTCCAGAAGACGGGGCCGACTATGAGCCCCTCTAATGCGATGAAGAGGTCGCCCGCCCCGCACCGCATCGCCTGGATCCTGGTCGATGAGGAACCCCCCGAGCAGTGGCGAGATCGTGCCAGCCCCGTCTGGCTGGTCACCCTGGGTCCAGATGAGGCGTCGGACGTGCTTGCCGGGGGACGGACCGAGCCCGGTTTCGACAAGGAGGAAGAGGAGCTCCTGGGTCTCGTGGCGACGGGGATGGGGACGACCGCGTTAGCGACCAGGCTCACGATCTCTCCACGAACTGCGGAGCGCCGCCTGGCCAGGCTGCGCCGCAGGTGGGGGGTCCGAACCACCGCCGAGCTCGCCGCTCTTGCCGCCGGCCGTGGCTTCGGCCTGGCCGCAGGCGGACGCGGCCTGTCGGAGGAGAAGAGAGAACCGGGAGCGAACCCTTCCAGGGATTCCGCATCCTCGCCCTAATCGAGCAAGAGGAGGAGGACACCGTGACATCTGCCCGCGCCCGCATCGCCGCAGTCGCCGCTAGCTGGATGCTCGTGCTTGCCGTCCCCATCGGGACTGCCGGGGCCGCATCCAGTTCCAAGACCGGCATGGCCACAACCGAAACCGCCTCGGCGTGCGCCGAGGCCGAGCAAGCCCTTGCTTCCACCCGAGGTATCCCCATCCGCCTCTGTCCCTCGTTGCCACAGCCGGCCAAGAGTGCGCCGGCCGAGTCGTCCCCGATCCCGTCAGCTGCCGGACCATGCCACCCAGACATCGAGCGGTGTGAGGCCTGGGTCTCGGCCCCCTACGACGGGCCCGCCGAAGGATGGGACTTCGTCGGCGAGCGCGTTACAACAACGGGCAGCCTGGCGGGAAACGCGCTGGCGACGACGATGGATGGCAAGCGCGTGTTCACGGCGGGCGCGTCCGAGAGGGAGGGAGGACAGTGGGCCGTCGCCACGCTGGCCTACAAGGCAACCGACGGCACCCGCCTTTGGGAGCACACGGTGGAGCCTTCCGAGGGAGCGACCGAGCTCAACGCCGTCTCCGTGGTCGCCGGAACCGACGCCGTCTTCGTTACCGGTTACGCCCTGAATGGGGGCGAGGGCGTCGGATTCACTCGTGCGTATGACGCTGCGACCGGAGCAACCCTGTGGCACGCGACCTTCCCGGGCTGGGCTAACCACAGCGCCATCTCGGATGACGGCACGCGCGTGTTCGTCATCGGCGATGCGCCCCTCCCGAACGGGGTCAGGGAGGGCCGCATCGTTTCGTATGACTCCGACACGGGCGAGCAGATGTGGATGCGGACACTCGTCGATCCTCAGCGCAGGTTCCTGATGCCATGGCGGATCGATTCGGCGGCAGACAGGCTCGCGGTCGCGATCGCCCGCGTTGAGACGGAGGGCCCCGAAGCGGGAACGACCACGGCTGTATACGTGGTCACCTACGACGCGACCGGCGAGCAGGAAGGGACGCCGGTCACTAACGTCACGTCAGATATTCAGGGCACTCTTCCCGCGGGCATCGCGCTCAACGGTGACGGCTCCAAGGCGTTCGTGGCGCAGTCCGTCCTTGCACCTCCGTCCCTCGACACCCCCACCTACGTCTTCGGTGTCGATACGGCCGCGGGGGACCTGGCGTGGGGTCAGTACTTCCTCGGGTGGGACAGGAACGAAAACCTGGCAACCGCCACCTATCCGTGGCACACCCACCCGATCGAAGTGAGCCCCCAGGGCTCTGTGATCCTTTCCGCCTACTCGCTCCCACACCAGACGGTGACAATTCCTCCGCTGCTGACCGCCTACACGAACAAGACGGGTGCGTTCGTGACCGCCTCGCTCAATCCGGTAACAGGCTCCGAGGAATGGCGGACCTGGGAGCCGGCCACGGTGCCCGACTCATCGCCTGTGGGTCTGATCGGGCCAACCGTTTCCGTCAATCCAGGTACAGGGCAGGTGGTCATGGCAGGTGCGATGCTCACTGGGCTGCGGTTCAGGCCGGTGACTTACGGATACTCGCCCACCGGTGAACGAGAGTGGATGCGGATCTCGAACGAGCTCCCGAAGGGAAGCACGCTTCCGGTCAGCGAAGGTTGGTGGTCTGCCGTCCTCCACAGTCCGGATGGAACGCGGGTGTTCGAGGCGGGAACCACCTCGGCCATCTACAACGATCCGGCCTCGTCCCCCGATGTGATTCTGGCCGCCTTCGATACGGCCGCCTGACGGGTCGATGAAACGAAGCCAAGCCATCACAACTCACGAAAGGAGCTCGCGATGCGCAGACCTCAGCTAGCCCTGCTGCTGGCCGCAGGGGTGATCGCCGGTGTCTCAGGCCCCGCCTCTGCGTTGCACGGCCTCAGCGGCAAGGACTTCGTCCCATATACGCCGGAAGAGCACGTCTACTTCCACTGCGAGGGCGCGACCAAGATCCAGAACGTGGAGCTGGACGGGGCGATCCCATGGAGCACGGTCTCGCCGTCCCAGTCGATCCAGGCCGGAGGTGGTTGCGCGAGCGTAGACAACGGAATCTTTGGTAACAACCAGACCTCGTACCAGGACTCACATTTCGAGGGCTCCTACGGTGGGAACATCGACGCCATCACCGTCGATGCCTACTACGGACCAATCGGGGTCTACGTCGACGCCGTACCCGACGACTTCTCCCTCAATGTGCGCCTGGCGATCGACGGGGTTCCGATCCTCGGTGTCAACGGAAGAGACGTGACCGTGCATACAGTTCCAGGTGGCAATTTCGAGCACGTCAGGTTCACGATCACCGGGATCAACCTGATGAACGAAGCGAACGACACCATGCACGACGTGCTTCTCACTCTGAGTGGTGGCACCGAGGTGGCCGACGCCGTGTTGTGGCCGGTGCGAGACACCCAGACCCTGTGGTTGTACGACGCGACCGATCTCGCGTCCGGGCTCGTCTTCAACCCGACCACCGTGGAAAACGACTCGATCGCCCGATAGCCTTTCCCGCCGGGGCGATCTCGGGGACCTGGTGGCCAAGCCGCCAGGTCCCTTCTCCTTTGCAGGCCGATTTCGCAGAGTCGCGGTGTGCGCGACACCGACCTGGCGGTCTGAACCGCCAGGGTCATGCCCCCTTGTCCCCGGCCCTACTCTCCTCTCCTCCAAGACTGTCGGGCGGCTTCCGCCCTCGCAAGGCTGCGAGCGCCAGGTCCGCGTAGTGGCAGGCGGACCGCCATCTTTGCGTTCTCTGCGCATCGGATTGCGTCAACGAGGTCGCCCACCCCTCAGCGAGGTCGCCCTCGACCATGGCCAGTCGCTCGGCCACATCGTCCAGCCTGTCTCTGTCGTGACCGAGCGGCGGGAATCCGTTGTTCGGGACGGTGGGAGCGTGAACCTGGACCCGTCCCCTTCCCTGCTGCTTCGCCGCGTACATGGCCATGTCGGCTCTCGCAAGCAGGGCCCCTACTTCCTCGTTCGGGCCGGCCGCGAACGCCACGCCGATCGTTGCCGAAAGCTGGTGCTCGGCCGTCGGGGAGACCTCTATGGGCTTGTCCAGCGACTCGGCCAAACGCCTGGCGACGCCCAGTGCCTCTTCGGCGGAGCTCAGTGACTCACAGACCGCGACGAACTCGTCGCCGCCGACGCGAGCGAGCAGATCGGCGGGCCGGATGGCCAGGCGGAGCTGCTGCGCTGCTATAAGCAGCACACGGTCGCCGGCCAAGTGGCCGTGTTTCTCGTTGACTTCCCTGAAGCCGTCCAGATCGATGAACAGCACCGCCAGGATCGAGGGTTGGCGACGGAGCCGGTCCAGCGCTCCCCGGAGGTGCTGACCGAGGGCGACCCGGTTGTGGAGTCCGGTCAGCTGGTCGCGGACCGCATCGAATGTGAGCATGGCCTCGCGTTGCTTCTGATCGGTTACGTCGAGAGCGACGATCACGATCTCCTCCGCGCCGTTGCTCTCCACCGCGGAAGCGAGCAGCTCGATCCAGTGGTCCGGCGAGGTCCCCCTAACTTCGAGGGTCGCCTCGCCTCCGCTCGCGATCACCCCATTGAGGACATCCGCCACACCGGCACGGTCACGGGGATCGCACACCGACCCCCAGTCGGCATCCTGAGGGCCACCCTCCTCGGGCTCCAGCCGCCGCCAGGCGTCGTTCGCGTTCAGGGTCCGCAGATTCCGGTCGAGGAAGATGACCGCGACCGGAAGATCCTCGGATTCGGATCTGAGGAGGCGGGTCGCCCGTTCCGACATAGCTCGCTCCACGTCTGGTCCGCTCCGCGGCCGGGGTCACGAGCTACGGCGCAACTCGGGCAGTCTACTCCAAAGCACTCGCCGCGCGCTCTGCCTGGTTCAGCTCGACCAGTCGGCCCCGAGGTCACTTGCCGAGATGCGCTCCTCGATCAGGTCGAGAGCCACAACCGCAAGCTTGCGGTTGTGGCTCCGCGCGTAGCGCCGCAGCAGCTCGAACCCCGACTCCATGTCGAGGCCGCCTCGCTCGGCAAGTACCCCCTTCGCCTGCTCGATCACGATCCGGTTGTTGAGAGCGATCTGCAGCCGCTCGGTCACCAGGCGGGCTTCTCGGAGCGCCCGCTCCTGGAGCAGGCTGATGGTGGCGATGCCGGCCAGGGCCCGGCTCAGGGCCAGGTCCGCGTCGTCGAGCCGGCCGGGCTCGGTCCTGAAGAGGTTGAGGGCACCGATCACCTCGGTCCTCAGACGCATTGGTGCGGCCTGGACCGAACGGAATCCCGCGGCGACCGCCTCGCCTGCGAATCGCGGCCACCGTTCCGTGCTCTCGAGCCGCTCCTCCGTGACTGGCTCTCCGGACCGGTAGCAGTCCAGACAGGGGCCTTCCTCGTTCTGGATCTCGAACAGCTCGAGGAGATGCATCTGCTCCGAGGATGAGGCAACCGCCCGGAGGTTTCCGGTCGCGTCAGCGAGAACGAGGCCGGCAGCATCGACGTCGAGCAGCTCGACGCAGCGACTCGCCAGCGTGTGGAGGAAGTCCACCGCGTCGAAGTCGCTGACGAGCGTGTCGGCGAGCTCGACGAAGGTATCTCCGAGACTCGACTCTCTTCTCTCTTCGTTCATCGCAGCACCTCGATGCGTCTGGCCGCCACATCGGCGGCTACCTCGTAGATCGATCGATCCGCGGCGAAAGCGAGTGCACGCAGGCGAGCCAGAGCGTCAATCAAGTTCATTCCCAGCCTCGCGGAGATCATGCCCGACGCCTGGTGAACGACGGCCCGGTATGCCCACGACCCGTCCAGGCCGTCCCCGAGCTCGCCGGGGACGGCGCCCGCTTGCATCCCGAGGAGTATCCACGTGCCGATGTCCGCGATCGCGAAGGCGTCGGCGAATCGCTCGGCCGACAGGAGGCCGGGCTCTTCCCTGTACAGGTAAAGCACCCCGAGGCGGGCGGCGCCGATCTGAAGCGGGAGAGCGAACACGGCCCGGGCACCCAGCGCGGCCGCGCCCTCGACGAAGACCGGCCATCGAGACCTGGCTCCATCCAGGAGCTCGGGCTCGAGGACTGGATGTCCGCTCCGGAACGACTCGAGACAGGGGCCCTCGCCGAGCGTGAACTGCAGGTCCTCGACCCGCGATGTTCTGGCCCCTGCGATAGCGGCGAGCGAGCCCGTCTCCTTCTCCGACATGAGGATGAAAGCTGCCCCCTCGACGTCGAGCAGGCCGACGGAGCCCGTGCACAACTGCTGGATCGGACTGCCCTCGTAACCAAGGGGGGCGAGCTTCGCGAGGAGGTTGGCATGACGTTCACCTGCCATGTGAAGTCTTTCTTCGCCTCAGGCACCTTCAGGCCGGCGCCACTCGTCTACCCAGAATCATGACACAGAAGGTCCTCCTCCGCGGACTCGCAAGGGTGCCTCGCCGGCGTGGTGAGCTAGAGCTCGGGCGCCGTCTGCAGCTCCAGCGACTCGAGCTCCAGTGCCACGCGCGCCGGCTCCATCTGTGGCGCGAGTCGCGTGACGACGATCCCGATCGGGGAGATCGCGACGAGCACTCCGACCGCGCGGCCGTCCTCGGTCTCCACTCCGCTGCCTGAGTCGCCGAAGATCGCCGCAGTGGTGATCAGATGCCAGTTCGGATCGCTCATGTGCCCGACACCGCTTCGGGCCGACACTGTGTCGCCGAAGACGAGGCCCTGGCCGAAGTGCTGCACGACCTCGGGAGATCCCGTGAATTCCGAGTCGGTGTTGAGGCCGGTCGGACCCCCGAAGTGGCACATCTGAGGGTTCGCCTGGACCCCCGGATCGAGGCGGATCAGGGCGAAGTCGCGGGTTGGGTTGTCGACGGCGTAGGCGAACTCGCCGATGCGAACGTCGTTCGCGTCACGGGCCTCGGGGCCGGTTCCCACCGGCCAGACGACCTCCTCGCTCTCGCCCGCGAAGATGCAGTGCCCCGCGGTTCCCATGAACGTGCCGGCCTCGACGCGCTCGCCGAGCTCGTTCAGTCGGTAGCCCTTGAACATGAAGTTGAACGTGCAGCCCCCATTGTCGCTCCAGACCTCCGCTCCTGGGCGTACCCCGGGGCAGGGTCCGACGCCGAGGGGCGGGGCGTCTCGGGCGATCGGATGCTCGACCTCACAGTTTTCGCCGCCGAAGGAGATGACCGCGTCCTCTCCGTTCGTGGCAGACGCGGGGATCGTGGGCACGATCGTTATCGCGACGAGACCCACTCCAACGA
>JBOGVX010000178.1:0-13255 GCA_050693165.1 Actinomycetota bacterium | reverse complement strand
CGGTTATACGCGGCGAGGCCTCTTCGACCAGTACGACCTGGTCTCCGGCCCGATCGTCTCGGAGCGGCGCGCGGAGGCGGCCGGCCAGTTCTCCCTATTCGGGGGTGGAGACAAGGCCAGCCACGAGATCGACGAGTCTGTACTTCAAGGCGGGGAGTTCGAGAAGTCGCAGTTCCTGGCGCATGAGAAGCAGATGCTCGGTCAGTACGTAACGGATCACCCTCTGCTGGCCGTGACGGAACGCCTGATGGCCCGAACCGACAAGGAGATCGCCGAGCTGCATCTGCTCGGCGACGGTGACATAGTTCGCATCGGCGGCATCATCGTCGCCATCCAGCGGCGCTTCACCAAGAAGGGCGAGCAGTTCGCGATCGTTAGGGTCGAGGACCTCGCCGGTGGCGTGCCCGTCGTGGTCTTCCCGCAGCTGTTCATCGAGTCCGGTGACCTGATAGCGAACGACAAGATCGTCCTGGTGAAGGGCCGCATCGACCTCAGAGGGCGGGAGCTGCAGATCGTTGCCTCGGAGCTCTCCGAGCTCGACACCGGAGAAGGACCGACCCAGGCCGCCCCACCGCGAGCAAGCAGTAGCGACCCGATCACGCTGTCGGTTCCAACAGCGGAATGCACCAACGGCCTGGTCGTCAGGCTCAAGGAGACGCTTGCCGCGCACCCCGGGGGAGTCCCGGTCGTGCTTCGGCTCGTCTCGGACGAAGCCGAAAAGACCCTCCGGTTCGCCGACGGCTACCGTGTGGACGGCTCCGCCGGGCTCCTGGCCGAGCTCCGCACCCTTCTGGGCACCTCGGCGCTCGGAAGCCCGCTCGGCTGAAACCCGGGAATCGAACGCTCGTTCTGATATGCTTCCTGTACGGATCGCAGGTCGTGATCCCGTGAGGTTTCGCTTTCCCGCTCCTTCAGGGCCGGCTCGCAGAACCTCCCAAGGCCCCCGGAAGGAGCCACTGTTGAAAACATTCTCTGAACTCGGCGTTAGCGCGCCCGTAGCAGAGGCGCTTCGCCGACGCGACATCGCCTCGCCTTTCCCGATCCAGCAGCTCGTGATCCCGGACGCCCTAAGGGGTCTGGACGTGCTGGCGAAGTCCAGGACGGGATCCGGCAAGACCCTGGCTTTCGCCGTTCCGATCGTGGAGCGCGTCGACGCCTCCGGGAAGCAGCCGTCCGTTCTCGTGCTGGTCCCGACCCGCGAGCTGGCAGTCCAGGTCGTGGAGGAGTTCGAGATGATGGCAGGAGCGCGGAACCTGCGCGTTGCCGCCGTCTACGGAGGAGTCAGCCTCGCCGCACAGGCGAAGGCCGCCTCTCGAGCCCACATCCTCGTCGCCACACCGGGACGCATGGAGGACCTGGCGAACCGCCGGATGGTCTCTCTGGATCACGTACGCGTACTGGTCCTCGATGAGGCCGACCGGATGCTCGACATGGGGTTCCAGCCCCAGGTCGACCGGCTGGTGCATCGCCTGAAGGGACCACGGCACACCATGTTCTTCTCGGCGACGCTCGACGGGACCGTCGGGCGGCTGGCGAAGATGTACACGAACGATGCGGTGCAGCACGAGGTCGTCTCCGAGATCCAGACCGTGGACGAGGCGGACCACAGGTTCGTCCCCGTGGAGCAGGCGACCCGCGTAGACACTCTCGTCGACCTCCTTCGCGAGGAGGGCGGACGACATCTGGTGTTCGTCCGGACGAAGCGCGGGGCAGAGAGGCTCGCGATCAAGCTGCGCGACAGAGGCATCAAGGCCTCGGCGATGCACGGAGACATGACCCAGGGCGCTCGAGAGCGAGCTCTGAGCTCCTTCGACAAGGGCAAGATCGACACGCTCGTTGCGACGGATGTGGCTGCCAGAGGGCTGGACGTCGACGACATCACCCACGTCGTCAACTACGACATTCCGGCCGACGACAACTCGTACCTTCACCGGGTCGGCAGAACAGCTCGCGCGGGCCGAAGCGGCACCGGAGTCACCTTCGTTCTCCCCGCCGATCGCGGAGACATCAGCCGCATGGCGGCTCGGCTCGACTTGGAGGATGAGTTCACCAAGGAGGGCATGGTCATGGCGCCGCCCCGGATCGTGTTCCAGTCGAAGCGAGGCGGAGTCATGGGTAGCCGCCGCCGCCGCGGCTGATACAAGGCCACCTGGTCGGTATCCCGACCAAATGACGCGGGACCTCGTCGATCGTGTGGTAGGTATCACGACCACCCCGTCCTAGACTTGACCCGAGCCCGGGTGGAGGAACTGGCAGACTCGGCGTCCTCAAAAGGCGCTGGGCGAAAGCCCGTGTGGGTTCGAATCCCACCCCGGGCACGCACATAGTCCACACGGCTTTCCTCGGGCTCCGGTTCAGGTAGGACGAGCCGCAGCTCCAAGCGCTCCTCCGGGCGTATCCAGGTGACCGACCGGACCGTCCGAGTGAACATGCGGCGCTGGTCGCGGGGCTCGCCGGTCCGAAGTATCTGCCTGATGTCGTCGGCGTGCTCCCGAAGGCGCCGGATGGCCATCAGAGTCCGAGCGGCGTCCTGGGACGAGTCCAGCTTCCTAAGCTTCTCGCGGACCTCGCCCTCCTCCCGCTGAAGCTCCTCCACGACTTCCTTGACGAGCACCGGGTCGATGCCCGCCGCCACGCTACGGACCTGAGCGTGCTGTTCGGCTCTGATGGTTTGGAGGCGGCTCTCCAGCCCCGTACGGGACTTGAGGGCTTCTTTCCGAGCCTTCCGCAAGGACGCCTCCTGGTGGCGCTCCAGGGCCCTGAGGCGCTCGGGACGAAGCAGCTCACGCTCCAGGGCGCCGACGATCTCGGGCTGTAGCCGGTCGTCCCGTATTCGCGCCTTGCAAGCGGGGCACTCCCAGTACCAGCGGACGGGCATGGTCGACCGTTTGCGATGGACCGCCCCCATACGCCGCTCGCATGGGCCGCAGAGGACGAGTCCGCGGAGGGGTCGGGCGGCCTCGCCGGCCCGTGGTCGCCGTCTCCAGTCGGTATCCGGCCGCCGCCGCATGGTCCGGGCGGCTCGCCACAGGTCCAGGGAGACGATCGCCTGGTGGGCCGGTTCCGCCGACCAGATCCACTCCGCCTCATCGTTCGCCTGGTTGCCGCCGGTCTTTCGGCGACGCCGGTTCCAGACCTGATGGCCGGTGTACTTGGGGTTGTCGAGCACACCGGAGATCGCGGACTCGCTCCACCGTCCGCCGCGCGCAGACGGGATGCCTTCCTCGTTCAGGAGGGCCGCGAGCCCTCGGATGCCCCGGCCCCCGAACACGAACTCCCGGAAGATTCGCTCGACCACCGGTGCCTGCTCCGAGTCGGGCTCGAGGAGGACCTTCCGTGATCCCCGCGCGGTCATGGTCTTCGACGGGTGTGGGAGATAGCGCTTCCGGTAGCCGTACGGGGCGATCCCTCCCGTGTTGAACCCCTGCCGGGTGTTCTCCTCCATCCCGCGGCGGGACTCCTCCAGGAGCTCCAGGACGTACCACTCGCCCACGGCCTGTTTGATGCGCCGCGTGAGGACTGACGTGGGACGGCCGGGCTCCCCGGCTTCGTCGGAGACGTAGATCGGGATGCCTGCCCGACGCAGCTCTTCCTCGTACGCCAGCGCGAGGGCCATCCGCCGTGCGAACCTCTCGGCCTTGTACGTCACCACTCCGTCGAAGCGGCGATCGGGGCGACCGGCCTCTTCCAGGAGGGCCTCGATCCCGGCTCGGTCCTCGCTGCGCCCCGACTCCACGTCCGTGAACTCGCAGACGATCCGCCCGAGGCCCTCGATGCGCTTCTCGCACGCGATCCGTTGGGAGGGGAACGCAAGCTGGGGCTGCTGGAGCTCGTCCGTGGACAGGCGCCCGTACCAGGCAAACCTCAGAGGTCCCGGCGTATGGTCGGATGTCTTCGTCATGGGGGCTCGGATGGTACTGCCGGCTGGTGACCAGCAGCTCTCCGCGTCAGCACGGACATGAGGTCCTCCGCCAGGAGGCTCACCTCCTCCTGCCTCATCGCTTCGATCCATACGACCGTCTGTGTTTCCTCGGCGGCCTGCTCCGGATCAGGGCGAGTGTTTCCGAGGGATTGGGCCACCCCAGTTACCACCAGCCCACGGGGTCGTAGGCGTCCTCATGAGGTACGAGGCTCCGTTTCGTGTAGAGCGTCGAGAGCTCGCCCCGTTCGGGGACGGGTAGATCCACGAGGGACAGGCGATGGCCCGCTTTGAGTGGGAGCCAGACCGCACCCAAGGGGTCAGCTCCGTGCCTGTCGAGCGTCGTCGTCGCTACCAGCAGGCCCTCAGGCTCGTAGAGCGCACGACGGGCCCTGGCCTCCCGCTCCTGCGAGGGAAAGCAGAACAGCACGGCGTGAGGCGCCTCCTCGGGACTGAACATGTGGCGAGCGAAGCCGTGCACCTTGCGCTCGAGGCGGTCATGCGTCTCCGTCCCGAGGTCGAGCTCAAGCCAGAAGGAAGTCGAACCCCAGCGGTGGCGGACGCTTCCCATCCCGTCCGGCCGGATGCCGGCCATAGTGGCTCGACGTTCCCCGAGCCACAGTGTGAGCTGGGTTCCGTCGCCTGCCTGTCTGCACGCGTGAGCGAGCCGTGAGAAGAAGCTGTTGGTCTCTCGCAGGTGGCGCAGGAACCGGCTGCGGGACAGCCTCAGCAGGCGGTCCTTGCGGAACTTGAGCTCCTTGAGGTCGACGCCGAGGTACCCGGCGACGAGCTTGGCCCCCAGATCATCGAGCACGTAGTGATGCGGGTAGGAGCCGGGGCGCTGCGGCGGGCGGAACCGATCAACCAGTCCTCGCTCGTAGAGCTGTGAGAGTCGTTTCCTCGTTCGGTGGAGAGTGGAGAAATGAAGCTCGTGGAGCTGGTCCGTGGTGAGAACCTTGTGTTCGTAGAGTTGGAGAAGAATCTCCATGTCCCTGTCGGTGATACCGCCGAGGATCGAGAAAGGGGTTCTTCGCCCCGAGGGAGATCGTTTCTTAGATCTCCCGAAGGGAGTCGGGGCGGTGACCGAGCCACCCGTCAGGTCGTCTCACCTCGGCTTTCCCGTGTCGGGCCCTGGCTCGTTCTCGACCGAGCCGGATGCCGAGAGGTATGACATGCGGCATGCCCCGTCCCATCCGGCCGCGTCATTGTGGGGCGGAGCGCTAACGGGCTCCGTGAGTGAGAATTCGCCGGGCGCCCGGCGCCGCGTGAAGCGCTCGCCTCCGTCGGTGGCGCCTTGTCGCGTCGTCTCCTGCCTGTGCGATCCATGTCCTACAAGTGTGCGAAGAAGGCCGAAGATGGACACATCTTTCGTGTAGGGGGCCCGCCTTTTCGTGTAAGGGCCCCGGACCCAGGGGTGTAGGTCATATGAAGCGTGCAAGGCATCAGCCGGTCGAAATCGCAGGAACGAGGCCTTACACGCCGCCAACGAGAGCTGGCGACGCTCGCCGCCGTCGTCGAGGTTTGCCTGTGGGATTCCATGCTCTACAAATGGGCGAGAAGGGCGATAGGTTCACGCTTTTTTCGTGTAGGTCGCCCAGTTTTCGTGTAGGTCGCCCAGAGAATCCCAACAGATTTCCGACAGATTCCCGACATAGCGGATCCTCGGAGCCGTGACTGTGACTCGGGCGGTCTGTCGGTTTCGTGTCAGGTTTCTGTAAGGGGCTGAGTCACCTGCTCACCGCAGGTTGACCGGAATGGGAGGCAGATCCCCTCGGACGCGAGCCACTCGTGAAGGTCGAGGTGCGCGTCGTAGGCCTCGAATCGGGAGTGTCACGCCTCTCCGTCGAGTGAACGGGTCTTCGCTCTCGCCTGATCAGATCACGCGCAACGGGGATATCAACTCTCGACTGCGAGGCTCCTCGTGATCGGGTGCGCGGGGCTGAGCCGGGAGGCCGCTGACCGGATCTAACTTGCGAAGGGATCCCACCGAGAGTAGGGTCCCTCACGTCCGCATCTGAATGGAGGGAGTTTATAGACCCGCTTGCCCGGGCATTTGACGTTTCGACCTTAGGGGCCCTCGCGCAATGTAATGCATCCGTGTACTTCATTATCACCAGAGGTTGGCCTCCAGAGAAAGGGAGTGGCTCATGAATATCACTAAGCGGCACCTTTGGCAGGCGCCCCTCGTCGCAGTTGCGATGGTGATTCCATCCGGAGATGTTCACGCGGCCAACGCACAATGCGGCGCCTTTGGCCACAACTTAATTGGAGCCTTTAGTGAGGCGGAGAACTATGGGGCCCGGGCCGAAATCGAGAAGGACAAACCTGATCTCTGTGCTAAGAAGAGCGTTAGTGTCGCCTGGTCGATGGTCGCAGGCGGCGTAACTGCCGAAGACGTAGATGGCTGGGCCCAAGTTGGCTATGGTCGATTTGGTGAGAATAGCGGCCACGCTGAGAGCGGAATGAAAGTGTTCACGCAGACATCAAGGTATATCGACAGCAAGCCGAAGACCAGGTTCTTTCCAAAGCCTACTGGAACACATCTCTACGAAGTCGATTATAAGTTCAGCGACGGTCTCTTCCACCTATTCGTGGACGGGGATCACTTGGCGAAAACCAACTGGGACCCGGCGGCAAGCTGGACAGGCGATTGGTCAACCCAAATCTTCGCCGAGACGACGCACCCTGGTTCCGACATAGTGGGCACGGCGGCCAACCATGCGACCTTCTCAAGTATTAAGAGGAAGCTCCGTGACGACTCGTGGGTAACTGTCTCGGACTTGGCCCTGACAACATCGCCATCCCCGAGGTACCACAGCGCTTGGGTGACGCAGCCGACAAGTTTCGATGTGTGGACCGACCCTGTATAGTGCGAAAGTGAGGATCGCAATGAAGAGATTCGTCTCTCGAGCTCGCTCCAGCACGCGTGGGCTGCTCCTTGTTGGAGCCCTGTCGATGCTCGTCGTTGTCCTTCTCATCGGACCATGGAGCAACGCGACCGGTGATGCAGACGCACAATCTTTGCCCCAGATTCAAACCGATCTCTTGACAGAGTATTCAATCACGGCAGTTCCCGTTACACCGGCAGATGGTTACACTCCGTCGATCTCTCGTGACGCCGCTATAGCTTCAGCCCTAGATGAAATGCCAATTGCCGAGGGACGCCCAGCCGTGGCTTCGCTGGTTTTCTTTGGTGATTCGCAGTACGGACCAGATGCAGGGCATACGGGAAACATATCGTCCCCTTATTACTCCAACAGGCCAGCATGGTTGATTGTCTTCCCCGCGGTAGACGTTCCCGCCTTTGGGCGCTGGGGAAGCCTTACTGTTCCTTCAGTCCCAGGTGCCGAGGTTGATGCGTTCCCTACGTATACGGCAAATCTCGTGGTGTTTATGGACGCTGGGACTGGTGCTTTTCTGGAGGCTGTAACTCTGTAGCCCCGCGTTCCCTGGTGAACTGATCCACGGTTTCTTCGTCGAGCTCAAGCTACAGCCTTAGTCAGGGAACGCCTCGCTACCACTACCCGGAGCCTGACTGGTTTTCGTACGTGAGAGGCGTGACGTGGAACGAGCCTGGACTCCGCAAGGAGATCCCTGCTGGCGGAGGGAAATCGCACCGGGATTCATAGTGGTGTGAGAGAGAAAGCTGCGAATCTCGACGAGTTCCAACGGACCCTTTTGGCTTAGCTTGGCGACTGGTGACGAGTTGGCGTCCAAGGAATCCGAACTAGAATTTCGAGAGGCAATTGAGGGAGTGTGGATTTTGTGCGCGTCGGGCCCCGGGCACCAGGTGGACCCCGTCACAGGACTCTCGAAGCGGCAGCTCGTCGCGGTCGCCCTGCTGATACCGCTGGGCATAGCCGCGAGCACGATCGCGACCTTCTCGTCCGAGAGAGGAGACCCCGTCTGCCCCGAGGGCAGGTCCGAGGGCTGCTCCATCTCCGAGGCCGGGGAGCCGGTCGTCATCGGCGTGATCGCCGATCTCGACAGCGATACCTCGTTCGGAGAGGAGCTCGCTTCCGCCACGCGGGGGCGGGCGATCCTCGGTCATGACCTTCGCGTGGACCTCTTCGACGCAGGATGTGACGTCCGCGAGGCATCGGCGGCGGCGCGCGACACCACGGACGACCCCCCGGACTACCCGCCGGCAGCGCTCGTTCTCGTCTCTCTGTGCAGCGAGGCTGCGGTCGCTCCGCTCCAGATCGTCCAGGACGAAGGGATCCCGGGGGTTGCGTATGGGGATTCGGCAGAGGTGGTCACTCCGCTCGAGGAGCATCTCGTGATCGAGGAGACGGAGTTCACGGCCGATCTGACCGATCGCCTCACCAACGCTCTCTCTGAGGTCGCCGTGCGGGACGAGCAGCGCGTGCTCATCCCCCTCACCGAACTGCGCGAGGCACTGATCACGGGGGGTTTGCGGGAGGCCTGAGGGATCGGTTGCGGGCCCCTCCACACCCGCCTAGACTGCCTCACCCCCGGCCACTCAGCAGGATTCCCATGAATAGCCAGGTATCCCGTCACCTATCCACTGTTTCCGAGGAGATCGGCGCCGCCCGAGCCGAGCTCGGCCGCCTGCGCGACCGCCTGGAGATCCAGAGGGCCGCCCTCGACGAATGCCGGTTGAGGATGCTGATCGCCGAGACACCTCTCGCCGATCGTGACCTCCAGCATGCTGCGGACGGTTACATCGTGGTCGAGAGGGAGGTGCGCCGTGCCGAGCGGCACCTCGAGACCCTCAGAGACGAGGAGCGTCGGCTCGCCCACCAGCTGACTGCGGCGGGAGCCTGAGTGGGCGACGCTCCCGCTCCCGCCCGTAGGATCGTCCTGGCCGAGGACGAGGCCCTGATCCGCCTCGACCTCAAGGAGATGCTCGAGGAGGAGGGTCACGAGGTCGTTGGCGAGGCGGGAGACGGCGAGAGCGCCGTCAGGCTGGCCAAGGAGCTCAGGCCGGACCTCGTGATAATGGACATCAAGATGCCGGGCGTGGACGGCCTCTCGGCGGCCGAGAAGATCTCCGAGGAGCGCACGGCGCCCGTGCTCGTGCTCACCGCCTTCAGCCAGAAGGACCTGGTTGACCGGGCCGCTCGGGCCAAGGCAATGGGGTACCTCGTGAAGCCCTTCCAGAAGTCCGACGTCCTCCCGGCCATGGAGATGGCCGTGGCCAGGTACGAGGAGCTCAGGGCGCTCGAGGAAGAGGTCCAAGACCTTGATCAGAGGCTCGAGGCCCGCAAGCTGGTCGACCGGGCCAAGGGCCTGCTCATGGATCGCTACTCCATGAAGGAGGCGGACGCCTTTCGCTTCCTTCAAAAGACCGCCATGGACAAGCGCCTCAAGGTGGGGGAGGTGGCCGAAAGGGTCGTGGCTGGGGAGCTCGGATCAGAGCTCCCCGGGTAGGGGATTTGACGGACGGAACGCCAATTCTTGATAATTCCCGCTGCGAGCATTACTCGCGGGTGGAGAAAGGAGGGGTGGCTCGGTAGTCGTTTGTCCCTCCTCAGATGAGGAGGTCATAGCTGGTCCGCGGCTCAACCACGTGGGCGGACCCGCTAGTCCCGCGTTTTTTCAAAAGAAAGGAAGGGGCAAGTATGCGGAAATCACTTCGATTTCTCGCCGTACTCAGCGTAGTAGCGCTGCTGGGCGCGGCATGCAAGTCGGACAGCGAACCCGGTCCGTCACCTGACGAGGATGTAACCAAGATCCCCGTCACCGTCACGTTCCAGGGTGCTCTGTCCGGTGACTACGTCGCGCTCGTGATCCACGCCTTCCAGGCGGCGGAGCTGCGCTTCGAGGAGCTGAACGCCGACGAGAGCTTCCCGGCGACGGTCACGCTCGAGCAGGGCGACACGCTCGGTGACCCCGAGAACGCTCCGGCTGTTGTCGAGGCCGTAGTGGGCAACCCCGACTCGGTGGCCGTGATCGGGCCCGCCTTCTCGGGCGAGTCGGCGGCGTCGGGCGACACGTACGAGGAAGCCGGCATCCCGTTCATCACGCCGTCGGCGACCAACCCTGACCTCTCGGCCAACGGCTGGGAGTACTGGTACCGCGCCGTAGCCAACGACACGGACCAGGGCGCGCCGATCGGGAAGTTCGCGGGGCAGGCCGGGAGCGTCTTCATCGTTCAGGACGAGTCGGAGTACGGGCTCGGTCTGGCCGAGGTCGTCTCCGAGACCCTGGCAGCCGAGGGTGTCGAGGAAGTCGGATTCGAGGGAGCTGAGGCGGGGACGCAGGACTTCTCATCCGTCATCAGCGACATCGAGTCCTCCGGCGCCGAGGCTGTTGCGTACCTGGGGTACGTTCCCGACACGGCCATCCTTACGTCGCAGATGCGCGACGCCGGTCTGGACATCCCGGTGTACACGGGTGACGGCTCCGTTTCCTCGGATCTGCTCGAGGTCGGCGGCGACTCGATCACGGACGTGTTCCTTTCCTGCCCGTGCAGCCTCTCGGACGAGTTCCTGGCCCAGTACAACGAGGCCTACCCGGGCAACCCCGTGCCGGTTTACGCCTCGGAGGGCTACGACGTCGCCAGCATGATCGGCGAGGGCATCGTGGCCGCCGTCGAGGCTGGCGCGACGGATGCTGCCGGTATCCGCGAGGGCATCAAGGTGAACATGGACACGTACACGACGGACAGCCCGTTCCAGGGTGTGGCGAAGACCTACGCGTTCGACTCGACCCATGAGCTGGACGCCGAGGATCGCGCCGCGCTGATCTTCCTGTACGAGGCGACGCCGGATGCTGTCACGCAGCTCGGCAACGCCGTTGAGGTGCTCGGATAGCACTGCGGTAACAGGGTTTTCATCCAACCGGGGGCGGGTCAAACCGCCCCCGGTGCCCTGCTGTAAGGAAATCGCCCAGGAACGGAGGTAGCAACGCCGATGTCTGCGGTAGAGGTAGCCGAGAAGAGAGGCCTTTCTCCGGCTGCCAAGAATGCCCTGATCGCTTTGGGCACGGTCGGCTTCCTCGTCCTGGTCTACATCGCGGTCGGCGAGCAGTTCTGGGACCAGACCCGCAACGGGCTGGTGCGCGGGTCCATCTACGCGATGATCGCGCTGGGCTACACGATGGTCTACGGCGTCCTGCAGCTCATCAACTTCGCGCACTCCGAGATCTTCCTGATCGGAACGGTGGTCTCCCTTTTCGCGATCCGCAACTGGTTCGGGGTGACGGAGCCACAGACCGGTATAGCCCTGATCCTGGTTCTCCTCGGGGCGCTCATCCCCGCGATGATCATCTCGGGGCTGGCCGCGGTTCTGCTGGAGCGGATCGCCTACAGACCCCTCCGGAAACGAGGAGCGCCGCGCCTCGCATTCCTGATCAGCGCGATCGGCGCATCTTTCGCCATCAGCTATCTGTTCCGGCTGATGGACGGCCAACACTCGCTGCTATTCATCAAGCTTCCAGACATCCTTGGGCCCGACCCGGCTGGTGTCCCAACCGTGCTCGAGCCAGCAAGAGCGTTCTCGCTGTTCGGCGCGGAGATCAGGAACAGAGACATCCTTGTGGTGGCTATCGCCCTGCTGATGATGTTCGTTCTCGACACGTTCGTGAGGAAGACCAGAGCCGGACGAGGGATCAGGTCCGTCGCCCAAGACGCGGAGACTGCCGCGCTCATGGGCGTCAACATCGACCGCATCATCATGCTCACCTTCCTCATCGGGGGAATGATGGCCGGCGCCGCGGGGCTGCTCCACGACGTGTTCTTCCGGTTCACGAGGTTCACCGTGGGATTCCTCCCGGGCATCAAGGCGTTCACGGCCGCCGTCGTCGGCGGCATCGGTAACCTGCGGGGTGCGATGGCCGGCGGTCTCTTGCTTGGTCTGTTCGAGGCGTGGGGGTCGTCGTTCTTCGGCCAGCAGTGGCGTGACGTCATCGCGTTCGTCGTGCTGGTGATCGTGCTCATGTTCCGGCCGACCGGTATCTTCGGCGAGCGGGTGGGGGCCTAGGCATGGGCAACAAACGCGAGGCGCTGAGGGACGCAACTCCGGAGGTACAGCGACGGGTTCCTCCAGCCTGGCGCATCGCCATGCGGAAACGCATGCGCGACCTCAAGCAGGGACGCGTCGAGCTGCGCCAGCGCCGGAAGGCTTGGTTCGACCGGACGCCCTGGGCAAGGCCGGTGACCACGGTCGGGGTGATCCTCCTGGCCGGGTTCCTCGAGAGCTACTACACGGAGACCATCTACGCGACGGTGATCGTGGCTCTAGTCATGGGCGTCCGATACGTGTGGAACCGGCCGGACGTCAAGGGGTGGGTGACGCCCAGGAAAAAGGTCGTCTACCCACTCGTGGCCTTGATCGGCTTGGGCATCGCCGTGATCCTGCCGTACCTGCAGGAGTGGCTGGAGGTGCCACAGTGGTTCGGGCAGGCCACCCAAGGCGCCACCCTCTCCAAGGTGGCCCTGTTCGTCCTGTTCGCCCTCGGATTGAACGTGGTGGTTGGATTCGCGGGTCTGCTCGACCTCGGATACGTGGCCTTCTGGGCCCTCGGCGCTTACACCGCCGCGCTCCTGACTGGTGCCGGCGCCTACAGCCAGGGGATCAAGGCAGGGACCGTGACCTTCGAGGACAAGCCCACCTGGGAACCCTGGATGTGGCTGATCCTGTTCGCCGCTCTGGGCGTCGCGGTAGTCGCGGGCATCCTCTTGGGCTCGCCGACATTGAGGCTACGAGGGGACTACCTCGCCATCGTGACGCTGGGTTTCGGAGAGATCATCCGGATCGTCGCCAACAACCTGGACAACATCACCGGCGGTCCGCGCGGGATACGCGGCATCCCTCATCCGGAGATCGGAGGGCTGAAATGGGGGACCCTCGTCGACGTCAAGTACTACTACCTGTTACTTGCGTTTGTCGTCTTATGGATGATCGCCATCTATCTGCTCGACAACTCGAGGATCGGACGGGCCTGGGTCGCCATCCGTGAGGACGAGGTTGCGGCGGCGGCCATGGGGATCGCCGTGACTCGGATGAAGCTCACAGCCTTCGCTATCGGAGCCTGCACCGCGGGTGTGGGAGGCGTGATCTACGCAGAGCAGGTGAACTTCATCAATCCCCCGACTTTCGACATCCTCAACTCCATCTTCATCCTTTGCATCGTGGTCGTCGGAGGCATGGGGTCGATCGCGGGCTCGGTTGTGGGAGCCGGCGCGATCATCCTCATACCAGAGATCTTCCGAGAGTTCGAGGACTACAGGTTCTTCGCCTTCGGCGTGGCGCTGGTGGTCCTCATGATCTTCCGGCCACAGGGCATCCTGCCGTCCAAGCGTCGCAAGGCCGAGCTCCGAGGCGCAGTTGTGGACGAGGACCTCTTCGGTGTCCAGACGGAGGGCGGGGC
>JBOGVX010000177.1:0-7083 GCA_050693165.1 Actinomycetota bacterium | reverse complement strand
CTCCCCGACATCACGAACCAGGTCCTCGCTTCGGCTCTGATAGGCGTCGAAGCCCTCGGGATCGACCTCGCCCAGGGCATCGTCGATCAGGCTGAATATTTCCCCGTATCTCACGGGGTCCAGCCAGAAGTGCGGGTCGAACGCGAGCCCCTCCTCGTGCTCGTCGCCCTCGGCCAGTGCTACTCCGTCGGTCACCGCGACCACCCTGCCCGAGGCTTCAGCGACCGAGTCCTCGACCTGCGGCTGGAAACCGATGTCTCCGACATACACCACGACATCAGCGTCCTGGATCGCCGATCGGTCCTCGATCGACAGCTCCAGGTCGTGGGCCTCCACGCCGGGGGGAGTGAGGTCGATCACCTCCCAATCTGGGCCGGCGATCCGCTCGGATGCATATGCCAGTGGATATATCGAAGCCACGATGGTTCTTCGCTCGCCGCTCTCGCCCGAGCAGCCGGCCGCGAGCAGGAAACCGACCACCAAGAGGCTTACTCGTCTCATAGATGGGAATGATAATCGTTCTCATTCGGAATGGCAACGGGGTCGTTGCTCCCGGGGGCATACGCGCGGAGACTCTGGGCGTGTCTCACCGTTTCGGGAGGGTCCCGAGAGCGACGCAGGTCCGCCTCTCTGTCATCGCCGGCGTGCTGGCGGTCGCCACGATCGTCGGCCTGTTTCTTCTGAGACCGACGGGTGAAGAGAGGAAGTCCCTAGAAGGGCTGGGCTTCACGAGTGAGACCTACTCGGCAGTGGTCGAGAAGGCGGAAGAGCTTCCATGCGAGGGCCAGGCCGAGGGCGGCGTCGTCTGCCGGTTCATAACGTTCAAGCTCACCGAGGGTCCGAACGATGACGAGTTCGTCACCCAGCAGCTCGTCGTTAGCCGAACGACACCCGCACTCGAGCCCGGCGACAAGGTGATGATGGCGTTCGACCCATTGGTGGAACGCGAGTTCCAGTACCGCTACTACGACCGTGAGCGAGGGCCGGTTCTGTTGTGGCTCTCCTTGCTCTTCGCCGGCGCCGTGGTCGCTCTGGGCCGGCTCCGCGGGGTCTCGGCCCTGATCGGCTTGGTGGCGAGCTTCGTGGTCCTGCTGCAGTTCATCCTGCCGGCGATACTCGACGGCAGGGACCCTCTGATGGTGGCCATATTCGGCTCGGCAGCGGTCGCCTTCATAGCGCTCTATACCGCTCACGGGTTCGGCGCGATGACGACTATCGCGCTCATCGGAACCCTTGCGAGCCTCGCTGTTGTAGCCGTTCTCGCCAACCTCTTCGTGGGACTTACCGTGCTGTCCGGGTTTGGCTCAGAGGAAGCGGTGGTCGTCCAGATCGGTGCCTCGAACGTCGACCTTGTCGGCATCGTCCTGGGCGGCATAGTGATAGGTGCGCTGGGGGCCATCGACGACATGACGGTGACTCAGGCCTCCGCCGTCTGGGAGCTGCACGCTGCCAACCCCAGGATGGGTACGGGAGTGCTACTCCGATCCGCGTTGTCCATCGGCCGCGACCACGTTGCCTCGACCGTCAATACGCTGGCCCTGGCATACGCGGGGGCCTCCATGCCGATCCTTCTGTTGCTGATCCTCTCTCAACAGAACCTGGCGACGGTGATCAGTGGCGAGGTGATCGCCACCGAGGTCGTCCGGACCCTGGTCGGGAGCATCGGCCTGGTGACCGCGGTGCCGCTGACGACCGCCTTGGCCGTTTTCGCCGTCAAGACCTCCGGCCCCCAGCCGGCCACCGAGTAGACACGGGGCCCTGGTACGATGCCGCCGTGCTGGGCCTGTGGATAGTTCTGGGCGTCGTAGGCGTCCTTCTCGTTTACGTCATCCTCACGTTCAACCGGCTCGTCCGGCACCGGAACCGCGTCGAGAACTCGTGGTCCGGCATCGACGTTCAGCTCCGCCGCCGGTACGACCTGATACCGAACCTGATCGAGACCGTGAAGGGGTACGCGGATCACGAGCGGGAGCTGTTCGACCGGGTCACACGGGCCCGGACCCAGGCGATCGAGGCAGGATCGGTCGGCGACCAGGCCGAGGCTGAGCGAGAGGTCACCCGAAGCCTGGGCCGTCTGCTCGCCGTGGCCGAGGCCTACCCCCAGCTACGTGCGAACGAGAACTTCCTCGCCCTGCAGGAGGAGCTGACCGCGACCGAGAGCAAGATCGCGTTCGCACGGCAGTTCTACAACGACCAGGTCATGAGGCTGAACACCCTGATCCAGCAGTTCCCGTCCGTGATCGTTGCGAGGCTCACCGGCTTCAAGGAGCGTGAGTTCTTCGAGACCGATGAGAACTCTCGCGGCGCGGTGGCCGTCGACATCTAGACCGTGTACGAGCAGATAACTCGCAACAAGTGGCGCTCCTTCCTGCTCATCTTCCTCGTCATCGTTCTGGCGGGCGGCATGGGCTGGCTCCTGGGCGCGTGGCTCGGCTCAGGGCCGGTCGGCTGGTTCGGTCTGGGCGTGGCCCTGGTGATCGCCGGGGTGATGTCCTTCGTCTCCTACAGGTACGGCGACCGTCTGGTCCTCAGGGTGAGCAAGGCAGTCCCTGCCGACCGCGAGCGATACCCGAAGCTGCACAACCTCGTGGAGGGGCTTTCGATCGCTGCCGGTATGCCCAAGCCTGCGCTTTACGTGATCGAGGAGCCCGCGCCTAACGCCTTCGCCACAGGCCGCGATCCCGAGCACTCCTCCGTTGCTGTTACCAGCGGGCTGCTCGAGATCACCAACAGGGTCGAGCTCGAAGGCGTTCTCGCCCACGAGCTCTCCCATATCAAGAACCGGGACATGCTCGTGGGGACGCTCGCGGCCACACTGGTGGGTGTCGTCGCCCTCATATCGGGCTGGATGCGGCGAGCGATGTTCTGGGGTGGCGGCCGGCGCAAGGGCGGAGCTCCGGTGGTGATCATCATCGCGATCGTCGGTGCGGTTCTCGCCCCTCTTGCGGCACAGCTGATCCGGATGGCCGTCTCTCGCCGGCGGGAGTACCTCGCCGACGCCGATGGCGCGCTTCTGACTCGGTATCCACCAGGGCTCGCCAGCGCACTCCGCAAGATCTCGCAGAGCACCAACCAGATGCGTGTGGCCAACAACGCCACGGCGCACCTCTGGCTCAACCAGCCTTCGCGAGCTGCGGGGGAGGGCGTGACGGGCATCGAGAAGCTCTTCTCCACCCACCCGCCGATCCAGGAGCGCATCCGCATCCTCGAAGAGATGTAGCCGCGTTCGTTGATGCAACGTTCGGGGCTCGATACGATGGGGCCCCGGCCTTCCCCCGGAAATACCCAAGGAGGGTTCCTTTTGTCCTCAGCACGCCTGAAGAATCTGCTCGCCCTGCTCCTCGCCGGAGCGCTGCTCGCCACCGCTTGTAGCGGTGATGGTGGCGGCGACGGCCCGCTCGATGAGCTCGGGATCGAAGAGCCGCCACCCGTGTGTCCGCTAACCGGTGAGGAGGCGTCATCCGAAGACGTGGTCGGGCGCCGTGTCCTCGCCGTCAAGATCGAGAACGCGCCCGAGGCTCGCCCGCAGATCGGGCTCGCCGAAGCCGACGTCGTGTACGAGCAGGAAGCCGAGGGCGGTATCACCCGGTTCAACGTCCTGTACCACTGCTCAGACTCGGAGCGTATCGGCCCTATCCGCAGCGCCAGGCCCGTCGACCCCGCCATCCTGCAGCAGTACGGCGACCCCCTGTTCGTCCACGCCGGGAGCGTCGACGCGGTCATCAAGGACGTCGAGGCCGCGGGCATCGAGGACATCAACTGCAACTTCGAGGAGGAGGTGTGCCCGCGTGACCCGAACCACACCGCGCCGCACGACATCTTCACCTCCACCGACTCGCTGCGCGGAGCGGGTAAGACCGCCGGCGATCCACCGGCGGAGGTCTTCACGTTCAACGAGGAGGCGCCCCAAGGTAAGCGCGGCCGCCAGATCCACCTCAACTTCTCGGGCGTGGCGAACGTGTACTGGAAGTACCGCCGCAACCAGGATGTCTACCTACGATCCCACGACGACACGGCTCACGACCTGGAGGATGGCACCCAGGTCTCGGCCAACAACGTTGTCGTGATGATCGTGGAGCGCCTCGACACCAGGATCAGCGACTCGGCCGGCAACCCCGTTCCCAACTTCGAGATGGTCGGATCGGGAGACCTTTACGTCTTCCGGAACGGCAAGGTCATCGAGGGGCGCTGGGATAGGGACGAGGAGAGCGCGACCACGAGCTTCCTGGATGCTCAGGGCGAGGAGATCGCCCTGGCGCCCGGCCAGACCTGGGTCGAGCTCTTCCCCGAGGACGCCCCGACGGCCATCGAGTTCTGATCCATTTGGCCTCTCCGGCGCGACGCTCGGAGCGCGCGAGCGTATCCTGAGGTGAGTCGACGGAGGTAAGAGATGGACAGAGAGACGGGCACCTTCAGGGTCAAGTCGGGCCTCGCCGAGATGCTCAAGGGTGGGGTCATCATGGACGTCACCACGGCCGAGCAGGCCAAGATCGCCGAGGACGCCGGAGCCGTGGCGGTCATGGCGCTCGAGCGCGTTCCCGCCGATATCCGGGCCGAGGGCGGCGTGGCGCGTATGGCGGATCCCGCGAAGGTCCAGGAGATCATGGACGCGGTGACGATCCCGGTCATGGCCAAGTGCCGGATCGGCCACTTCGTCGAAGCACAGATCCTCCAGTCGCTCGGCGTCGACTACATCGACGAGTCCGAGGTGCTCACTCCCGCCGACGAGAACCACCATGTCGACAAGTGGGAGTTCACGGTGCCGTTCGTCTGTGGCGCGCGCGACCTGGGCGAGGCTCTCCGCAGGATCTCCGAGGGCGCGGCGATGATCCGCACGAAGGGCGAGGCCGGAACCGGCAACGTCGTCGAGGCCGTCCGTCACATCCGCACGATCCACAAGCAGATCGCCGCCCTAAAGGGTGCCCGCGGCGAGGAGCTGATGAGCGCGGCCAAGGAGCTCGGTGCGCCTCTGGAGGCGGTTCGGCAGGTGGCCGCGACCGGCACGCTGCCGGTCGTGAACTTCGCGGCAGGCGGCCTCGCCACGCCGGCCGACGCGGCGCTGATGATGCAGCTCGGTGTGGACGGTGTGTTCGTCGGCTCGGGCATCTACAAGTCCGAGGACCCGGCGCCACGCGCGAGGGCCATCGTCGAGGCAACCACGTACTTCCAGGACCCGGACATGCTCGCCAAGATCTCGCGAGGGCTGGGTGAGCCGATGCCGGGGATCGAGATCTCCGAGCTCGGCGACGACGGCCTGCTCCAGACCCGCGGCTGGTGAGCTCGGCGCATACGTCGCCCGAAAGCCGGGCCGCTCACGTCATCTCGCAGATCTACTACTACGTCGCCGCCGTGGGCGGCTTCGGGCTCTTCCTGGGAGGAACGATCGCCTTGCTCTTCGGCGTCAGGGAGCTTGTCCTTCCGCGAGACTTCGAGACGACCAGAGACGGAGTGGGCGCGCTATTGCACGGCGTGGCGTTCGTGCTGCCCGGTGTGGCGATCATGTGGTGGCACCTGCGCCAGGCCCGCCGGCGAGAGGAACGCCCGCCCACGACGGTGTTCTGGGGACGGGTCCTGTACTTCCACCTCGTGTCGCTGGTCTCTCTCCTCTTCGTAGTGATCGGGACCGTCGGGACGCTCGTAAACCTCGCCGAGGCGTCGACGGCGGAGTGCGAGAGCTCCGTGGCTGCTGAGGTCCGGACCATCCCTCACGAGGCAGAGCTGGAAGAAGTTCCGGTGGCGGGAGGCCCCGTCCTGGAGGAGTACTGTTATCCGACGCGCGATGACGCGCTCAGGAATGCGGTGGACGCCTCGCTCATCCTGATCGTCGCGGGGCCGGTGTTCTGGTGGCACCTGCGCCAGGGCCGCCGGCTGACGGTCCCGGCGCCTGATGCCGAGATCTAGCCGACCGGCGTCGCCTCGCCGATGCCGATCGTGTTGCCCTCGCTGTCCTTGAACCAGGCACCGCGGAAACCGCCCATCGTCGCGACGTCGCCGTCCCACTCGATGCCGTCCATCTCGAACTTCTCGAAGGTGACGCCCTTCGCCTTCAGCTCCTCGACCAGAGCTTTCGCGTCGGGACACCGGAACTCTATCTGGGTGTTCTTCGCGGTGCCCGCGTAGGGAGTCGGGAACAGGCCCCATTTCGTTCCGCCCGTCTCGTAGTAGGCGCCGCCCACGTCCTCTTCCTTAGGAGTGAGGCCCAGCTTCTCGCGGTACCAGGTCTTGGCGCGTTCCATGTCCGCTACGGGAAGCGTGGCGTGTGCCTCGCAGCTCTCGATGATGCTCATCCGTCCTCCTCTCCGAGGCCGCCCAAGCCTCGTCGGTCTCGATCGTACGCCCGGGGGAGGGTTAAGCGGAAGGCGGGCCGACGCCCATGCGCTCGCGGACGAGGGCGAGCGTTTCCGAGGAGATCGCTCGAGCCTTCTCGGCACCGGCCGACAGGATGCCTTCGAGCGCGCCGTGGTCCTCGCGGAGCTGGGAGTAACGCTCTCTCACAGGGGCGAGGTGCTCGGCGACCGCATCGCCGACGTCCTGCTTGAATTTCGCGTAGCCCTCCGCTGAGGCGTACTCCTTCTCGATCTGCTCGGGCTCGACTCCCCGCACCGCGGCGAGGATGTCGATCAGGTTCGTGATCCCGGCCTTGTCGGGTCCGCGTACGACCTCGCGACCGGAGTCGGTGACCGCGCTCTTGAACTTCTTGACGATCGTCTCGGGCTCGTCGAGGACGTAGACCGTTCCGTGCTCCGAGCCGCCGGTGGTCGACATCTTGTTCTCGGGGTTCTGCAGGTCCATGATCCGCGCGCCGACCTCGGGGATCACGTGGGCGGGCTCCACCAGCACCTCGCTGTAGGTGGCGTTGAAGCGACGCGCGATCTCGCGCGACAGCTCGACGTGCTGGCGCTGGTCTTCTCCGACGGGCACCTCGTCGGTGCGGTAGAGCAGGATGTCCGCGGCCTGGAGCACCGGGTAGGTGAAGAGGCCCGAGGAGACGAACTCCTGCTGGTCGGCCTTCTCCTTGAACTGCACCATCCGGCGAAGCTCGCCGAAGCTCGTGACCGAGCCGAGCAGCCAGGCGGCCTCGGC
>JBOGVX010000176.1:0-6182 GCA_050693165.1 Actinomycetota bacterium | reverse complement strand
ACCTGATCCTCCTTGCCGAGGCGCTCAGCAAGCACGGCGTCGGATTGCACTCATTCACCGAGAAGCTCGACCTCTTGTCGGCTACGGGACGCATGTTCTACAACATCCTCGGGGCCTTCGCGCAGTTCTACCGGGAGCAGCTTGCCGAGAACGTCCGGATGGGGCTCCAGCAGGCCGCACGGCAGGGCCGATGGGTGAACCGCCCGAAGTTCGGCTACGACCTGAACGACGGCCTCCTCATCCCGAACACCGACGCCCCCACGGTTCAGCGCATCTTCCGCCTCCGCTCGGAAGGCAATAGCTTCCGCGAGATCGAGGAGCTCACCAGCGTCAAGTTCTCCACCGTGCGGTCGGTGCTCTTCTCCAGGATCTATCTCGGCGAGGTCCTCCTGAACGACGAATGGTTCCCGGGCCAGCACGATCCGATCATCACGCCGGAGGAGTTCGCCGCCGCCCATCGCGGATTCATCCCCGGCTGGAGGAAACGGAGCCGCCACGTCCTCACCGGACGGGTGCGCTGCGGGATGTGCGGGCGCCTGGCCACGATCCGGTACGCGAAAGCGAAGCGGCCCCTCTATCGGTGCCGCCCCCGCCACGGCGGATGCGCGCAGCCGGCCCGATCCGCCGACGGCCTGCTCCGGGCGGCTCTCCTGGGGCTCCGCTTGGTCGCGAAGGATGCCGCCCTCCAGAAGGCCATCCGCCGCCACCTGAAAGGCGCGCTCCATGCTGGCGACTCCCGTGACGCGAACCAGAGACGCCTCCACCGGAAGCTGGAGGAACTCGCAGAGCGCCGCCGGAAGCTGCTCGAGCTGCACTACGGCGACAAGATCAGCGCCGACCTGTTCGCCGAGCAAGAAGGTCGGCTGACGCGCGAGATCGAGGCGCTCCGCCAGGAGCACCAGGGCCGGGCGAGGGAGAAGGCTCGCGTCAGTGAGCTGGCTGGGCGCTTCGAGGACGTCGCCCGGGTCCTCCGGGAGATGGACGTGGACGAGCTCTGGGAGGAGGCGTCGGAGAAGGAGAGACGGGTGCTCGTGGAGGAACTCCTCGAAGCGGTCTCCATCTTTCCCGACCATCTGGAGGTCACCGTTGCGGGCGTTCCGCCGCTGAACGTGACGCTCGAAGAGGTCGGTCTCAAGGCTGGGGTATGGCAGTTTGTTGGTGTCGGAGGGGGGATTTGAACCCCCACCCGCCGTTAAGCGGACTAGGCCCTCAACCTAGCGCGTCTACCAAATTCCGCCACTCCGACGAAGCATCGATTCTAGCAGCGGGCCTCGGAGCCTCCGTCAGCCCGAGATCGAGAGCCTCGACGCATCGTAGCGACCCAGCGGGTCGAGCTCGAAGCCCTGAACCTTCTCGCTGACGGCGAGGTGGGAACGGAACCAGATCAGCGGGATCAAGTGCATCTGCGTGAGCGCCCGAAGCTCTACCTGAGCGTAGAGCCGCTCCCTCTCAGTTCCATCCAGCGTCAGCCGGGCTTCCTCCAGGGTGGAGTCCGCCTCCGGGTCCTCGATGCCCGCCCGGTTGTCCACCGACTCGCTGGACAGCAAGGGTTCGAGGAAAGCCTGCTGACGCGGGTAGTCGGCGACCCAGACCAGGCAGAACATCTCGTGCTCGCCGCTCAGCAGGAGGTCCTCGAGCTCGGGTCCCAGGTGAGGCCGCGGGGTAACGGTGAGCCCGACTTCCGCGAGCTGATCGGCGACCGCCGTGGCGAGCCTGTCCCCGGCCAGGGAGCCCGCGTAGTCGAGCGCGAACGTTCGCGACTTCCGCGGTAGTCCTCGGATCAGCGCTGAAGCTCGCTCGACATCGTGCTCGCATCGATCGCCGCAGGGATCGCCGGCATGGCCGGGGATCGAGGGGGGCACTATCGAGGTGGCGGGCTCGGAAAGCCTGGCGTAAACGGACTGAACGATCTCGTCACGGTCGATGCCCAGCGATACCGCTGTGCGCAGGGTTGGGTCCTGGAACAGCTCGTTCTTCTCGTTGAACGCGCAGTAGAGAACCCTTGCGACGGGCGCTACCCCCTGTGAGCCGAACTGGCTCGTGGCGTCGTCCAGCACGCCCGCCGGTATCTCCGCCAGCTCCAGGTCGCCGTTGAGGAACTCGGGCCAGGCCCCCTCCGCGGGATCGAACGATCGGTACTCGACGGAGCTCACGACCGCCGCTTGCCCGTAATAGGCGCTGTACGCCTCCAGCCTGATCGGTGATCCGGGGGTGAGCGCTCCGACCAATCGGTAGGGCCCGTTTCCGATCGGCAGGCTCCCGAAGGACTCGGTGGGCGCGGGGGGCGGCACCGGAGAGAGGGCCGGATGTCCCAGCAGCGCAACGAAATCCGGCCAGGCCCGGTTCAGCCTCACCTCGAGGGTGAGTGGCCCCTCGGCGCTGACCCCCGACAGATTCGTGACCTTCAGGTCGGTCTGGAACTTGTCGAACCCCTCGACCGCCTCGAGCAGGAACGCGAACGGTTTGGCGACGATCGGGTCCGCCAGCCTGTTCCAGGCGGCAACGAACGCGTCCGCGTTGAGAGGGGTCCCGTCGTGGAAGGTGACCCCCTCCCGAAGGCGGAACACGAGACGGCGCCCGCCTTCGAAGACTTCCCAGCTCTCGGCAACGGCGGGGATGGTCTCGGCGGTGGAGGGGTCGTAGTCGACCAGACCGTCGAACAGCTGGGACGCGAGCAGGAGGCCGTCGGGGGTATCGAGGTCTCGAGGGTCGAGGCTGGCGACCGGACCGATGGCGAGCCTGAGCGACGGCGCCGGCATGACGCTGGGAGATGGCCCCACGACTGGACCGTCATCCGCCGTGCCCGGCTCCGGCGGCATCGTGCATGCCGCGAGGAAGGCGCACAGTACGAGGAACGTGGCGAGCGGGGCGTGCTTGGGCAGGGGGCCGGTGGCCCCTAGTCCCACTTCCAGGCCAGGTAGAAGGTCGTGAGGGCGAAGACCGATGCAGTCACGACCGTGATCCGGTCGAGGTTCCGCTCGACAGCGGTACCCCCGGAGAGTCCCGCCCCGCCGCCGAACATGTCCGATAGTCCCCCGCCACGTCCGGCGTGGAGAAGTACGAACACGATCAGCAACAGACCCGCGATGACGTCCACGATTATCAGTGTGGTGATGATCATCAGGCCGGGGACTGTATCACGGCGTGATCTTCGAGCGGGAAGTGACAGGCCGCGAACTGCCCTCGATGGTGCGGGGTGAGGGAGGGGTCGTCCTCCTTGCACTTGGGGAGCTGCGCTCGAGGGCATCTCGGATGGAACCGGCATCCGGATGGTGGATCGATCGGAGAGGGAACATCGCCCTCCAGGATGATCCGCTTCTTCTGAGAGGCCATCTTCGGATCCGGGATTGGGATGGCGGAGAGCAGCGCGCCCGTGTAGGGATGCTTCGGGTTCTTGTAAAGCGTATCCCCGGGCGCGATCTCGACGATCCGGCCGAGGTACATGACGGCCACGCGCTCGCTCATGTGCTTGACCACCGACAGATCATGAGCGATGAAGATGTAGGTCAGGTTGAACTCGTCCTGAAGGTCCTCGAGCAGGTTGAGGATCTGGGCCTGGATCGAGACGTCCAGCGCGGAGACCGGCTCGTCGCAGACGATCAGCTTGGGTCGCAGCGCCAGGGAACGCGCGACGCCGATGCGTTGACGCTGTCCACCTGAGAACTCGTGCGGGAAGCGGTTGTAGTGCTCGGGGTTGAGGCCGACGAGCTCCATGAGCTGCTGGACCTCACCCTTGATCTTGTTCTTCGGAACGGTCTCGTGGATCTGGTACGGCTCGGCGATGATCGATCCGATCGTCTTCCTCGGATTCAGAGATGCGTAGGGGTCCTGGAAGATCATCTGCATCTCGCGGCGGAGCGGCCGCATCTCGCGGCGACTCAAGGACGTGATGTCCTGGCCTTCGAACCAGATCTTCCCCTCGGTGACCTCGAGGAGCTTCATGATGAGCCGCGCGGCCGTCGACTTGCCGCAGCCGGTCTCACCGACCAGTCCGAGCGTCTCTCCCGGGTAGACCTCCAGGTCGATCCCATCCACGGCGTGTACCTGACCGACCTTCCTCTGGAACACGATGCCTCGGGTGATCGGGAAGTACTTCTTGACACCCTCGAGCTTGATCAGGGGCTCGGCGCCGGGCTTGACGCCCGCGGGTCTCCCTGGGTCCACCTCCGTCACGCTCATGCGTGGGCCGCCACTTCCTCGTTGAAGATCCGCTCTTTCTCAGCGAGCGTGAGGTGACACGCGCTCGAGTGCCTGCCGTCCTCGGCAAGGAGCGGAGGGACGTCCGTCTTGCAGACGTCCATCACGTACCTGCACCGTGGATGGAACGCACAGCCCGGCGGCACCAGGATGAGTGAGGGCGGCAGTCCGGGTATCGGTCTGAGCCTCTCGTCCTTCGGCTGGTCGATCCGTGCGATCGACTCGAGCAGCCCCCACGTGTACGGATGGTGCGCCTTGTAGTAGACGTCGTCGCGGCTGCCGTACTCGGCAACCTTCCCCGCGTACATCACCATCACATTGTCCGCGTGCTCGGCAACGACACCCAGGTCATGGGTGATGATCGCGACCGAGGCGTCGAACTCATCCTTCAAGCGGCCGATAAGGTCGAGGATCTGCGCCTGCACGGTGACGTCGAGAGCCGTCGTGGGCTCGTCCGCGATCAGCAGGTCCGGGTTGAGCGACAGGGCCATCGCGATCATGGCTCGCTGCCTCATCCCTCCCGAGAACTCGTGCGGATACTGCTTCGCGCGGTCATCCGGCTTGGGGATCCCGACCTTTCGAAGCATCTCTATGGCCTGACCCATCGCGTCTGCCTTGGGGATGTCCTGGTGAGCACGCAGGCCCTCGACGATCTGGTCCCCCACCTTGTAGTACGGGTGAAGAGACGTGAGTGGGTCCTGGAAGATCATGCTGATCTTGGCCCCGCGGATCTCCCGCATCTCTTCGGGGGACGCCTCGAGCAGGTTGCGGCCCTGGAAGATGATCTCGCCCTCTATCCGGGCCTGCTTCTTCGTTATGAGCCCCATGACCGTCAGCATGCTCACGGACTTCCCGGACCCCGACTCCCCGACTATGCCGAGTGTCTCGCCGCGCCCCACCGAATAGGAGACCCCGTCGACGGCCTTGACGACTCCGTCGTCCGTCGGGAAGTGCACCTTGAGATCCTTGATCTCGAGGAGAGGCTCCGCCACTACGTGTACCTCACACGGGGATCGAGCGTCGCGTACACGACGTCGACGACCAGGTTCGCCACGACGACGAAGAAGGCCGCGAAGACCGTTACGCCCATGATCCCGGGAAAATCGCCGTCCTGGATGGACTGGATCGCGTACTTGCCGATGCCGTCGAGATCGAAGACCGTTTCCGTGATGAGCAGGCCGCCGAGCATGTAGCCGATGTCGATACCGAGCATGGTCACCACAGGCGTCAGGCCGGCCCGAAGACCGTGCTTGAAGATCACTCGGCGCTCGGAGAGGCCCTTCGCTCGAGCCGTTCGGATGTAGTCCTCCCCCATGGTCTCGATCAGGTTGCCGCGAACCATGCGCGCGTAGAAGGCCGCGTACAGGAGCGACAGCGTGATCCAGGGAAGCAGGAACTTCCCGGCGAACAGTGCCTGTGGAACGGTCTCGCCGATGTCGAATCCCGGAGGCGGCGCCCAACCTAACTTGAACCAGAAGATGAACAGCATGATGTAGCCGAGCCAGAACACGGGCGCCGACACCCCGAACAGTGCGAAAAGCATCCCCGCCCGGTCCACGGCCGTTCGACGCTTGATCGCCGAGACGATGCCGATCGGGATACCTATGATCAGCCAGAAGAACGCTGCTCCGGCCGCCAGGGTGATCGTCACAGGGAGGCGCCGGAAGATCTCCTCCTTCACCGGGATCCGGTTCCGGTACGAGTAGTAGACCTCCTCGTTCAGGAAGAACCCCGGGTAGGGGATCAGGCCCTTGGCGAACTTCGCGTACTGGACGAAGAACGGTCTGTCGAGCCCCAGGTTGTGACGTATCGACTCGAGCTGCTCCGGGCGAACGTTCGGCCCGGCCATCTGCCGGACGGGGTCGCCGCCCGGAAGCTTGAGGAAGATCGTGAAAGTGAGGAGCGAGACGACCAACAGGACGAGGATCATGAACAGCACCCTGCGCACCAGGTACCTGCCCATATCTGCCTCGCTCCCTCTACTC
>JBOGVX010000175.1:0-10331 GCA_050693165.1 Actinomycetota bacterium | reverse complement strand
GACAAGAACAGCAGGCTTGCGAGCTGCTTGGTGGGGCCTTGACGACCAACCTCGGTCGACGGCCGTGACCTCGTACACGAATGTTGCGGTCGACGAAATCCGAGAGTCAGCGGCAGATGCTGGCCTGCTCTTGGGTGAACCGCATTTCTGCGGGACCCTGCACTCGTTGTTGTTGCGGTTTGTCTTCTATCCCTTCGGCCATCTCGTCATGCGCTGTGATGAAACCCCACGCGTGCTCCCTGACGAGCAACTCCCTTCCGTCGGAATCAACGATGTCTGGTTTGGAGACGATCGTTTCTGGGCGAAGATCTCCAGTTTCCACTTCCGACCAGACGGCACATTTGATGCCGATAGTCCGCAGTCACTTCCCTTGACTAGTGAAGAGATGGTTGCTGTGGGCGCCGCTCAGGCCCTCAAGCTCAAGGCCGAGCTATTCGCCACGGGCCACGCGTCTTTCTCGGACGCGATGTATGTCGCGATGAACGTGTTGGAGAAGTACTCAGCCATCCGAGAGCTGATAGCGGGGCGATTTGACGAGCTAATCGTCGACGAGGTGCAGGATACGAGCGCCGTACAATTCGAGTGCCTTTCACTTCTCAGGAGAACGGGCAAGCTCGGTTCGCTTGTATTGATCGGCGACCCAGATCAAGCGATCTACGAGTGGCAGGGCTCCGATCCAGTGGCCTGCCGCTCCTTCGCGGCTACGCACAACCTTGAGACCTTGGAGTTGACTCGCAACTTCCGCTCGTCTCAGGCTATTTGCAACGTCACCCATCGGCTCTCTTCGCGGGAGGAGCCGGAAGACTCTGCGGGCCCGACGAGGGAGTATGGCGTCGCACCCGAGGTGCTTATGTACGACGATCCACATCACGCGGTTGAGACTTTTCGGGGCCGCCTTGAGAGCCTCGAGATCGAGGCCGATCCGGCGCCCGTGCTGGTTCGCAGCCGCTCGCTTGCCTACAAGTTGAACAGGATCTCGAACGTGGGAGCCTCATGGCAGGTACGCGCTTTAGGGAACGCCGCGGCGGCGTTTGCAACGCGTGGCTCGTTCGAGGTTCAGCACCTGAAGGTGGTTGAGGATGCGATCCGCCGGTTGGCTTGGGGAACGACCGGCCGTCTGGACCTGGCCGACAGGGCCCGGCTTCGCGATGTCGCCTGTCACCTCATCACGTCGCTGCCGGAACCGACCGGCGACAAGTCCCTCAAGGACTGGATTGGTGAAGCCAGAAAGTGGGTGGGTAAAGCTATTGCCGAGCTGAGCGATGATCCCGCCAGCAAAGTTGGTTCTGTCGTTAGGGCGCGTTCCGGAGATGATAGTCGTCGAGTGAGCGACGTCTTTCCCACGACGGCGACGGTCTCGGTCGCAAGAACCGTTCACTCGGCGAAGGGAGAGACACACGAAGCCGTGCTCTTGTTCTCCGGTAAACCGACGGCCCAGGGGGACAGTGCCCGCGATTGGATCAAGGGCGAACTGGGAGACAACACCGACGAGGAAACGCGCATCGGATACGTGGGGCTCACCCGGGCCCGCAAGTACTGTGCGGTTGCAGTGCCGAACAGCACGCCCAAGAAAGTAATCGCTGCCTACGCCGCGGCTGGCTTCGTGATTGTGACCGGAACAGAGTAGAGGGCAGAGAGACGCATTGGGCCCCGGGACTATGCAGATCGGCGTCGGGAGCGAGAGCGGCGCGGGCCGAATAGGTCGGGAGAACCGCGCCGCTGGGACTCGACGAGCTTCTCCACGTCGATGGGTCGGAATCTAACCAGTCGGCCAAGCTTGACGTGGGCGAGGATGCCGCGTTCCGCCCACACATAGACGGCTTTGCGGCTGCACCCCAGGATGCCAGCTACCTGTTCGGGGGTGAGGAGGGGTTCCAATTGTGCATGGATCTCGTTCATGCTGGAGCCTGCCTGCGGTTCCTTTGATGCTCCATGCGTTCCCGAGCTCACTGCGGGCCTCCAGGAATCTCCGTGTCGGGTCGAACTTCCCTCCTCCGAGGCGCGATGTCCTGGTGCGCATGCGATGGGGGCGGCCAGCCGGATGATCCGAGGGGGTCCGCTGGAGCCGTCACACTGTCACGTCCGCCCTGTTCTGGCTGGTCGCGACCCTGCTGCTCCGGATTCGAACCCGTCACAGTCCGAGAAGGTGTGACGGGTTGCTTCGCGCGAGAGAACGTCAGCTGACCTGCCAGAACGTCTCGGGTGTGACGCTGTGACGGGTCGACGGGGGCCTCCTGCGGGACGTACCGGTGGAAGGCCTCCGACAGGCCGTCCTCCAGGCGGTAGCCGCGGACCTTGCCGCCCGGGAATGGGCGGGGTTTCACTCCGAACTCCTTCAGCTTCCGGGCCAGCTGGGGCGCAGAGAGCGGGCGGCCCCGTCTGAACTCTCCCCACGGACGATCCTCCACGTGGTGGAGGGCCTCGAGGAGCTCCTGAGTGGGTAGAGCATCCTCGCCCCTGTCGGCGAAGACGGAGGCCATGTCCGTGAGGAGCAGGATTGAGGCTCCCTCGTCGTCGATGAGCTCGGAGGTTTCCGTTGCCGACTGCCGGGCCAGGGTCAGCCACTCCCGGCCACAGGCTTCGGCGATGGCGAGGAGCGGCAGCCAGTTGTCCTGGGCGCGATCGTTCAGCCCCGGGACCGGCGCGGGGTCGGCGCCACGGAGCGCTTCCAAGTGGTCCGCCCCCCACCGGGTTCCTCGCCGCCGGATCGCCTCGGTCTCGGCCGCGAGCTTCTCGGGGCGCAGTCGCTCGACCGACTCTTCTGCCGTCTTCCTCCGCATACCGATGGGCACTGCTCGGTCCTCAACCGTTTCCGGCAGACGACCGATTGCCGCGACCGCCTTCGGGCACCACGTCGAGAAGACCCGGGGCTCATGCTCATCCCCCACCGTTCGAATCACCATTGCCGCGTCCCTTGTGTGCCCCGCGTTGAGCAATCCTCGATGTTCCTCCGAGAGCCGCACGAACGTGTCGGCCTCGTCCATGAGGAGGGTGGGTCGCCACTTCTCCACCGTGCGGAACAGCGCTGCGGGGCTGACGTTCGAGGACAGGAGCGCCTTTGGTGTAAGGAGCGCCAGGAGGCGCATGACGTTCGTCTTGCCGCACCGCTTCGTCGGGGAGGTAATGACGAGGATGGGCGAGATGGCGAAGGCGTCGAGCGCGTACGCGTGGAGGATCCATAGGGCTAGAGCGGCCCGGGCAGCATCAGAGAGGACTACGAAGCGACGGATCAACGCTTCGATGGCATCGAGGAGAGCGCCGCCGTCCACGGGATTGGGCCACGGCTCGGGATCGGCGAGATCGAGTGGAGTTCCCTGGCCCTCTCGGTCCGTACCGACAGGTGCGAGCCAGGCGTCGATGATGCCCGCGGGGGAGCGCAACTTGCCCCTCAGGAGCTGAAGCAGACGCTCGCGAAGCCATTGCCGCTCCAATCGGGATGACGGTGGAGTTGCCTCCCCGAGAATCTGGAACACTTCGTCTGCCGATGGGTGGTCACCGAGGTAGGTGAGGCGTTCAATCAAGGCCTCGCCCTTTGCGGGTCCGTGACCGTTGGGTTCAGCCTTCTGCGGCAGATAGTCGATCGAGGCGAGAAGTTCGTTCTCGTCCACGCTTCTACCTCCGCGCCCGTTCTTCGGCGAGGTGGGGAGTGATGGCTTCGACGAGCCGCTGCCGCCGCCATCGATCGAGCGTCGACTCGTCGGGGAGCAGCAGCCGGCATGTCGGGCACCGGATCAGCCCCTTTGCGTGCAGCGCGCGGACGGCCGACTCGATGGGTTCGGTGGAGATGGGCGGAGCCTTGGGCTTCCCCTGGATGAAGGCCGCCGACTCGGACCAGATCGCACGCTGACACCAATCCGGGAACTGGATCCCCGGCATCCCCGATTGGTCCTTCAGTCTCGGGGCGGCCGGAGTGAAGGAGGAGGCTCCCGAGTGAGGGACGTCACTCTGCGCTCGATGCGACGAGCCCTCGGCGGAGAGCGGGGGTACGTGGGGATCGAGTTCGCTCTCGCCGTCGGACTCCTCATCTTCCCGGTCACGATCCTGGTGCTATCGCTCCCGACCTGGGTCGAGCGGCAGTCCGCGGCTCGAGTTGCCGCCCAGGAAGCGGCCCGAGAAGTGGTCCTCGCGGACTCATGGAGCGAGGGCACCGAGTTGGGCTCGGCGACCGCGCAGCAGGTAGCGACGAACCATGGTGTGGGCCACGTGGAGGTGGCCTTCTCCGGTGCTCTGGAGCGAGGCGGGGAAGTCGTGGCTCGCGTGACCGTAGAGATGCCGGCTCTGGTTGTGCCCGCCATGGGGCGTGTGGGTTCGTGGACGTGGACGGCTGTTCATACCGAGGAGGTCGATCTCTACAGGAGCTTCCCGCCATGAACCGGCCGCGTCGCGCCCCTCCGGTAGCTGCCGCCCGGATCCTCCGCTCGGAGGAGGGAACGGTCACCCTCTGGTCGCTTGGCCTCTGCATCATGTTGCTCTTCGTCGGGGGACTCAGCCTTGACTTGTGGCGCGTGTTCTCGGAGCGCCGGGCCCTGGCGGGGATCGTCGACGCGTCGGCCATCGCGGGCGCCTCTGGGATAGACGAGGAGCACTTCCGACTCACCGGCGAGATCCGGCTGGAGCCGCAGCGGGCTGAGGAGCTGGCCCTGGCGAACCTCGCGGCTCAGGGTGACGACCGATCGCTGGCAGGAGCTGCCGTGAGCGCGACGACGCAGGAGGTAACTGTCCAGGCGGAAGGAAGCGTGCAGTTCACGCTCCTCAAGGTGCTCATGCCAGACGGAGAACCGTTCACGATCGAAGTTGCCGCAACCGCGACACCGAGGGGGTCTCCAGGATGAGTCGATGGCGTCTGATCGTGATTGCCGCATTGGTTCTCGGCCTGGGCGGCGCGCTCATCTGGACGCAGGTCCGGGGAGACGATCGAACGCCGTCGGCGACTAGCGACCCCACTCCGAGTCCCGAACCCAGCCCGACGCCCACGGCGGAGCTTTTGGCGGCGCCTGATCTCACCGGCGAGGACTTCACGAGGATCGTCTCCGACATCACGAGCTTCCTCGACCGGCTATCCGAGAACCCGGATCCCGATCGGGTGGGGGATGTCTATTCGCCGCGCTGCCCCTGCTACAAGGAGCGACGGAAGGGTCTCGCGGCTCTTCGGGACAACGGCTACCGGTACTCGAGTGCCCACACGCAGGTGCTGAGCGTAGAGCAGACGTCTGGCGTCGGACAGAGCAACCGAGTGGTGCTCGAGGTGACCGCTAGGGAGCAGGCCACGATGGTTGTGGACGGCGAGGGCCAGGTCGTGGACGAGATCGAGGCCACGCCACCGACGAGGTACACGTTCGTTCTGGTGCGCCAGGGCCCGGACGCTCCCTGGAGGGTCACGACCCTCGTGCGCGTCGGCCCTGTGGATGAGGAAGGGGGAGGCTGATATGCGTGCTCGCACGGTGATGCTCGCGCTCACCGGCGTGATCCTGGTCGTGATGCCGGCGCGGGCGAGCCACGCTGACTGGCATGTTGGACTCGACGAAGATTCCGTCGATGCTGGCGTGGGTGTCGGTGGTGGAGGCGGGAGCGATTCCGTTGGTGGCGGGAACGGCTACACCTACGTCTGGACGCTGGACACGTGCACACCGGGGGGCGATCCCCACGTGGGAGATTCGTTCTGGGTCCTCGTGCTCGACTCAGCCGGGAACGTCGTGGGAGAGTTCTGCGCCGACCCGAATGCGGCGGCCCCGCCGACTCCACCCACTGCTGCCGAGATCCTCAACCAGGCGCCGCTGCCAAGGTGCGAGATCAAGGTGAATCCAAGGGAGGACGGCCTGACAGGTGTGGAGACCTGGCTCTGGTGCGAGCGGGTAGAAGACGTCACGGTCACGGCGGCCATCCGCGGCTACGAGGTGCAGGCAACCGCCACGCCGACCCAGTTCAGATGGCTCCCGGGGGACGGAGCTTCGTACGTCAGCACCAACCCGGGCACGGAAGAGGACCCGTCGGCCAGGCACATGTACGAAACGAGGGGTGACTACGTCATCGCCGTGGACGTCGCGTGGTCCGGCACCTATACCTACGAGGGCCACGGCGTCGCGGAGAGCGGTTCTCTGGATGGAGTGACTGTGGACAGCGACCGCGGCTACCACGTGATCGAGTCCCGTGGAGTTCTCACGGGCTGAGATTGTGGATTCCGTCAGGAAGCCTCCGGCCTGGTACTCGCAGCCATACGGAAAGGACCCGAGCGCGTGGGACTCCGCGGTCCGACAGTGCGCGGATCTCCTCCGGACATGGGCCCGGCGCGGATACGTCGGCACGTACTCCGAGGTTGTCGACGAGGTGCCGGGTCTTGAGTGGCCTGAAGGCCCATTCACGCATCACGGATCGCAGATCGGGCGTCTCCTCGGTGACGTCTCGGTTGGGGAGTGGCTTGAGAACAAACCTCTCCTTTCTGCGGTCGTTATCTCATCCCAGGAGGGGCATCCGGGCAAGGGCTTCTACGATCTCGCGCGAGAGCTCGGCGAGCTGGCAACGACGTCAAAGGATGCGGAGCTCGAATACTGGCAGGCGGAAGTCCGACGCTGCCACGAATTCTGGGCACAAGGCTAGTGAGGGCTGTCGGTGAGGATCGGTCTAGTTGGATGCGTGAAAGAGAAGGCGGGCCGAGCCGCTCCCGCGCGAGATCTCTACACGTCGACCCTGTTCGTTGGTCGACGCCGATTTGTCGAGCGCACCTGCGACCGCTGGTACGTTCTTTCTGCGCTTCACGGCCTCGTCGAGCCCGATCGGAGGCTGGAGCCCTATGACAAGACGTTGAAGGGCGACTCAGCTGCGGAGCGAAGGGTCTGGAGTGCGAAGGTTCTGGACACCATCAAGCTAGCGGTGGGGAGCGACCTAACCGATCTCACGTTCGAAATTCACGCAGGCGCCGAGTACCGGGAGTTTGGCCTGCGACAGGCTCTTGAGCGCGAGGGTGCCCGGGTGGAGGTTCCCGCCGAAGGATTGCGGATGGGAGAGCAGCTCGCGTTCTATGGTGGCCATGTCTGATGGCGATGCGGCAGAGGACCTCGAGCGCCTGTATGGGCTCCTTGCCGACCTTCAGGAGCGGCTAGGCGGCTTCCGATACTTGCGAGACTGCGACGGTCGGAGTGGGTGGCCGAAGCGAGGTGTGTACTTCTTCTTCGATGACAGGGAGCTACGACACGTTGCCACCCAACCGAGAGTTGTCCGGGTGGGCACACACGGTCTGCGCCTGACTGATCGGACCACGCTGTGGGGCCGGTTAAGGAACCACAAAGGAAGCGTGCGGGGTGCGCGGCCCGGTGGAGGCAATCATCGTGGGTCTGTCTTTCGGTTCCATGCCGGTGCGGCCCTGCTGATAAGGAGTGGCGATCCCCTCGGACTCTTGCCAGTTTGGATGAATCGCTCCGTCCCCCGCCTGGAGGTGGCTGCCGCCGAGTACCAGATCGAGCAAGAGGTCTCTCTGTATGTCGGTGGTTTGCCCTTTCTGTGGATCGGGGTCCCCGATGATCCTGGTCCGGCCAGCGATCGAGGCCTCATCGAGCGGAACTCGATCGCCCTGCTCAGCACGACGGGACGGGAGGTCGATCCGCCAACAGCGGAGTGGCTCGGTCGCCATGCCCCAAGCCCGGCGGTCGGTCGGTCGGGCCTGTGGAACGTTGCTCATGTGGGCAGTGTCTATGAGCCTAGGTTCCTGGAGAGCTTGGAGGGCCAAGTCCAGGGCGTTTGAACTCGGCGGGTTACGAGAGACCCTAGGACGAGACGGTCACTGCTGGCAGCAAGCTTTGATTGCCTCGGACGCGCCAACAACCTAGGCTGAATGAAATGGCAAAGCGCCCAGGTTCGAAAGGAACTGCCCGGAGGGTGCCCAGCAGACGCAGTCTCGTGTGCTCGCGCTGCGGGTTCCAGGCGGCCCACCCAGCGGGGCTGGGACGTCACCGGAGTGCGATCCACGGGATTCTATCGAATCGCCAGAAGGCGCAACGGGGTGCGGTTCCGAAAGCGAGGTCCACCACAGATGCCCAACTCGCTAAGCGGGTCGCGGAATTGGAGCGCCGATACGACAAGCTCCTGTCGGGGCTCGAGCAACTCCTCAGGCGGGCCAAACGTAGGGGCTGACACCAGTTCGGCGGGTGGCTGTGCCTGGATCGTTGGCCTGAGCGCAGACAGTGGTTGCGCTCCACGAGTGGCTCAGCGATGAGTTCGACGCTGACTTGGCTCGACTACTCTGACCGCGATCGTCGCCGGGCCCTAGACGTTGTTGACCTGCTGCGCGAGAGCTCCACCGTCGATGAGCTTGGCCTCGGTTTGGTTCGTGACGCCTTCGCCGACCTACTGTTCCCGGGAACGAGCACCATCCAGACAAGGGCGCGCTACTTCTTGTTCGTTCCGTGGATCTACCGTGAACTCGAGCGGCTTCGTGTGCCGTCGAGTCAGGCGGCTGCGAGAGCTCGAAAGGGAGAGATCGCCCTCATCGAGGCGCTCGCCGCTTCCGGGGAAACGGCCGGCGTGATCGGCATCCAGGCGCGAAAGACACTGAAGCGCCTGCCGAGCAATGTCTACTGGAATGGACTCATGTCCTGGGGGATTAGGAAGTTCCCAGGGACACACCCGCAATACCACCAGTCCCTCGATGGCTTCTATCTTTCGCCCCGGCGATCGCTGGTCGATGACGATAACAACCCCTCGACCGGCACCCCGCAGGCGAACTGGGATGTGAACCTCCCCGCAGCTCCCTCCCAGTTTCCGGATGGGGCGACCCTGCGCCTCCGTCGTCTCGAGGCTGAGTACCTGAGGGAGCGAATCATCGTTCACCATCGGGCGTCGATGCTCGCCTTCCTTGTTGAGGGCGGTCAGCTCAGCGAAATCCCGTTCCCTTGGGAGCACCCGCAACTCCGGGAGTTCCGAGACCCGTTCCGCGAACAACTCGCGCACGCGCAACGTTTCTCCGAAGGGATGCACGGAGCCCAGCTTCTCTACAACCTGATGTTGGCTGAGGAGGTGGACAACGAGGAGCTGGCCGATGACTATCGCGATGCGCTCAGTGGGTGGGCAGTTCTCGTGCGAGAGAGGGAACCGGATTTCCTGGATTGGGACCGGAGGCGGTTTTGGGCTCTTGTCGTCGAAGGCGGATCCCACGTCAGGCCGAGAGCGAAAGACTTCGTCGAGAGTTGGCTCGACCTCGCGCTGTCGTCGGGATCCGCTCGAAGGATCGCTGGTCTTCCGGCGGCCAGGCAACTGATTCGTGAGCGTGAGCACCAACTCAAGGGGTCGCGCGCCCGCCTGGAGAACCAACAGGCACTTGCGCTGTGGCAGGGCGAATCCGGCTCAGCGCAGATCAACTACCGTTGGCCCGTCGCCCAAGCCATCGTGAACGACATCATCGTGGGGCTTCAGACCGATGCTTGAGCCGCAGGACCGCATCCTTTTCACGGAGGCGCTTCGGCCTCCCGAGGGTTACGAGCTCAGTTGGGCCATCGGAACGACGTACACGCTCGACCTGGTGGCTGCCGTTGCTGCGCCGCTCGCGTTCGCGCTGTTCGATTGGGAACAGGACGATGCCCAAGCCACCCCCGACCCCATTCCGCTCCTGGAAGCGCTCCGACGGTATGCGGACAAAATGACCGTGTTCGTTCAAGCCGGCCACACCGCGGTACCGAAGCCGCAGCAGTTCTTGCTCTCCTACCTCGACGGTTCAGTTATCGAGGCCGCTGCCCCAACACCAGGTGGACTCTTCCATCCCAAGGTATGGGTACTAAGATTCACGGCTCCCGACCAGCCGGTGCAATACCGGCTCGCGTGTCTCAGTCGCAACTTGACCTTCGACCGATGCTGGGACACGGCTGTGGTGATCGAAGGCCCGGTCATCGATCGCCGGACCGCTTTCTCAAGGAACCGGCCCCTTGCCGACTTCGTCGGGGCGCTCCCGAACTTAGCGGTGAGGAGGCCATCGGCCGAGCTTCGGCGACGAATCCGGACCACGCGGGATGAGGTACTTCGAGTCGACTGGGTTCTGCCGCCGAGCTTCAGCGACCTCCGATTCTGGCCCATGGGGATAGAGGGTCATCGACGGTGGCCCTTCTCCGGACGAGTGGACCGGATGCTGGTGGTTTCACCTTTCGTCGGAGGCGAGGGCTTGGAGCGCCTCTCGGCCGAGAGGGAGAACAGCGTCCTAGTGTCCCGACTGGAAACACTCCAGGAGATTGAGGGGGCTGTCCTGGAGCGCTTCGAGAACATCTATGTCCTGGACGAGGCGGCGGACATCGATGCGCGCAGCGCGGAGGAACAAGGGGAGAGCGTCGAGGCGCTCGCGAGCGCCTTGCAGG
>JBOGVX010000174.1:0-11782 GCA_050693165.1 Actinomycetota bacterium | reverse complement strand
GCATCAGGAACGTGAAGTAGAGGGATCCACCCGACGGATAAGGGTGAGACATGTGGCAGCCCACGGCCTCCGACGAGTGCGACAGCAGAGCTGCTCTGATCGAGTCGTGGAGCGCCGGCAGTCTCCCCCACAAGCCGGCAACCTCCATGGTGTCGACGATCACACCCGATCCGAATGATCTCTCCTCGCCCATCACGCTTCGGTAGAGACCCACAGCGTCGTTCCGGTGGGCCCACCAGTGCTCGCCGAGGGACGCCATGAGAACCGTGGACTCGGCCGCGGACGCGAGGTGGCCGCACGCCTCGATCGCCGGCCCGGCCATCTCGCCTTCGGGGAAGCCGAGCAGAAGGACCGCGCCGCCCGAGTGACCCGCGTTGCCGAACGCGAGCGCCGCATCCACCTCGTCGTAGAGGCGCACCACGTCCGGGTGCGCGCCGGAGAGCATGACCGCCCGGGCGAGCTCGATCCCGTGCTCGAACGTCGCCGGGCCGAACGCGGCCCACCGCATCCCCTCGGGAAGCGGCGCCACCGAGAGCACGGCCTCGGTCACGACCGCGAACGAGCCCTCGGAGCCGACCAGCAGCTTGCGGAGATCCGGTCCGGCCGCGGACCTCGGCGCGGGCGGAAGGCTGAGGACGCCGCCCGACGGGAGCACCGCGGTGAGGCCAAGAAGGCGATCCTCGATCGCCCCGTAACCCGCGGAGGCCTGGCCCGCGGACGAGGCGGCGATCCAGCCCCCGATGGAGGAGATGGCCATCGACTGCGGGTAGTGCCCCAGCGTCAGGCCCTGTCTGTTCAGCCCGCCTTCGAGACGATCGCCGTGGATCCCCGCCTCGACCGTCACCGCAAACGATGCCTCGTCCATGTCGAGGATCCGATCCATGCGCGACAGGTCCATGACCAGGCCGCGCCACACGGCCTGGGCGCCGCCGACCACTCCCGAGCCGCCGCCGCGCGGTACGACGGGTGTTCCGGTCTCCGAGGCCCACTCGAGCGTCGCTGCCACCTGGTCCGTGGAGCGCGGGAAAACGACGGCCATAGGCCGGGGCAGTCGCTCGCCCCGAGCCTCCCGGAGCATCGCCAGCGCCCACGAGTCCCGAGACCTGGTCGCGAGCTCCCCGGGATGGGTGCTGACGGTTCCCTCGGGCAGGCGCTCGACGAGTGACGCGAGCGTGTCCACTGTGGCCGAATGATAAGGGGGTGCGGGGAGCTACACGCCCGTGTAGGAGACGACGCCTCGATTGACCGCGTCGCGCGCCGCCCGGGCGCCGTCGGCCTGGTCGCCCCCGGCGACCTCCTCGATCTGGCGCAGCAGGTCGAGGAGCTGTTTGCAGGTCCGGACGAAGTCCCCCGGCGCCATCTGCGTGTCGACCAGCACGTCCTCCAGCGACTTACCCTCGGCCCAGTGGAACGCGGTTCCGGCGAACCCGGCCTCGAGCTCGCGGGTCAGCTCGACCTGGTTGGCCTCCTCCGCCTTGCGAACGCGCTCCCACAGGTCCAGGAGCCGCCGGTATCGTCCGGCCAGGTCCGACGTGGGCATCTCGCCGGTGCGAGGCGTCCGTTCCCGTGACTCGTAGACGAGCGTGGAGACGAGCGCGGCGGTCTCTGCGGGCGATAGGCCATCGAGCATCGACTGGGCCAGCATCTCCGCGACCACGACGTCGCCGTCCCCGTAGATCCGGGCGAGCCGCTCGCCCTTCTCGGTCAGGCGGAAGCCCTTCACGTACCCGAGCCTCTCCAGGACGCTGAGGACGCGGTCGAGCTGTCGCGCCAACGTCTCCGTGCGAGTGCGGATCCGACGATCGAGGCCCTCCATCTCGCGCTGCAGCCTCGACGCCTTGCCGGCCCACTTCTCGTGTTCGCCGCGCTCGGGACAGCTCTGACAGGGGTGTTGCTCGGCGAGGCGCTCCAGCTCGTCGGCTCTGGCCAGGAGCTTCGGGTCGATGCCCTCGCGCTTCACCTTGGGAGGGCTCAGCCCGAGGGACACCAGCCGAGCGGCGAGGTCCCGCCTGAAGCGCGTGCTCTTCGCGCTTCCCGAGCCTGGCAGCGGGATCTGGGCGAGCGGCTCGGGCGGGTCCTCGAAGAGGTTCGCGGATGATCGGAAGAACTTCCGGTCCTGGGTCAACAAGGTGGGACGCCCGTCTCGGTTGGAGAGGACGACGGCGAAGCCCCGACGGCTGGCCCGGGGCACGTAGACGACATCGCCGGGACGCAATCTGGCGACGGCGGTCCTGACCACGTCCTTGCGGGTTCTGTCCTGGCGGCGGGTCGCTCGCCTCCGGATCTCGTTCGCCTCGTCGCGGAGCTTCCAGTACTCGGTGAAGTCACCCAGATGGCACTTGGCTCGTTTGAGGTAGCCCGCTTGCGTTGTGCGGTTCCGCTCGAGCTGGCGCTCCAGCGCGACGACGCCACGGTCCGCCTGGAACTGACCGAAGGAGGAGTTCAGCAGCCGATGGGCATCCTCGGGCGAGTAGTTGCGAACCAGGTTGACCGCCATGTTGTAGCTGGGCCGGAACGAGGATCTCAGCTCGTACGTGCGAGTCGTGGCGAGCCCGGCGGCGCGCTCGAAGTCCACGTCCCGCTGGTGAAGCACCACCGCGTAGCCATGCTCGTCGATGCCCCTGCGGCCCGCTCGGCCGGTGAGCTGCGTGTACTCGCCGGGGGTCAGCAGCTCGTGACGCTCCCCCGAGAACTTCCACAGGTTCTCGATCACACAGGTCTTCGCAGGCATGTTGATGCCGAGCGACAGTGTCTCGGTTGCGAAGACAACCTTCACGAGCCCGGCCGCGAAGAGCTCCTCGACCGTCTCCTTGAAGACGGGGACCATCCCCGCATGGTGCGCCGCGACGCCCGCGGCGAGAGCCTCACGGAAGTCGAAGAACCCCAGTGCCGAGAGGTCGTCCTCGTCCAACCAGGCGGTCCGCATGTCGGCGAACTCGCGGATCCGTCCTTCCTCCTCACTTGTCGTCAGGCGTACCCCGCTCTCGGCAACCCACCGCACGCTCTGATCGCATCCGGCTCGAGAGAAAACGAAGTAGATCGCCGGGAGCATCCCCTCACGGGACAGGACCTCAACGACCTCCTCGCGCCTCGGGGTGTACACGCGCTTGTGTCCCTCGCGAGGCCGCGAGATCCGCTGGTACTGGCGCCGGCCGTCGCCGCGACGCCGGTACTCGCGGGTCCGCAGCTCACGCTGGCTCAGCGAGACAACGTACGGGTTGGGGAGCAGTCTTCCGCCCTGCTCTATGTGCATCGGGTGAAGCTCGCGGCCGACCATGTACAGGTGCTCGAGCGGCACGGGACGCTTCTCCTCGATCACAACCCGGGTGGTGCCGCGGAGTGTCCGGAGCCACTCGCCGAACTCCTCGGCGTTGGAGACTGTCGCCGACAGACAGACCACGGACGTCGAGAGGTGGAGGTGGATGAGGATCTCCTCCCAGACCGCGCCACGGTAGGGGTCCTGGAGGTAATGAACCTCGTCCATGACGACCACGTCGAGGCCGTCGAGCGTCGAGCTGCGCTCGTAGAGCATGTTCCGGAGCACCTCCGTCGTCATCACAACGACCGGAGCCTCACCGTTGATGCTGTTGTCACCGGTCAGCAGGCCCACCTTCGACGCGCCGTACTTGGCGACGAAGTCGCCGAACTTCTGGTTCGAGAGAGCCTTGAGAGGGGTGGTGTAGAAGGCCTTCCTTCCTGCTTCCAGGGCCCGCTCGATCGCATACTCGGCCACGACCGTCTTGCCCGAGGCGGTCGGGGCCGCGACCAGCACGGACTCTCCCGCGGCCAAGGCCTCGATGGCCTTGAGCTGGAAGTCATCCAGCGGGAAGGGATACTGGGACGCGAAGCGATCGAGGTCCATGAGGCTCGATTCTCCCACGCGGCCCGGAGGGCCTAACCTGCGCGGCTCAGCAGGTTCTTGACTGCAGCGTTGAACCCTTGAGGATCCTCGAGATTCGAAAGGTGCCCGGCGCCCTCGAGCGTGACGAGGTCGGCGCCCGATATCCCCTTCGCGACCGTCTCCGACATCTCCGGCGGGGTGAGCGTGTCGGATCCCCCGACGATCACGGTCGTGGGAACGTCGATCTCGCCGAGGATCGGTCGGGAGTCGATGCGATCCGCCATCCCGAGCGCGGCCGCCGCGATGGCGTCGCCGCTCTGCCGGCCGATCATCTGCTTGACCCGGTCCCAGAGACGGGGATCGGCGCCCTCGGACAGAAGAGGTGGCGGAGCCTCGACCAGTGGCTGGCTACCCTCCGCGCGGACCTTCTCGGCGAGGCCGCGGCGCTTCTCCTTGCCCGCATCGTCGTCGGCCTCGGCCCGAGTGTCGGCGAGAACGAGTCCGGATATCCGATCACGATGATTCCGCCAGAGCGAGAAGGCAATGTATCCGCCCATCGACAGGCCACAGACGACGGCCCGGTCGACGCCCTCGCGATCGAGCTCCGAGACCAGGAAGTCAGCAGCCGCGTCCATGGACATCGTGTCGCCGACGCCGGCAGTGCCTCCGAACCCGGGCAGATTAGGGGCAATCACGTGCGCGTCCTTACCGAGCTCAGCTGTCTGGTCGTCCCACATCCCCGAGTCCACCGGGAAGGCATGTATCAGAAGCAGATCCGTCATCCCTGGCCACCTCCCCCGCCGCCATTGCCGCCGCCATTGCCGCCGCCGCCACCGGTATCGGGCTCCCCCACCGGAACATCGATGGGCGGGATGATCGGCTGGCTGCCCGGGAGACCGGCCCCCGGGATCCCGCCTTCGGGGATCCCTGTACTGGTGGAGAGTCCGACTCGGCGCCGCACGTCCAAGAGCTGGCCGTAGCCGGCCTGGAAGATCCCCGTGGCGATGGGGATCTGCGTCTGGATGGTCTCGATGAGCTCCTCACGGGGAGCGCCGTCCAGCTGGACGACGACCTTCAGCTGCTTGGTTATCTCTAAGAAGATCTGAAGGCCGCGGTCCATCAGGTTGATGGACTCATTGAGGATGAGCCGATGGATCGGCTCGAGATCCCTCGTGGGAACCTGGAGCTCGGTGATGCTCTGGCCGGCACTACTCAGCGATGTGGTCCACCGGTCGGTTTCGGTCGTGACGGTCTCCGCATCGGGTGGGTCCTCACCTGCGAGGGTCCCGATGGTCGTGGCCAGCTGCGGCAGCACGACCACGTTCCCGGGGAGCAGCTGGATCGTGTCGCCCCCCCGCGCCAGCGAGGCATCGACGAGGGAAGTGAACTCCGTGACGGTGTCCTGTTGACGCTCGGTCTTGCTCTGCTCTCCGAAGCCGACTACCAGTGAAAAGAGGATGACCTCGAGGATGAGCGCCACCAGGAATTTCGTCCCGGGCCTCTGGAACGGGGGCACTTTCGGCGGGACATAGGCAGGCCGTGGTCCCGCGGTGACTACCCTGCCACTGCGTGCCTTGCTCTTCTTCTTGCCTTTGATAGCCATGCACTTACCTCTTCATCAATCGAGCGACTAGTACGGAGCCCTCATACAGCACGATGAGGGGGACCCACATCAGCAGCAAAGTATATGGGTCCTGGGTGGGCGTGATGATGGCGGCGAATACCAGGGAGCCGAAGTAGACGTATCGGCGCCACCCCCACATCTGTCGCGAGGTGACGATACGGGCGCTCGCCAGGAAGATCAGGAGCAGGGGGAACTCGAAGGAGAGCCCGAAGCCCAGGATCAGGAAGATCAGGAAGTTGAGGTATCTCTCCGCGGTAAGGAGCGTGGTGACGTTCTCGCCGCCGAAGGAGAGCAGGAACCCCAGGCCCTTGGGCACGACGTAGAACGCCAGCAGCGTCCCTCCCGCGAACAGCACCACAGAAGAAGCGACGAAGGGGACCGCGAAGCGCCTCTCGCGCTTGGTGAGGCCGGGCGTGATGAACCTCCACAGCTGCCAAAGCACCACCGGAAGGGCGAGCAGAAAGCCGACGAAGAAGCCGACCTTCAGGAACGTGACGAAAGGCTCCGTTGGACTGAGCGTGATCAGGCCTCGGCCCAGGCTTCCGGGAGGCCTGGACCCCGGCGGAAGGGACTGGATCGCTTGCTGGTAGGGACCCGCCAGGAACTCGATGATCCGGTCGTAGAAGACGAAGCCCGTCACCGCCAAGACGGCGATCGTGATCATCGAGATGACGAGAGCTCTGCGCAGCTCGTTCAGGTGCTCTATGAGCGACATCTCGCTGCGGCGCGACCGCCGCCTGCGCCCGGGGATCACCGGCATGGGTCCGAGGTGGCGGGGCTCAGGTCGGGGGGGCCGCGCCCTTAGGCGGCTCCGGCTCGGTCTGCTGGGGCTCCGTGAGACGAGCCGTGCGCTCCTCCACGCTCGCCTTGGGCGTCTCTTCGAGACCCGACTCCAGATCCTTGCGGATCTCATCGGTCTCGAGCTCCTGCCGGAGGTCGGCGGCGGCCTTACGGAACTCCTTCAGACCCCGGCCAACGGTGCGCCCCATCTCAGGCAGCCGCTTGGGGCCGAAGATGATCAGGGCGAAGAGCAGGACGATGACGATCTCGCCGAATCCGATGGACGGCACGGGGCAAGTCTAGCCGCGGTCTGGCCTAAGGAGCGCGGCACGCTCCTCCAGGGTGGCGGCCAGCCGCTTGGTGTCCTCGGTCGACTCGCGGATCGCGTCCAGAGCTGGCATGAGCTCTTTCTGGAGCGCGGTCATGGCCTTGGTGAGATCGCTCAGCCGGCGGGCGAAGGCGATCATGAGGCCCACCAGGACCACCGCGGATACGGCACCGACCCCGGCCAGGAGGATCCCCATGGCGCGGAAGGATAGCGGGTGCGGGAGGTTGTCTGCGGCTAACCCGCGGAGGCGGTCAGCTGCTCGAACCAGTCGTCCTGCGAGAGCAGGAAGTGGAAGTCGACCACGTCGTCGATGGTGATCGGAGGTCCGTCGGGACGCTCGCCGAGCTCGGCCATCGGGGCCTCACGCTCGGCGATCTCGACGCCCACCGACCGAAGGAGAGAGACGATCTTTCGGTCGGCCGGCTTCTCAACCAGATCCTCACACACCGGACACACGAAGCTGTAGACGCCTTCCCCGGAGTCCCGCTCCAGCGCCAAGCTGATCACGTCGGCGCGCATCTCCACCTCGCCGCAGCGGGGGCAATTCGTGCGGATGCTTGTCATCTTGTCCGGTGTATCGGCCACGTTCCCCCTCACCTTTACAAACGCCCGGAAGGGCCTTTGGGTGCGCTTTCCCCCTTTTCAGGGGGGCCTACGCGTAGAGGTTCAGGGTCCTGGTGGCGAGCTCTCTCGTGAGGGATCTGAGCTCCTCCGGCTCCAGGACGCGGGCCTCGCCCCCCAGGCGGAGCACGAGCTTGGCCGCCCAGGCCAGGTCCTTCGTGGGGAGGGCCACCTCGAGGAGGCCTTCTCGCTCCTCGGCCTTGGAGACCACGTAGTACTCGGCGACCCATCGGGCCCTGGGCGCCAGCTCGAGCCTGACCTCGATGTCCTCGGCGCTCCGGGAGTAGAGGTCGCGGCCCTGGCCGATCAGGCCCCGCGGTTCGAAGCCCTCCCCCGTTCGCCTGGCCTCGCGGATCCGGTCCAGTCGGAACAGCCGCTCACCGTCTGCGCTCCTGTCCCAAGCGACGACGTACCAGTTCCCCAGGGCCGAGAAGACATGCTCTGCGTCGATCATCCTGGTCGAGAGCTCGTCGCGGTTGGCGGAGTAGTACTCGATCTCCAGGCCCTCCCGGGCCGCCACCGCCGCCCTGACCGTCGCGAGAGGGCCCGTGGTGGCCGTCTCGCCCACCTCGACCTGCAGATCACCGAGAGCCTCGCCGCCCAGGGCCTCCGCGATCTTCGCGAGGGCGCCTTCCAGCGCCTCGGCCTCCTTGACCCCACCGGCCCCGAGAAGCTCGGTCCCCCGCAGGTAGAGCGCGAGGGCCTCAGCGCGAGTCAGTCGCACCGGGCGGGAGAAGTAGTCGGCCATCCGGATCCACACACGGCTCTCGTCGTCGATGTCGACCTCGATCAGGTCGCCCGGGCCGTAGGGCGGGAGCCCCGTCAGGAACAGGAGGTTCAGGTCCGCGAGGATCGCGTCCTCCGACATGTCGAACAGCTTCGAGAGGTCGCGCACCGGGGTGCCGGGATGGCGAACCACGTACGGCACGACGGACAGGAGCCGTTGGAGCCGCTGGATGGTCTTAGACGGCGTCACGGATCTCCTCCAGGGCCTTGACGACCGCCTGCCGCAGGTCCGCGGGCTCGAGGACCTCCGCGTCGGGGCCGAAGGAGAGGATCCAGGAGACGAACGGCTCCTCGGCACCCGCGGGCACAGAGGCCTCGAACCAGCCGTCCTGCCTCGGCGCCTCGGCGCGCGCTTCCGGGAGGCCGGAGAGCGCCCATGACGCGACCTTCGAGCTGAACGCGACCCTCGCGGTTCGCTCTGGCTCACCCACGCCCCAGGGTCCGGCCGTGAGGTGATCGGCGGCTCGGAACTCTGCAGGTGCCGGCTCCGCCTGGCCGGCGTCCGAGACCTTGCCCACGATCCGAGAGAGCTTGAACGAGCGGGGCTCGCCCCGGTCCCTATCGCCGCCCACCACGTACCAGGCGCCGCGCCGGAAGACGAGGCCCCACGGGTCTACCTCGCGCCGGGCCTCCTCGCCCTCGGAGGGCCTGTAGCGGAAGCGGATCCGTTTGCGCTCGGCGACCGAGGCGGCGATCTGCTGGAGGTGAGGACCGGACGCGTCGACGGTCACGCCCTCGTCCGACAGGGAGGAGAGCAGGCCCTTGTCGGCGCCCGGAAGCAGCTTGCGGAATGCCTCGGGCGCGTCACCGTCTTGCGAGTCTCCGTGCGCCGCGATGAACAGCGCGGCCGCTTCCTCGGGGCTGAACGAGATGTCGGGGAGCTCGTAGCGCTCCCTGGGGATGCGGTAGCCCTCGTCTACCTCCCAGGGATCCGTCGGAGCGATCTCCACGGGGATGCCCACGCCCCGGAGAAGGTCCTTGTCTCGCTCGAACTGGCGCTTGGCGCTCTCCCTGTCGGTCTGCTGATAGGCGCCGAGGGCCTTGCGGATCTCGTCGAACGTGAGGGGGCGGTTCGTGTCGAGCAGTAGGGCGACGAGATTGATCAATCGTTCGAGCGGGTGCACGCTCCCTTAGCATAAGCCTCGGTTTGATCCGCCTCCGCACGGGAACCGTGCTCCGCGCCACCGAGGTCCGCCCCGGCCTGGTCGAGCTCGACGTGGAGGTCGAGGGCCGGACGGACCTCGCTCTCTCCTACCCACAGCTGACCGGGCCGGTCGCCGAGGGCGATCGGGTGCTCCTGAACACGACCGCCCGCGCGCTCGAGCTCGGGACCGGTGGCTACCACTTCGTGCTGGCGGTCCTGGGTGAGACCGAGATGGACCCGGCGGACGAGGGCCACGTGATGAAGCTCCGGTACACGCCGCTCCAGGCGAAGGTGAGGACGGCGGAGGAGCAGGGAAGCCCGCAGCGGGAGCGGATCCAGGCCCAGGCGGGGCTCGAGGGGCTACCCGTCGTCTGGACGCCCCTTCACTCGATGGTTGGGGCTGCGGCGGCCGGGGCGAAGGCAGCCGGGGCCGCGAGGGTCGCCTACGTGATGACGGACGGCGCCGCCCTGCCGGCCTGGCTGTCGGACCAGGTCGCCGACCTCAAGGAGGCGGGGCTGATCGACTCGGTGATCACGAGCGGCCAGGCGCTGGGTGGGGACGTGGAGACTGTCAACGTGTTCACCGGGCTCCTCGCCGTACGTGCGGTCGCGGAGGCCGACGTCGCGATCGTGGCGGACGGTCCCGGCAAGGTCGGTACGGCCACGAAATGGGGTGCCTCCGATGTCGCGAGCGGCATGACCCTGAACGCCGCCGGGATCCTCGGCGGGCGGCCGATCGCCACGCTCCGCCTGGGTTTCGGCGATCCCTCTTACCGGCATCACGGGGTATCCCCCCACTCGATCACGGTCCTCCGCGAGGTCGCCCTCGTCCCGGTCCACGTCGTGATCCCGGCGTTGGAGGATGAGCGGCGTGGGATGGTCTGGGACGCCCTAAAGGAGGCTCGGCTCGAGGAGCGTCATCAGCTGGTGGAGGTGACCGGCCAGCCGGCGCTGGAGCTCCTTGCGGCGAAGGGAGTCAAGGCACAGACCATGGGCCGGAAGCTGGAGGACGATCCCGAGTTCTTCCTCGCGGCAGGCGCGGCGGGAGTGCTCGCCGGGCGGATGGCCGCGAGCTCGGAGCGATGGAAGCGGGAGGCCGAACGGTGAGCAAGGCTCGCACGCTCGAGGTGACGTTCAACGCCAGCGGTGCGGCGGAAGCAGGGCGACGTGGCCGCGTCGCGGTGATCGTCGACGTCGTCGACGCCTCGACCAGTGCCGAGGCCGCCATAGCGAATGGCGCCGCTGCTGTGCTCGGGGCCGCGCCAGCGGGTGCCGACGCTCCGGTCCCCCTCGATCCGGCGGGAGTTGGACGGAAGGCGGCGGCCATCGCCGGAAGGACCGGCACCACGGCCGTGGTCGTGGCCGAGCCACGCGTCGGGACCGAGGACGATCGTCGCAAGCGAGCCCTGCCGGTCCTTCAGGCCCTGCGAAGCGCGAGCATCGAGTACGAGCTCGTGGCCAACCAGGGAGCCGAGCTGCCGGGACTCGTTGAAGTGAAGGGGCGAGTGGTCGTGATCGTCTCGACGACCGGCGGCGCGGCCTTCGACGCCGCGATGGCACAGGGCTCCCCCGCCGCGTGTTTCGCGACGACCGCCCGCATCGAGGGGATGACGGGATGGGACGTCATGGCGATGGGCGCCAAGAGGGCGCTGGAGCTCGCCGAGGAGCACTCCACCGACATCTCGATCGTCGCGGCATCCGCCAACTCGACGGATGACTGCCTCGGGGCATTCGAGCTGGCTCGGCGCGTCATGGCAGAGGGCTTCCTTCAGCGCTAGGCCTATTCCGCCACGTAGGCGAACAGACGGCGCGGCTCCTCGATCCCCTTGAGCTCGTGAAGCCCCCGGTCCTCGAAAGCAAGGCCGCCCCCCGAGGCCAGGACCTTTGTGGTCTCCGACACCATGATCTCGTCAGCGGCTGCCGCGGCCATCACCCGTGCCGCCTCGTGGACCGCAATTCCCTGGACGTTGTCGCCGACCATCTGGACCTCGCCCACGTGGACGCCAGCTCGGATGTGAAGGCCCTGTTCCAGCGAGGCCGTCCTTATCGCGGCGGCGCAGCGTAGCGCGGAGGCTGGTCCATCGAAGATCGCAAGGATGCCATCGCCGGTCGTGTTGACCTCCCGGCCGCCGGAGCGCTCGAGCTGGGACCTTATGGCCGCGTAATGACCGGACAGGAGCTCCCTCCACGCGACGTCGCCGAGGCGCGCGGCGATCGCGGTCGACTCGACGAGATCGGTGAAGAGGAGGGTCGTAAGCACTGCCCTCCCCTTGCCTCCGGCGAAGGTTCGGAAGCCTGCCCATTCGAGCAGGACCGCTGTCTCGTTACCGATGACATAGCCGTCGTGTCCAGGCGGTATCTCGAACACGTCTCCGGGCTCTAACTCAAACTGGCTTCCGTCTTCGAGCGTCACACCCATCCGGCCCGTCAGAAGCGTGCCGATGTGCCGCGCCTGGCACCATTCTCCGCCGACCTGGGGCCGAACATCGGTGGACCATCGCCACCCCGGCTCGTGTACCAGGCGAGCCACCGTGAGCCCCCCGATCTCGACCACCTCGGCGTTGAGGTGGGGGAATTCGATCAGCTCGTCCGGGTCATCGAGATTCTTGCGTGACCACCCCGGCACGGTCACATGTGGGCGATCAGCTGCTCGACCCG
>JBOGVX010000173.1:0-2849 GCA_050693165.1 Actinomycetota bacterium | reverse complement strand
GTGACGGGCTCCTTCTCCCCGAACAGGAGGGACAGGACCTCGACGAACTCCTCGAGGATCGAGAAACGCTCGTCCAGAGTGGCGAAGTCGTAGCCGAGGGCGCGGTACTCGTCCTCGTACCAGCCGGCGCCGAGGCCCAGGTCCAGGCGCCCGCCGGACAGATTGTCGATGGTCACCGCGGACTTCGCGACCATGGCGGGGTGGCGGAACCCGCTGCCCAGGACGAGCGTGCCGAGCCTCACGCGCTCGGTGACGGCGGCGAGCGCCGCCAGCGCCGTGAGCGACTCGACCGATCCGTAGATCTCGTCTCCCCCGCCGTAACGGCCGAGAGACAGGAAGAAGTGATCGGAGACCCAGACGGAGTCGAACCCCAGATCCTCCGCGCGGCGGGCCCAACCGGCCAGGCCCGACCAGGCCAGCTCGGAGCCGTCGGGGAAGGAGAAGCCGTAATGCGGGAGTGCCAGACCTATCCGCATCGCTAGACCCTGTCGATGACGTCCTGGGCTGTCCTGAGCTCGGCGCCGGGAGGCACGTTGATCCCGCTTGGGATCTTCAGCCGCGGATAAACATTCACCTGGCCGGCGAGCCGGACCCCCGCATGCACGATGACCTCGTCGCCGAGCGCCACGAACTCGTCGACGACGGTTGGCCGGGTCCGAGAGGACTGGACCTCGGACATCGACCCGATAACGGAGTTGCGGATGGTCGCGCCCGGCCCGACGATCGCCCCGTCCCGGATGCAGGACCGGGCTATGTAGGCGCCTTCGCGGATATCGACGTCGTCGTCGACGTCGGACTCCGTGATCACGACTCCCGGCGCGATCTCCGTGTAGCGGCCGATACGCACGTTCGGCCCGATCGTCACGAGACCCTCCGCCATCTTCTCCTGAAGCGACTTGCCGCTCTTCTCGTCGCGGAGGTGGAGCGACTCCGGCTCGATCCACACGTTGTGCTCGGCGTCGTAAGGAGGCCCCATCAACCGCGTTACCGACTCGAATCGACCGCGCAGGACGTCCACCGTGGTCTCGATGTAATCCTCGACGTTCCCCAGGTCGCCGATGCGCCGAACCGGATGCGCGAACACCCTGTAGCCCTTCTCCACCATCCAGGGCAGGAGGTCCTTCCCGAAGTCCAGCCTCTCCTGGCGCATCGCGGCTATCTCGGGATCGGCCGCGACCTTTCTCATCGCCGCGGGGCCCAGAAGGTAGAACCCCGCGTTGGTGAGCAGGGGGAGCTTGTCGAACTCCTCCGGGTCCGTGACCTGGAAGTGCTCGCGCAGGTCCGCGAGCGAGGGCTTCTCGACGAACTCGACGATCTCGCAGTCCGCCCTGGCGAGCATCACGCCGTACTTCTCGGCAACCTCGTCCGGTGCTCGCGTCATGGCGGCGATCGTCACGTCTGCGTCACTCTCCAGATGCGCGCGATACATCGGCTCGAGGTCGAAGTCGATGACCGAGTCCGTGGGGAACACAAGGCTGGGTCGGTCGATCCCCCAGTGGTTCAGCAGCCTGAGCGTCGAGTCGGCGCTCCCGGTCGACAGGGCGTCGAACTTGACCGGCGAGTACTGGACGTCGACGCCGAGCTGCTCGCCGTACCCGATCAGCATCTTGACCTGGTAGCGGTTCTCCTTGCCGTGCACCACCAGGTAGTACTCCTTTATCCCCTCGGCCCTCAGGATCTCGAGGACCCAGCGGATCAAGCGCTTGCCCAGGAAGGCCATGGCGGCCTTGGAGCGCAGGTAGCCGGGCGCTTTCAGCGTCAGAGGGCGAGCACGAACGCCCTGGCCGCCCGCCAGCCCCACGCCGACGACATCGGTGCCTGCGGACATCACGTCGATGATAGCCGCGCCTTGCTCGGGCAGGAGTGGGAGGAGCTCGCGGAGAACCTCTCTGTGGAGGCTCCTACCCATGACCGCCCGCCGCCCATCCAGACCACTTTCCCGCGCTCGCGCAGCTCTCGTGGCGCTGGCCCTTGTGAGCGCGACCGCCTCCGGCTCGGGCGCCTCACAGTGGACATCTGCCGTCGACCTCACGGAGTACGTGGACCCCTTCATAGGGACGCTCGGCTCGGGCTTCGTCTTCCCGGGGCCCGCGGCGCCCTACGGGATGGTCCAGCTCTCCCCCGATACCGAGGGCTACCTCGCGTACACCGGATACATGTACAACGACTCGTTCATCCGGGGCTTCAGCCACGTGCACGTACAGTCGATGGGCGTCCGCGAGGGCGGGAACCTGCCATTCATGCCGGTCACAGGACCGATCGTGTCGACCGACGCGAAGCGCTACCAGTCGAAGTTCTCGCACGCGACCGAGGAAGCCTCCCCCGGCTATTACAAGGTGGGTCTCGACAGCTACGGGGTCACCGCGGAGCTGACGAGCGGCCTCCGCGTCGGGATGCACAGGTACACGTTCCCCCCAACCGGTCAGGCGAACGTCCTCCTCGACATCGGTAGGCAGATCCCCGGCGGACCCGACGACGACATCCAGCGCACCGACGGGCAGTACAAGGCACAGGCCGAGATACTCCCGGACTCCAGGACGATCCTGGGAACCGCGAACCCGGATCTGGAGGGTCCCCAGCGCTACGCGGTCCATTTCGCGGCCCGATTCGACCGCTCGTTCACCGAGTACGGCGTGTGGCCAAGCCGCGGTGCCGCGACTCAGCCCGGCGTGAAGACGGTGAACGGCCGAGGGGCCGGCGCGTACGTCAGCTTCGACCCATCTGCCGACCGGGACGTGGTCGTGAAGGTGGGGATCTCTTTCGTCAGCCGGGCGAACGCGCTCGAGAACCTGGAGTCGGAGCTTCCGGGTGACGACTTCGGCTTCGACGCCCTCCGCGAGCGCACGCGG
>JBOGVX010000172.1:0-19465 GCA_050693165.1 Actinomycetota bacterium | reverse complement strand
ACGGGACCAGGCAGCGAGCGGCCGAGCCGATCCTGCACGTGGACATGGACGCTTTCTACGCCTCGGTCGAGGTGCGGAAGGACCCATCGCTCCGGGGCAAGCCGGTTGCTGTCGGCGGGGCGGGCGCCCGCGGCGTCGTGATGTCGGCGTCCTACGAGGCGCGGCGCTTCGGGATCACCTCTGCCATGCCGGCGGCCCGGGCTCGGCGACTGAGCCCGGAGGTCGTGTTCGTCTCCCCGGACTTCACCGCGTACCGCGCGTACTCGACCCGCCTCAGGGAGGTCCTGCTGTCGTTCACGCCGGTCGTGGAGCCCCTGTCGCTCGACGAGGCGTTCCTCGACGTCGGCGGCGCCACGACGCTGTTCGGTGCGCCCCGAGTCGTTGCCGAGCGGATACGAGCGAAGGTTCTCGAGGAGCTCGAGCTGGTCTGCTCGGTGGGAGTGGCGCCGAACAAGTTCCTGGCCAAGATGGCGTCCGCCGCCGCCAAGCCCGACGGCCTGTTGGTTGTGCCGGCCGGCGGGGTGCTCGAGTTCCTCCACCCTCTGCCGGTGGGAAAGCTCTGGGGCGTGGGGGAGCGCACCGGAGAGATCCTCGGGCGCCTGGGTGCTCGGACGGTGGGGGAGCTCGCGTCGATCCCCCAGCGGGTCCTGGAGCGAACGGTGGGAGAGGTCGCGGGCCGGCATCTTCTCGCTCTTGCCCAGGGGCGCGACGACCGCGTGGTGATTCCATACGAGGCTCCCAAGTCCGTGAGCCACGAGGAGACGTTCGACCGTGACCTCGACGCGGAGGAGGACCTGCTGCGCGAGCTCCTCCGCCTGTCCTTCAGGGTCGCGGGACGGCTCCGGGCGGAGGGTTTCAGGGCAAGGACCGTCACTCTCAAGGCCCGGCTCGCCAGCTTCGCCACGCTCACCAGGTCGCGCACCCTGAAGGATGCGACCGACAGTGGGCATGAGCTGTACCGAACGTCCGCGGAGCTCCTGCGGGCGATCCCGGGCGCGCGCAAGCGGATAAGGCTGCTGGGGGTGGCGGGAACCGCCCTCGTCTCGGCCGGCGCGGACCAGCTTGCTCTGGTGAGGACGGGGCGATGGGAGGAAGCGGAGCGTGCCCTGGACCGGATCGAGGGGAGGTTCGGGAAGGACGCCGCGATCCCGGCTGCCCTGATCGATCTCGACCGTCGGGAGGGTGAAAACTCCCGACCGTTCCTATAATGCCCTTGACGAAGCGGATGGGCGGTTAGGGTAATGCCTCTCTCAGATCACGAGCAGAAGATCCTCGAGGACATCGAGCGGAGGCTCCAGCAGGAGGATCCTCGCTTCGCTCAGCAGGTCTCCCACCACTCCCTGTTCGCGATGGCCTCCCGCCGGATCAGGATCGGCGTCCTGGTCTTCGCGGCCGGGTTCGTCATGCTCATGCTCTTCATGATCTCGCTCTGGGTGGCGCTCGCCGGATTCGGCGTGATGCTTCTTTCCGCGCTCTTCGTCTACAACCAGCTGCGCCGCATCGCGAGGAACCAGACCGCGGGCCCCGGACGGCTGTCGATGTCGGACATCCTCGGGAAGTTCGGCCAGCGATTCCGCGGAGAGCGCGGCCAAGACCAGAGTTAGTTCGGCAGCCCGAACGGATTGCGCACCCCTCACGACGCCCCTACCTGCGATGTTGCCGAGACGCTCGTGTTTGTTCTACAACGACGCACGTTCTTCCCCCGGACGCCGCCGACATGAAAACGGTGTCGGGGCTCGCCGCCGGTCATCGGGGATATGGAGGTTTTCGAGTGGAGGACTCTTTCACCTCTCATCAGGCGTCTCGACTCACGGGTTGCACTTCCCGTCAGCTGCGGTACTGGGACCAGATCGGGCTCGTCCGCCCCACCGTCCAGCGCACCGGCGGGCGCTCGGGAGTTCCGAGGCTGTACTCGTTCCGCGACCTCGTATCGCTTCGGGTCGTGAAATCCCTGCTGGACGGGGGTATGTCCCTCCAGCGGGTCCGCCGCGCCTTTGAGTACCTCCGCAGCAACGCTGACCTGGAGGAGCACCTGTCGGAGGTGAAGCTCATCACCGACGGGAAGTCGATCTTCAAGGTGGCCCGGGGAAAGGGAGAGGTCATCGACGCGCTGCGTAAGGGTCAGATGGCCTTCTTCGTGGCGATCGATGAGATAGCTCGAGGCGTCGATGCCGAGGTCGCCTCCTTCCGGCGTGACCGGGAGCAGTTCGTCCGAGCGCTCAGAGAAGCGACGCGTCAGGTCAAGAGCGAAGCCCAGAGCGGCTAGCCGGCAGCCGTTCTCGGACGGAGCGCACCAAGTAGGGACCGCACGACCCCGGCACGTCGCCGGAGCTCGCGAAGGATCGTTCGAGCCGCGGCAACCGCCTCATCCCCATCGTTCTGGCGTGGTCGGTGCGGCGAGTAGAAGGCCCTGCCGGCGAGTGACGAGATCCGTTCCAGAGCGTCCTGCGGTGCCCCACGATCCGTAAGTCGAGCTCTGTACTCCTCCACGGTTTCCCAGGCTCTGCGCGGAAGGCCCAGGTCGGAAGCACCGTCGAGCATCCACGAGTACGCCGCTCGGACCCTCTGCCGGCTCTCGCGAGCCCTCCCGAGCTCGAGTCTTCGACCGACGGCCTTTGCGGGGGTGGCGACCAGGAACGCCACCGCGGCGACCATCAGGACTACCAGGACCAGACGGCGCCAGGGGAAGGGCCGCTCCGGCTCAGCTTGAGCCCGCCCGGGCACCACGGGCTGGACGTCGGTGGGGACGCCCTGGAACTCGTCCTTGCGCTCCAGGAAGGTGGTGGCCGACTCGGGTCCTCTGCCGGAGCGAGCGAGGTTCGCGTCCGGATGCGGCGCGGAGGGAAGGTGGACCAGGTAGTTCGCCGTCGGGTTGTCACGGGTCGGGGTGGGCTCGAAGGCCAGCCAGCCGTACCTCCCGAAGAACACTTCGGGCCACGCGTGCACCTGCGCCGTGGTGATGCGGTACGAACCCGACCTGGTGAGATCGCCCGGCAGGAACCCGATCGCGACGCGCGCGGGGTAGCCCAGCGCGCGAACCAGCACCGCCATGGTTCCCGCGAACTGCTCGCAGTATCCGCGCTTGGCCACCTCGAGGAACTGCAGGATCGCGTCGTTGCCGTTCCCCGCCACGACCGTGTCGTCGTAGGTGAACTCGCGTAGCCGCTCCTGGATCGCGAGCACCTGATCGAAGGGCGACTGGGCGCCCTGGGCGAACTCAAGAGCTACTTCCCTGATCCGGGGCGGAAGCCTCGGCGGAAGGCTCGTGTAGCGGGGGTCTGAGGCCGGGTTCTGAGGGAGGATCGCGTCGAGGGCCGTCAGCGACGGGCGAGGAACAGAGGAAGTCGCGGTGTAGCTCATGCCCTCGGAGGTGTCCGCCTCGAGCTCGACCATGCTCGTCGTCGGATCGAGCCTCGCTCCCAGGTCGTCCTCCAGGGTCAGCTGGACGGGGTCGGGGGCGAGCGGGAGCCAGGCGGTGCCCAGCTGCTCGATATCGACCTCCTGGGTCAGCGTGAAAGATCCTTCCGGGAGATCGAAGCCGATGAGCCGCTGGGTCCCGACGGAAAGAGGGACCCCCAGGCTCTCGTCGGTCGGCGCGATCGACCAGGTCGTGCCGTTGAACCGATCCAGCACAGCGAGCCGCCAGTACGAGGGCCGGTTGGCTTTGACGCTGAACAGCTCCGCAGGTGGGTTCTGGAGCAGACTGGGCCGGATGTCCACGATCGGGTTGACGCCGACACGCTGGGCCTCGCCGTCGACGTCGATCAGACCCTTGCCTCCGAACCCCGGAAGGATCCCCGGGATCGCGATGGCGCTGAGGGTCGCCGCGGTGCCCAGCACCCTGGCCCACCTTCCCGAGAAGACGGTCCTCGACCGCACCGATCCCGATCCCCAGGAGGACGTGCGTTGCATGGACTCGGCGAAAAGCACCGAGATCGCTGCGGCGAGGAACAGCATCACGTAGCCGGGCCGCGGCGGGTCCTCGGTGACGACGCCGGCGAACGCGAGCAAGGCCGCTCCCGGCAGGATGGGCAGGACCGAGCTGCCGGAACGGATGGAAAGCGCGTGTGTCGCCGTGGCCGCGGACCAGACCGCCATCGCTCCTGCGGTCATCAGCGAAGGCAACGGCGGGGCCGGTGCTATCTCGGTCGCTGCTTGCTCGGTGACCACCTTCAGAGCCCGGACGAGCGCTCTCAAGGTGTCGGGGGTGGGCAGGCCGGCCCATGTCGTTCCGGGGAAGACGAAGATGCCGAGGGCGAACAGCAGCCCGACGCCACTCGCGAGTAGGGACAGAGCCAGGTGTCGCCGAGCCAGGAGCGCGGCGATGAGCACGGCCAGCATCCCGATCGCGGCCAGCCGGAACGCCGGGTGGGTGCCCAGGAACACGCGGCCGAAGACGATCCCGGTCACACCGCCGAAGAGGATCAGCGTTACTACCAGGACCCGGCGATCGCCACCGGCGCTCGAGCGCGCCTCCGCGGCCATACCTCTCCCAACCTTTCGTCCGATCCGATGATGAGTACGTCCCACCCGGCACGGGTGAGCGCGCTCCTCGCGCCCTCGACCCTTCTCTCGGCCGAGTGCCTCGCCGACAGTGGCAGGTCGTCCAGCTCCACCGAGTCGACGAGTATCGCGAGCTTCGAGCCGGTGGCCATCGTCAGCCGCTGCAGCGTTGCGGCGTCGGCGGCATCCGGGACGTGCGTGACCACCACCAGAGCCCCGCCTCCGGCGGCCGCGGCGGCTAGCTTCGCCAGTGTCGGTGCCATCTGAGCCGTCCGGGAGCGGCGAGCGAGCGCGAGGATCTCGAGGAAGCTGTCCAGCTCTACCACGGCCGGTGCTCGCTCTGCAGTCGCCAGCCGCAGCCGGAACCCCGTACGCAGGTACAGCGCCCCGACAGAGGCCGCCGCCGATACAGCTTTCTCGAAGGCCTGCCGGTCACCACCGAAGGACGAGCTTCGGTTGTCCACGAATATGGACGCGGCTGCGCGCTTGGCCGACTCGTCCTGGCGGATCATCAGCTCGCCGGTCCTCGCGACGCTAGGCCAGTGGATGCGGCGGAGGTCGTCCCCCTCTTCGTACGAGCGCATCGTGTAGAAGTCCTCCGCCGCCTGGAGCAGCTGACGGGTGGACGACTCACCCGCGCCCCCGAGGGGAGTGGATGGGCGTGACCGTCCGATGTCCTCGATCTCGGGATAGACGATCAGGTCGTGCTGGACGTCGAACTCGATGCGTCTGCGCACCAGGTCGAACGGATCCGACGCCATGACTGTCATCGGACCCACCGAGTAGCGGCCGCGCGATCGCGGGGTGATGTCGTAGGAGATGTGCCGGCGCGCCCCGGGCCGGATCTCGCCCAGCACTCCGCGGCCGGGCGGCCCGAGCGCCGAAGGGAGGCGGTCCTCCACGAGGAGCATCGCCGTTCGCCGCTCTGCGAGGTTGCGGACCTCGATGTCGACTCTCACCCGTGTCCCGGGGAACGCGCGCCGTGTCGATAGGCGGCGGACCGCGGACAGGTCGTGCCGCATGAAACGGACCAGCAGAGTCGCGAGTGGGATGAGGGCGAGCAGGCCGACCGAGACCATGTGCAGGTCGGGGTTACCGATGATCCGCGATGCGAGCCACAGGATCGCGCCGGCGGCGATGATCGCCCAGGCCCTGCCTGTGAGCACCGGCTACCTTTCGACCGGGACGGGGACCTCGTCGAGGGACTGCGTCAGCGCCGCTCGCGCGTCGCGTCCACTCATCGCGGCGTCGGCGGAGACGATCAGCCTGTGTGCGAGGACCGGGATCGCAAGGGTCTTCACGTCGTCGGGTATCGCGTAGTCGCGTCCCTCGCTTGCGGCCAGAGCGCGGGTCGCTCTCAGGAGCATCAGCGAGGCGCGCGGGCTGCCGCCCAGGTACACATCGGGATGCCTCCGGGTCGAGTCGACGAGATCGACGATGTAGCGGCGCAACGCGTCTGCGACGAACACCTCCCTGGCGATCGCGATCATCCGGGCGGCGCCGGCCGCGTCGGTCACGGGCCCGATCTCTTCGAGGGTCGAGTGCCTGCCGTGCGTGGCGAGGATCTCGGCCTCCGCTTCGGGATCGGGGTAGCCGATCGATAGGCGAATCATGAACCTGTCCAGCTGTGCTTCGGGCAGGGGGTAGGTTCCCTCGTGCTCGATCGGGTTCTGGGTGGCGATGACCATGAAGGGAGTGCCGAGCTCGTAGGTCACACCGTCGACCGTGACCTGTTGTTCCTCCATGCTCTCGAGCAGTGCGGACTGAGTCTTTGGGCTCGCGCGGTTGATCTCGTCACCGAGCACGATGTTCGCGAACACGGCCCCCGGCTTGAACTCGAAATCTCCGCGCTCCTGGTTGTAGACGTTCACGCCCATGACGTCGGTGGGGAGCAGGTCGGGGGTGAACTGGATCCTTCGGAACGCGCAGTCGAAGGAGCGGGCCATCGCTTTTGCGAGCATGGTCTTGCCAACGCCGGGAACGTCCTCGATCAGCAGATGGCCCTCGGCCACGAGCGTCGCCAGAGCCAGACGGATCTCGTGGGTCTTGCCCTGGACCACGCGTTCGATGTTCGCCTGGATTGCTGCGAACAGCTCGGCGAACCAGGTCCAGTCCGCATCCCGCTTCTTCTCCGCCAGATCACCCCTCCTGTGCTCAGGCATATTACGGCGAGCGCGGAAGAACGTCGTTGACGGGTATCATCCCGGCTTCATGCCCACGGACAAGCTCCTCGTCGAGCGTCGAGGCGGCGTAACGCTCGTGACCATCAACCGCCCCGAGGTCCACAACTGCATCGACGCCGTGACCGCCGATGCGTTGACCGCCGCGATCGAGTCGTTCTCCGAGGATCAGGAAGCTTCCGTGATGGTCGTTACCGGGGCCGGGGACCGGGCGTTCTGTTCCGGGGCCGATCTGAAGGCTGTCGAGGAGCTCATGCTGCGGCCCGGCGCCCTGCGCAACGCGCCCCTCGGCTTCTCAAACCTCGAGCCGGGCAAGCCATGTATCGCCGCCATCGAGGGCTACTGCATAGGCGGCGGCATCGAGCTCGCATGCTGGTGCGACTTCGCCATCGCGGGCGATTCCTCGGTATTCGCCGCGTTGAACCGCCGCTCGGGTGTGCCCTGGGTCGACGGCGGTACCCAGCGCATGACGAGGCGCATCGGGACGGGAAACGCTCTCTACCTGATGGAGACGGGGGAGCGGATCGACGGGGCTCGGGCCTTGGAGATGGGGCTGGTTCAGGAGGTCGTTCCCGCGGGCTCCGCGCTCGATCGTGCCCTGGAGCTGGCGCAGCGGGTTTCCGAGTATCCGCAGCTGAGCCTCCTGGCAGACAGGCAGGCAGCCCTGGCCACCTTCGGGCTTCCTCTGGATCAGGGTCTCTCCATGGAGGCCGAGGTGGGGGTTCCCACGGCGGCGGAAGACGAGTTCAAAGAGGGAGTGCGGAGGTTCGGCGAGCGAGAGAGGTAAGGGGGGAAGGCGGCACGGCCCGTGCCCGTCATCCCTGAGATACCCCGCGCGGCCCACGCTCGGGCATCCGTCATCCTTTGGGCACCGGCACTTTGGGGGGCACCGCCCTCCCCACGGGATTACACGCCCGGCGCCCGCCCGTTTCAAGCACCCGTTTCGCCGGATTCGAGCAGGACGTTCGTATAATGAGCACGGCGAGGTGTTGCTTGGGAAGATCCCTGGTACTGAACGCGTCCTACGAACCCCTAGCCGTCGTCGCGGCAAGGAGGGCGGTCATCCTCGTCCTCAAGGAGAAGGCGGACATCATCGAGTCGAACGGGATGGTGTTCCGTTCTGAACACCTCTCGATCCCCGCGCCTTCCGTGGTCCGACTCACCTACTTCGTTCACGTTCCCTTCCGAGCCCGCGCGTCTCTGACGCGTAGGGCCGTCTTCGCTCGCGACGACTGGAGCTGCCAGTACTGCGGGCGTGCTGCCGAGAACGTCGACCACGTGATCCCTCGCTCGCGAGGTGGGGGACACACCTGGGAGAACGTGGTGGCCTCGTGCCGCAGGTGCAACGCCAAGAAGGAGAACCACCTTCACGCGGAGGCCGGCATGCGACTGCGCCGCCCGCCATACGCGCCCAAGGACGGCCTGAGGCTATCTCTGGGCAAGCTCGAGCCCGAGTGGGAGCAGTACCTGCCGGCTTCGAACGGCCACGGTCCCCACTGACCCGGTAACGCATCCGCAGTAGAAGCCTCAGTGGCAATTACAAGATTGTAATTCGCCCTTTCGTGTTGACCCGGTGGAGTAGCAGTGGCATAACAGTGGTACTCCAGAGGAGGGCTGGGGGTCGAGGAGGGGAGGGCATGTGGCGGAGCTCCTGGGTGAGCATCGCTATCAGATGGACCCGAAGGGGAGGATCTCACTCCCCGCGAAGTTCAGAGACGCTTTCAAGGCCGGCGTCCATCTCACGCTCGGCCAGGAAGGCTGCCTCTACGCCTTTCCCCCCGATGAGTGGGTGCAGGAGAAGGATCGAGTGGAGGAGCGGGCGCTGGCCAATCAGTCGAACCGGGGCTACACGCGCGTCTTCTTCGGCAACGCGGAGCACGTCGACCTCGACGCTCAGGGCCGCCTCGTCATCCCTCGCCGGCTCAGAGAGAAGGTCGGCCTCGACCGGGACGTGTCGGTTATCGGGGTCTCGGACCGGCTCGAGATCTGGTCGACCGAGGACTGGGAGCGGTACTCGGCCGAGCAGGAAGCGTCGTACCGATCCGGCGGACTGGCCGCCGAGAGGCCATAAGGAGGAGCCATGGGTCGCGAGATAGCGGAGAGCCTTTACCTGATCGCCCTGATGGTCCTCACGAGCGGGTCGGTGCTGGGGGCCGGGCTACTGGCCATACGGGTTCTTGGTTGAGCAAGGGCATGCGCCGGTCATGGTTCGAGAGGTGGTGGAGCTCTTGTCGAGAGCGCGCACGGTGCTGGACCTCACGGTCGGCGCCGGCGGTCACGCGGCCGCGCTCCTCGAGGCGGGCGTGCGGCGTCTGGTTGGGCTCGACCGTGACGCGGAGGCACTTGCCCTCGCGGAGGAGCGGCTCTCGTCCTTCAAGGATCGCGTGCAGCTCGCGCAAGGGCGGTTCAGCGAGCTCGACCGGGTCGCGGAGGAGGCCGGCGTTGAACACGCCGACGGCGTCCTCTACGACCTGGGCGTCTCGTCGATGCAGCTCGACCACAGCGCCCGTGGCTTCTCCTATCGCGATCCCGGGCCACTCGATATGCGCATGGCCTCCGAGGGGACATCGGCGGACGACATCGTGAACGGATACTCCGAGGCCGAGCTCGAGCGAGTGCTGCGCGAGCATGGCGAGGAGCGTTTCTCGCGGCGGATAGCCGCCGCCATCGTCAGAGCCAGATCTCGAGCACCTCTCGAGTCCACCCGCGAGCTTGCTGCGGTGGTTGCGGCCGCCGTTCCGAAGCGACGCGGTGGACCTCATCCGGCACGCCGGGCCTTCCAGGCGATCCGGATCGAGGTGAACCGGGAGATCGAGGAGCTGACCGCCTCCCTTCCCCGGGCGGTTCAGCTCCTCGCCCCGGGAGGTCGCCTCGTGGTGATCTCCTATCACTCGCTCGAGGACCGGGTCGTCAAGCACCGGATGCGTGACGACGACCGGCTCCAGGTGCTCACCAAGAAGGTCCTGCGGCCGACCGAAGAGGAAGCCGCCGCCAATCCACGCGCTCGTAGCGCGAAGCTGCGCGCCGCCGAGAGGAAGGCTGCCTGATGGCCCTTCCTGCCTCTCGCGCTGCCCGGCTGCCGGTCCGGCCGGCCCGGCCCCGGCTGCGAGCCGTTCGAGCTCCGGTTTCGCGTCGCCGCGGCCTGCCCTTCTTCCTTCTATCCGTGGTGCTCGTGGCCGGCCTGATCCTGACGCTCACCAGCGCGCAGGCGCTCCTCGCTCAGGGGGCGTTCCGGCTCTCGACGCTCGGCCGTCAGGCGGAACGGCTGGAGCTCGAGGGCGACATGCTTCGCTTGCGGCTGGCACGGCTCTCATCACCCGAGCGCGTGGCGGCCGCCGCGCGCCGCAGCGGACTCGTCACGCCCGAACGGGTCGAGATCCTCGGCGCCCCATGAAAGGGCGCCCGCCCGCGGGCAGGGTGGTCACGCTCTTCGTCGCTTTCGCACTCGCGCTGACCGGCGTCGCGGCCAGGCTTGTCGTGCTGCATGTCAGGGATGCCACGACCTACGAGGCGCTCGCCGACGCCCAGAGGATCCGGCGTATCGAGCTCCCGGCGGAGCGGGGAACCATCTACGACCGCTCGATGCGCGAGCTGGCGCTGTCACTGCCGGCGCGCGCCATCTACGCGGACACCCGGATCCTGAGCGATCCCATAACGGCCGCTGCGGCTATCGCGCCCATCCTGGAGGTCCCCCGAGAGGAGCTCATCCCTCTTCTTCTCTCCGGCGATCCTTTCGTCTACCTGGCCAGGCGGGTCGACCTCTCAGTTGCGAAGCGGGTCGAGCGCCTCGGGATCACCGGCATCGGGTTGCTGGACGAGACGAAGCGTTACTACCCGGGGGGGTCCCTGGCCTCTCAGCTACTCGGCTTCGTCGGGCTGGATGGAGCCGGACTCGAGGGCGTCGAGCTCGAGTACCAGGACGTGCTGGCAGGGTCCGCAGGGAACATGATCATCGAGCAGGACCCGAACGGGCTCACGATCCCACAGGGGTCGGAGGCGATAAGTGAGCCGGCGCGTGGCGGCGACCTGGTCCTGACGATCGACTCATCGATCCAGTTCCACTCCGAGCAGGCGCTGGAGGAAGCGGTTCGCCGGAACGGCGCCAAGGGAGGACTCGTCATCGTTCTCGAGCCGAGCTCCGGGGACGTGCTTGCCATGGCCACCGCTCCGGGGTTCGACGCGAACGCGTTCGGCGAAGCAGACATCGCGATCCGTCGCAATCGCAGCGTCACGGACGTGTACGAACCCGGCTCAGTCAACAAGGTCATCACCGCGGCGGCCGCAGTGGAGGAGGGGGTCATCGGCCTCCGCGAGCGGCTCTCCGTCCCGGACAGGTACCGAGTCGCGGACAGGTGGTTCCACGACTCGCACACGCATCCGACGCTTCCCATGACGCTCACGGACGTGATCGCCGAGTCGAGCAATGTCGGCACGATCATGACGGCCGAGCGCCTCGGCAAGGAACGGCTCGACGACTACCTGAGAGCTTTCGGTTTCGGGCGCGAGACGGGGATCGGACTTCCCGGCGAGGCGGACGGGATCCTCATGCAGCAGGACGAGTGGTGGGGGACCAGCATGGGAACGATCCCGATCGGCCAGGGGATCGCGGTTACGCCTCTGCAAATGGCGTCCGTCTTCGCGACGATCGCGAACGATGGGGTGCGAGTCACCCCGCGGCTCGTACAAGGAACCGTTGGAGAGGGTGGCGATCTGGTTTCCGCTCCAGAGCCGGAGCGCACCCCGGTGGTCTCGCCCTCCACGGCCGACGTGGTGACGGGGATGCTCGCTCAGGCCGTCGAGACCGGCACGGGTCTCGAGGCTCAGGTTCCGGGCTACTGGGTCGCGGGCAAGACGGGTACCGCGCGCAAGCCTCTGGAGGATCAGCTGGGATACAGCGACCAGTACGTCGCGTCGTTCATAGGATTCGCTCCGGCCGCGGACCCGGCGATCGTCGTCGCGGCCATCCTCGACGAGCCCGAGACCGTCTACGGCGGTATCGCATCCGCACCCCTGTTCCGCGACGTGGCCAGCTTCGCCCTCGCCCATCTGCGGGTACCGACCGCCGACCCGCCCCCGGTTCCGCCCACGCTCATCAAGGGATGATCGCCCGCGGTGGGACGATAGAATCCTCTGTGCCGGGCGCGTTCTCGGCCCCAATCTCGTTGCCAACGGCCGTACCTCTTCGAGACCTGCTCGCCCCCCTCCCGCACGCTCAGGTGGTGGGCGAGGCAGACATGCTTATCTCGGGGATCTCTTACCGGTCCAAAGAGCTGGAGCCGGGATCACTGTTCTTCGCGGTTCGCGGGGACCACACGGACGGGCACGATCATGCTGCCGAGGCGGTGGCGAACGGCGCGGTGGTCGTGGTTGCTGAACGGCCGCTCGAGACGGGGGCCACCGAGGTGATCGTCCCCTCCGTTCGAGAGGCCATGGGACCTGTCGCGGGGTCCTTCTTTGGGCGCCCTTCGGATGCGATGGTTGTCGTGGGTGTCACCGGTACCAACGGGAAGACGACGACGACGTACCTGCTGGAGCGGGTGCTCGAGGCCTCCGGCGCGGTGCCGGGCATGATCGGGACGACCGGCGTCAGGGTCGACGGTCGCGTGGTCGGATACGACCGGACGACGCCCGAAGCGCCCGACATCCACAGGATCCTGTACGAGATGCGAGAGCAGGGTGTGGGTGGTGTCGCGATGGAGGTTTCCTCTCACGGGCTCGACCAGCATCGCGTCGGCGGCATCCGTTTCTCGTGCGCCGTGTTCACGAATCTCTCGCAGGACCATCTCGACTACCACGGAGACATGGATCGGTACCTGCGCGCGAAGGCGATGCTCTTCACGCCGGACATGGCGGAGCGGGCCGCGATCAACAATGACTCGCCGGAAGGCCGTTCGCTGGCGGGACGTGTCCCGACCCTGACATTCGGCGTGGGCGAGGGCGCGGAGCTCAGAGCGGAGAACGTATCGGTGGGACCGGAGGGGGTCTCGTTCCGAGCCGGCGGCGTCGAGGTGCGCTCGCGTCTTCGCGGCGCGTTCAACGTCAGTAACTGTCTGGCGACACTTGCCGCCGCGCGGCAGGTCGGCATCCCGGCCGAATCGGCCGCGGAAGGGATCGCGCAGCTCCGTGGTGTTCCGGGACGCATGGAGCCGGTGGAGGCCGGCCAGCCCTTCGAGGTGCTCGTCGACTACGCGCACACGCCCGACAGCCTGGAGAACGTGCTGCGGGCGGCGCGCGATCTTGCCGCTGGCAATCGCGTGATCGCCGTGTTCGGGTGCGGCGGCGACCGTGACCGTGGGAAGCGCCCGCTGATGGGCGAGGCGGCCACGCGTCATGCGGATCTGAGCGTCGTGACCAGCGACAACCCCAGATCGGAGGAGCCCGAGGCGATAGTCCGCGAGATAGAGGAGGGCGCGCGTAACGGTGGCGGCGCCTACACGGTCGAAGTGGACAGGCGCGCTGCGATCCGGCTTGCCCTCGCTGAGGCATCGGCGGGGGACATCGTTGTGATCGCCGGCAAGGGACATGAGACCGGCCAGGAGTTCGCCGACCGCACGATCCCGTTCGACGACAGGATCGTCGCTCGCGAGGAGATCGAGACGCTCCTGGAGGATCGAGGATGAGACGCAAGCTCTCGCAGGTCGCGGCCTCGGTCGGCGGAACGCTTCACGGAGATGACGTGATGGTCGAGGGCGTGGCCACCGACAGCCGTGACGTCGAGAGAGGGAATCTGTTCGTGGCGATCGCGGGAGAGCAGGTCGACGGACACGCCTTCGTGGATCAGGCGATGAACCACGGAGCGGTCGCGGCTCTCGTGTCCCGTGAGACCGCGGGCGCCTCGATCCTGGTCGAGGACACGCGCGACGCGCTGATGAACCTCACCCGCGATGAGCGAGCGGTGATGGGCGCGAAGGTTGTGGGCATCACCGGATCGACCGGAAAGACGTCGGTGAAGGACCTGACCAGCTCGGTCCTGGCCTCGCGGTTCCGCGTTTGGTCCAGCCCTCGCTCCTTCAACACCGAGGTGGGGGTTCCCCTGACCATCCTCAACGCCCCCTCGGGCACAGAGGTCGTCGTGGTCGAGATGGGCAGCCGGGGGATCGGGCACATCGCGAGGTTGTGCGAGATCGCCGAGCCGCACATCGGCGTCGTCACCAACGTCGGCCCCGCCCACATGGAGATGTTCGGCTCCCTCCAGAACGTGGCGACCGCCAAGGGCGAGCTCGTCGAGGCCCTGCCGCCCGACGGGGTCGCGGTTCTCAACGCCGACGACCCGCTGGTGGATGCGTTCGAGTCGAGATCGCGCGCCGGGGTCATCCGTTTCGGAGTGTCGCCGCACGCGGACGTGCGGGGGGACGACGTCGTGCTGGACGAGCTCGGCCGGCCCTCGTTCACGCTGGTCGCGCCGGACGGGTCCGAGCGCATGGAGCTCCCCGTTCCGGGCGAGCACATGGCATGGAACGCGCTCGCTGCGGCCGCGGCCGGGATCGCGCTGGGTCTGTCGGTCGGCGAGTGCGCGAGTGGCTTGAAGGACGTCCGGCTCTCGCCCTGGCGCATGGAGCTCCAGGATGGCGCGGGCGGGGTGCGCATCCTCAACGACGCCTACAACGCCAACCCGACCTCCATGGCCGCTGCGCTCAAGGCCGCTCGCTGGATGGCCAAGGGCGGCCGCTCGATCGCGGTGCTCGGCGAGATGGCCGAGCTCGGCGAGATCTCGGCGGCCGAGCACGAGCGGATCGGCGAGATCGTCGCCAGGCTCGGGATCGATCACCTCGTGGTCATCGGCCCGCGGGCTTTCGGCATCGCGATCGGGGCGGAGCGAGAAGGCGTCGAACCGGAACGTATCCGGCGCGTCGAGACGACCGACGAAGCCGCGCGCGTCGTGCGAGACATCGCGACCGAGGGCGACGTCGTCCTGGTCAAGGGCTCGCGCGTCGCCGGACTGGAGCGGGTCGCGGAGGCGCTCAGTTGACCAGTGTCCTGATCGCGGCGGCGCTGGCGCTGATGACGACCCTGCTCTTCACACCAGCGGCGATCCGATTCTTCAAGGTTCTGGGCTGGGGCCAGCGCGTCAGGGAATCGGGGCCGCACCTGTATCCCGAGCACCAGGAGAAGATGGGCACGCCGACGATGGGCGGCCTGGTGATCATGGCGGCGGTCGCGTTCGCGTACCTTCTTACCGGTGCTGTGCAGGGAAGGATCACCGCCACCGGGATGCTGGTTTTCGGAGCCGGCGCCGGCATGGCGCTCGTCGGATTCATCGATGACTACCTGAAGGTTCACAAGCAGAGGTCCCTCGGGATCGGGAAGACGGCGAAGCTCGTAGGACAGGGGATCGTCGCGGTCGCGTTCGCGTACGGCTTCACGCGGCTCGGAGACGGGACCACGGAGCTCTCGTTCATCCGTGACACGGGCCTCGACCTCGGCGCGTTCTTCTTCGTCTGGGTGTCCATCATCATGGCGGCGTCGGCGAACGGCGTGAACCTCACCGACGGACTGGACGGTCTTGCCTCCGGGTCGAGCGCGATGGTGTTTGCCGCGTACGTGATCATCGCGTTCTGGCAATTCAGACACACGTGCGCCGCGGTGCCCGTCGACAGCTGCTACGCCGTCGATCTCGAGAACGCTCTCGACCTGGCGATACTGGCGGCCGCCTGTCTCGGTGCGATCGCCGGATTCCTCTGGTGGAACGCGTCACCGGCGAAGATCTTCATGGGCGACACGGGCTCGCTCGCGATCGGTGGGCTCGCGGCGGCGATGGCCATCGCCACGCACACACAGCTCTTGCTCGCGATCCTGGGCGGCCTCTACGTGCTCGAGACCGCATCGGTCGTTCTGCAGGTCATCTCATTCCGAGTGTTCAAGCGCCGGCTGTTCCGGATGGCCCCGATCCACCATCACTTCGAGGTTCTGGGCTGGCACGAGTTCACGGTGATCGTGAGGTTCTGGATCATCGCTGGGCTCGCGGTGATCTTCGGGCTCGGCCTGTTCTACGCGGACTTCCTGACCAGGGGCGGTGTCACGTGACGGAGCTGTCGGGCAAGCGCGTGACCGTGATCGGCCTCGGCGAGAGCGGCCTTGCGGCGGCACGCGTGCTGCGCGATCGGGGGGCGGGTGTCCTCGTCAGCGAAGGCCGTCCCCTCAGTGAGGTGAGACAGCGTGCCGCGGTAGCGGAGGCCGCGGGCGCGGAGGTCCGAGCCGGCGGGCACTTGCCCTCGGACCTCGACGACACAGACCTGCTAGTCGTGAGCCCCGGCGTGCCGGAGGGCGCCGACATCATCAAGTGGGCGACCGAGCGAGACGTGCCGATCTGGAGCGAGCTCGAGCTGGGCGCCCGGGTGGCCTCGTGTCCGTACGTCGCGATCACCGGTACGAATGGGAAAACGACCACCACCAGGCTCGTCGCCGAGGCGATGCGCAGGTCCGGCCTCGACGCGATCGCCTGTGGGAACGTGGGCTACCCGTTCTCGCTGGCCGCGGCGGAAGGCCATCAGGCTCTCGCCGTCGAGGCTTCCTCGTTCCAGCTCCGCTTCCACCAGACGTTCCGTCCGAAGGTTTCCGCGCTGCTGAACCTGGCGGAGGACCACACCGACTGGCACGGATCCCTCGAGCCCTATGCCGCCGCGAAGCGCCGCGTGTTCGAGAACCAGGATGGCGACGACGTTCACGTTGGGAACCTCGAGGATCCGATGGCGGCCGCGGTAAGTGGAGATGCTCCCTGCCGACTGGTCTGGTTCTCGACGGCTTCCCCACAGATCGATCAGGCGGGATACGACGACGGTCAGCTCGTATGGCGCGACGCCGCGGGAACACATCCACTCGGCGTTCCCAGGTCGGACTCGCCGTCGCATCTGGCCAACGCCGCCGCGGCGGCCGCAGTGGCGATCTCGTTCGGGATCGATGTGGCGGCGGTGGGCGCTGCGATCCGCGAGACGCAGCCGCCCCCGCACAGGGGCGAGGTCGTTGCCGAGGTTCGGGGCACGAGATTCGTTGATGACTCCAAGGCCACGAATCCCCACGCGGCGCTCTCCACGATCCGCGGATTCGAGGACGCGATCCTCATCTGTGGCGGCAGGAGCAAGGGGATCGATCTGTCTCCGATGGCCGAGGCCGTCCCACATCTCGCCGGTGCCGTGGTGCTCGGGGAAGCCGCCAAGGAGCTGGACCGAATCCTCTCCGAGCACATCCCGGTGAGGAAGGCCGCGTCTATAGAGGAGGCCGTCGCGTACGCAGCGGACATGGCCAAGCCCGGCTCCACGGTGGTTCTCGCCCCCGCGTGCTCGAGCTGGGACATGTTCGCTGACTACGCCGAGCGCGGCGAGAGATTCGCCGCCGCGGCGAGGTCGCTCGACGGAGCGAGGGTGCCCTGATGGCCGGCGCGAGAGCGGCCTCCAAGCGAGCGGGCTCCTCACGTCCGCACCTGCGCCTCGTCCGGCCGGGGGAGAGGCTTGCCGGCAGGACTGGAGCGGTCACGCACGGCCGGGACAGGCTCCTTCTGCTCGGGGCGACCGCGGCGCTAGTCTCGGTTGGCCTGGTGATGGTGCTCTCGGCCTCCTCCGTTCAGGCCTACGAGCAGTTCGGCTCAAGCTTCATGTTCTTCCTGCGCCAGGCCGTGTACGCGGCGGTCGGTGCCGCGGGCCTGTGGGTCTCTTCGAGGATGCGGCATGACGCCTGGAAGCATCTGTCGTTGCCGTTGCTGGGCGGCAGCGTCGTCCTTCTGTTCCTCGTCCTGATCCCCGGTTTCGGAAAGGTGGCCGGCGGGTCGGCGCGGTGGATAGAGATCGGACCCGTGACGATCCAGCCGTCCGAGCTCGCCAAGCTCGCGGTGATCGCGTACGCGTCCGCGCTGCTGTCCGCGCGGTGGAAGCGGATCGGCGACCCTCGTCTGCTGGCGATCCCGCTCCTGCCAGTCATAGGGGTCGTTTGCATGCTGATCCTTCTGCAGCCCGACATGGGGACGGCGATCATCATCGTCTCGATCGTCGGGATTCTCGTTTTCGCTGCGGGCGCCCGCCTCAAGCACCTGGCGGTCGGGGCGGCGTCGCTCGCAACTCTGGGCCTCGGGCTGATCTTCGTCGAGGGGTACAGGTGGGCCAGGTTCCTGTCCTTCCTCGATCCCTGGAATGACCCGCTGGGGGCCGGATACCAGAACATCCAGTCCGCCGTCGCGCTGGGCTCCGGAGGCGTGTTCGGGCTCGGGCTCGGAGCCGGACGACAGAAATTCGGCTTCCTGCCGAACGCGCATACGGACTTCATCTACTCGATCATCGGAGAGGAGCTGGGTCTGATAGGTGCGCTGCTGGTCCTCGTCCTGTTCGGACTCCTTCTGTATGCCGGGGTTCGCATCGCTCTCCATGCGCCGGACGCATTCGGCCGTATGCTCGCCTGCGGCATCACGGGATGGTTCGCGATCCAGGCGATCACCAACCTGGGCGCGGTCACGGGGCTCCTTCCGATCACGGGTGTGCCGCTGCCGTTCGTCTCATTCGGCGGTTCGGCTCTGGTCGTATCCCTTGTGGCCGTGGGGATCCTCCTTTCCATCTCGAGGTCCGGAGGTCGTCGCAGGCAGGCGGGCTAGCTCATGCGCGTAGTGATCGGTACAGGCGGAACCGCCGGACACATCTTCCCGGCGGTGGCCACCGGGATCCACTTGCGAGACCGCTACGGCGCGGAAGTGGTCTTCGTGGGAACGGGCACCGGTCAGGAAGCCTCGATAGTTCCGGCGGCCGGGTTCCAGCTCAAGGCGATCGAGGCGTTGCCCTTCCATAGAAAGGTGTCCCTCCGAACGATCGCAGCACCGTTCGCGGCCCTCCGGGCTTCCGGCGTGGCCAGGGGCTTCGTTCGCGAGGCGGACGTGGTCCTGGGCATGGGCGGGTATGTGAGCGTTCCGGTCAGCCTCGCAGCTCGACGCGAGAAAGTGCCACTGGTCGTCCACGAGCAGAACGCCGTGCTGGGACTCGCCAACCGCCTCGCAGCGCGATGGGCGCGAGTGGTCGCGCTGTCGTTCCGCGAGGGCGGAAGACACCTTCCACATGGCGTGCGTGGAGTCGTCGTCGGCAACCCAGTCCGCGAGCCGATCATCGATGCCGTCGGACGGCGACAGGAGATGGCCGCTCGGGCCCGCGAGCAGCTGCAGCTCGAGGAGGGCCGCACGACCCTGCTCGTGTTCGGCGGGAGCCAGGGTGCGGTTCGGCTCAATCGGGCGACGATCGAGCTCAGTCGGATCCTTCGTGAGCGAGACGATCTCCAGGTCGTCCTCGTCTCGGGACCACGGAACCATGACGAGGTCACCCAGTCGCTGCAGGTGGACGGCAACCTACTGGTAAGGGTCGTGCCGTTCCTCGACCGGATGGAGCTCGGCTACAGCGTCGCCGACCTGGCCGTCACGCGATCCGGCGCGACGACCGTCGCGGAGCTCGCCGTGTCGGGGGTCCCCTCGATCCTCGTCCCGTACCCGTACGCGACGGCGAATCATCAGGAGGCGAACGCGAGGGCCCTGGAGCGCGCGGGGGGAGCAGTCGTACTCCTGGACGAGCAGACAGACGGACGCGCTCTAGCCATGACGGTCGGTGAACTCATGCGCTGGTCCGATCGACTGCCGACCATGGCAGGGGCGGCCAAGACGTTCGGGAGGCCGGACGCCGCCGACGCGCTCAGTGGGCTGGTGGTTTCAGTGGCCGATGGGGCGCGGCAGTGAAGGCTTACCAGCCACCCCCGGGGAGCATCCCTACGCTCGAGGTGCCGGACCTCGGCGCCATCCGCTCCGTGCACATGGTCGGCATCGG
>JBOGVX010000171.1:0-4205 GCA_050693165.1 Actinomycetota bacterium | reverse complement strand
GATCAGCAGTGGCAGCAGGGCGGCGAGCGCGAGCACGATGCTGCCGCGTCGCAGCGATGGGCGAGAGAGGAGTTGAGTTTTCATCGTGGGGAAGGCCCTGCTAGCGGGCTCGAACAGGCTAACAGAGGCATCACTGAGTCTCCCGATATGTGCTCTGAGCAGGGGAAATGTTCCCGAGAGGCGTCAGACGACGAGGCCGACGCCCGCCCCGCCGCAGTCGACCCAGGTTCCCTGTCCGCGGGTCCCGGTGCATGCGGGAGTTGCGGGGGCGCTAGTGAACGAGTCGGTTTTGCCGTCGTCTCGATCGGTGAATCGAGCAGCCGATGTCTCGTCGACGCTCGCGAGCACTCCCGCGGTCGCCGCGCCGGTCTCGGTGTTCGTCGGCGGGTCCGCTTCGGCGCCAACGGTGCTCGAAACGATGTAAGTGTCGGCCCCTCCCAGATCCGTGAGCGAGCCGGTCCCCGTGCCCCGTGCCGACGCCTGCGCGAGGATCACAGACTCGCCGGCGGTCGCGGTCGCTTCGGGGCTCGGGCCCTGGCCCTGGCGGCTCGCCTTGGCTTTCGCGAGCGATCCGGCGATCACCTCGTAGCGGTCGTCCCCGGCGGCATCCACGAGCTCGGCTGATCCGAGGCTCTCAGATGCGCCCTGTGCAACAACCCGAACGGGTCCCGCCAACGAGACGCTCTTGCCGGGAGGCCCCTGAGTGCGCTCGTCGGCGAAGGTTGTGTCAACGAGGTTCGTGGCGTGCGCGAAGTACATGTCGGCGCCCTCCGCATCCTCGAGCAAGCCCGTACCGCCTTCGTACGTTGATCCCATGCCCCGGATCGTCGCGATGTCCGTCCGACCCCAAGCTTGTGTGTCGCAGCTCTCACAGTCGTCCGCCCCATGACCGTGCCTCTCGACGCTTACGTCGGAGCGCAGCGTGCGCACGTCGTCCCCGCCCACATCCGAGACCACACCCCAACCGCTGCCGTACCCGTACCCGAGGCCGCCGCTGAGGCCTGCCGCGTACTGCGCGCGGGTCGTTGCCGTGATGGTCGTCTCCGTGTCCCCGTCGCCCAGCACGGCGAAGCCGTAGCCACCCGACTGAGCTGCTCCGACGCCGACCGCGGCCGCTCCGGGCAGCCCGATCAGCCCGGGCCCGAAGAACGTGTCGTCGGGCGGGTCGGGCACGGTCGCATCGATCTCGAGGTCATCGGTGCCACCTGAGTCCGCGAACAGGCCGATCCCGATGTTGCGGTAGCTGCCGTCGACGTGGACGGGAGGCGGTGTCTGGAAGTTGACGTATCCGAACTGCCCGGTGCCCATACCCTGTGCCGTAGCCACCGGCGGTGCGACTCCTCCCAGGGGCAGCAGGAAGAACTCGGTGGCGGTTGCCCGGATCGAGTGTCGGTCGTTCCCGCCGAGGTCGAGGAGCACCCCCGGGCCATGCGCGCCGTCGCCCTGCCCCATCGCGAGCGGGTATCCGGGCCCGCGAGCGTCGAGCTCGTAGAAGTCGTTCCCGGCGAGATCGGCAAGCACGCCGACTCCGGACAAGGCCTTGCCCTGGCCCACCGCGATCGAGAATGGACCTTCGCTCGCGATGCTGTACGTGTCGTCCCCCGCGACGTCGACCAGGAACCCGGCGCCCGCAACCGCCGCTCCCTGCGCGACCTGCGACCCCGATTTCGTCGGGCTCTTCGTGCTGTAGGTGTCGTTCCCGCCGAGATCGATCGTGACCGAGACCGGCAGGCCGTTATTGAGCGAATCCGCGCCACCCGCGGAGTTCGCGTGCGTGTCGTTGCCGCCCAGGTCGACGACAAGCGCGTAGTCCTCCGTGATGGTGTTCTGGCCGTCACCGGCGATGCACAGCGCCGGAGGCTGGTCGGCGATGTCGCAGCCCGCAACCTGTTCGGCCGAGCCCAGTTCACGCATAGTGGAGAGGCGGGGGAGAGCCGAGTCGATCGCAGAGGCAACGATGGCCGCGGCGCGATCGACGGCCGCGTGGCCCGCGGCATCGAGGAGGTCTGGCGCCGGCTTGCGCATCCGCCGGGCTCGGAGGGCCCGGGCGCGCACCTCCGCGTTGCGTCCGGTCGCCGGAACCGCGTCGCGGATCAGCCCGGTTGCGCGCGAGACGGCCACTGACAGATCGGCGATCGGATTCTCTGTGATGGCGGCGTTAGCCTTCGCGATGCCGGCTGTCTCGAGGACGTCCCCCAGCTGGCCCGTGGACACCGCGACCCGGAAGCTGGCCACGAGGGCGCGCGCGGCCGTCGTTCCCCCCGAGTCATCGGCGGTCGCGGCAACAGGGCTCACGAGCACGGCGGCGAGCACGAAGGTGACGAGCACGGGGAACGTGCGACGGAATGCGGGTTCGGCGAGCATCGCAGCCTAAGGATTCGCCGCGGAGAGTGGCTAGACCTTCCTGGGTATCTTGCGACCGAACCCCTGGCACAAATGAACGGAGATGTTCATTTGTGCGAGTGCTCCTGCCGGCTACTCCTCGATCTCGCCGCCGACCTCGCGGAGGTGTTGGCGGAGGGTGTAGGAGGGGTCCGTCTCGCGGCGGCTCAGGTACTCGGCGAAGCGCATCTGCTCGCGAAGGGAGGTTCCGTCCCTTGCGGCGTCCGCCTGGGCACGTTCCACGTCCATGATCGCTCGAGCCGCCGCGACCAATTCGTCGACGCGCGACAGCGGTACGAACACGGCGCCGTCCGCATCGGCGAGGACGGCATCTTGAGACGAGACGGTGAACGGGCCGAACTCGGCCGACTCGAGAGCGTCCTCGGGCCGAGGTCTCGCCCTGAGAGGGCCCGCGGGCATGGAGCCGTAGGTGAAGACCGGCAGCCCGAGCGCCACGACCTCGTCCGTGTCGCGGTGCAGACCCCAGACGAGCATCCCCGCGAGCCCCGCCTCGCGCGCCTCGATCACGGTGAGGTCGCCGATGCACGCCTCGTCGGTCCGCCCTCCGTTGTCGACAACGAGCACGTCGCCCTCGCTCGCTCGCTCGTACGCCTCGAAGAACCCGTCCACGCTTCCGGCGTGCCTTACCGGGAGGACACTTCCTGCTGCGGTCGTCCCCGCGATCACGGGCCGAAGTCCGGCGGGTGCCACCCGCAGCTCCACGTCCAGGCGAAGGCACGCATCGGCGAGAGCCGGCGTTGTGAGCGATGCCAACTCGGCGGCGGGCATCAGGCTCGACGCTGGGCCCGCAGCAAAGGCAATCCGACCAGCAAGAGAATTGCGGCCGCGGCCATCGGGAGGAAAACGATCGCCCACGACAGCCCATCGACCGGCAGATCTGGGTAGCCGTCGGAGAGCGGACCCCAATCGGGGATCACGTGCACGGCTATGAAGCCGACGAAGTTGGCGAGGCCGACCACGACCGCTCCGAGCGGAGCCCAGCGACTTCCCCGGATCGCGAGAGAGACCATCGTTATGACGGCGATGTCGCCGATGACACCTATGGCGACCACGAGCGGCTCGACGGACCTGCTCTGCCGGATGTGATCGAGGTCGTGGAGGATCACCGTGGCGAGCAACGCGAAACTCGCCCACTTCAATCGCAGCATGCGACAAGTCTTAGCATGGACCCAGGTGCGGCACGCTGCTCGAGGAGCGTCAATCCCCCAAGCGGGGAAGTCACATCCCCCGCCTTAACCCCCGTCTGGGTGATGTGCCGGGTACGAGCTGAAGCCTAGTCTGCCCGACGAACGGTCTTCGTGACCGTTGTCCTCCCCCTCTACTTCCCCGAGACGTGAGCTGCCGGACGCGCGCGTCCGGAGGAGGAAAGGATGCGGGAGACGAGCATCGTCTTGGGGATCGAAGACCCCGGCTTTCAGGAGGAGGTGTTGCACTTCCTTGACCGGCTGCCGGGCGCCAAGGTCGTGGGAGCGGCTGAGGGGCAGGATCCACTTAGGAGGCTTGTCCGAGAGCGCGCGCCCGACGTCGTCATCGGGGTTCCACAGGGCCTCGCCGATCTCGATGCCGTTCCCAAGCTAGCGGTCGACGTGCGCGAGACGACGGAGGGATTACGCGCTGCCATCCGAGCACGTGCGCGCGGCTATTACGTATGGGCCCGGAGAGCGTGAGGCTCTGGGCCGGGACGCGACGCGTCTCAGGAGCTGCTGATCAAGTGGGAGGAGTCCCAGGAAGCCGTCGAGCAGGTCTCGAGGTTCTCCAGGCACCGGCGGCAGCGTGCCGAGCAGGAGGCCGGGCCTCTAGCT
>JBOGVX010000170.1:0-8343 GCA_050693165.1 Actinomycetota bacterium | reverse complement strand
CCTTGGGCACATTCAAAGTTTTTGTGCGGGGCTCGGCAGGCCAACTACTGCTCAACTCATACAACGGGCAAAGCTGGTCGGGCTGGTCCAGCGTTGGCGGGCAACTCACCACAGCCCCGGAGGCGGCGATCAGCGGGGGACGCATCGATGTCTTCGCAGGAACAACCAACGGTTCCCTGTCGCAGATCACATACAATCCCTCCTCCGGGGGGTGGGGAAGCTGGATCCCGAGGAACTTCAGCACTGGAGGCTCCCCCGCGGTCATCGCCCGAGGGATCGCTCCTGGGCTAGACGTCGTTGCAGTAGGCGGCGATTCATCGCTGTACCACAGTTTCTGCAGTCCTTGCTGACGGAGGTGAATGGTGAGGTCGATAGCACTTGGGCGGTTGGCAGTGGTGACTGTTTTTCTGGTGGCGGTCACTCTAGTAGGAGCCATCAGTGGAGATCCTGGAATTGATCGCCTTGAGAGTAGCCGACGGCCGGGCGATCCGGGGAAACCCTCGGAAGGCAATATTGAGCCACAAGACCAGAGTGAACCTGCAGAAGGCTCCGGCTCCAACCCGTCATTATCACTCAATTGGCCGTGGGGCGACTCTCCTCTTGCCCACGGACAGGCCGTTCCAGTGTCAACTGTTACCTCAGTCCTGGCCGCATGCGGTGCCTGTCCGCCGCTCCCTCCCGATGGTCCGGCGAGCGCCAGCCAGTTGGAGGCTGTGTGGACCAATCCCGAGGGAATGCTTGTTCTGCAGTACGAGCACGGAATTGACCTTGATCTCGATCCGACATGGGGTGAAAGCGCGTCAGAATGGCTGGATGGGATGGATGCTTACCTCGCGGACATCGGATGGGGAGCCACCGTGGACGTCCGCAACACCACCGGTGTAGGGCGGGAGTTCAACGAGGTCCCAGATTTGCCCGCGCTTGTTCACTGGGTTGAGCACGCCGTGTTTTTGACGGCCGTTGGGACCGAAGGGGAGAGCCTTCAAGAGCTCATTGATTTCGCGGAGACCATTCCTTATTGCGTGGTGCAAGATCTGGAAACCTGCTATGTCTAGCTGAGCGAATCGGGCTTTTGCATAGCAAGAGCGAATGAACCTCAACTCATGGGCCACTTAGCCGTAACGGCGATAGGAAGAGATCGGCCCGGCATAGTCAGCGGGCTTACCGGTGTTCTCCGAGACCTTGGCGGGAACCTCGAGGACGTCTCCTCGACCATCCTTCGCGGCCACTTCGCGATGATGTTCGTGGTCGACGCCCAGCCCGATACTCACGCCGACCTGATCCGCGAGGCATTGACCGCTGCCGCAGAGCCGCTAGGCGTCCACGTCACCGTCAGCGACGTCGAGGCGGGCACCCCTGACCGCCCGGCGGCCACTCATGTCTTGTCGGTGTACGGCGCCGACCACCCGGGGATAGTGGCGTCCTTCACGGGCCGCATGGCGGAGAAAGGTGTCAACATCACGGATCTCTCGTGCCGCCTGACGGGCGCGGAGAAGCCGGTCTACGTGATGGTGGCCGAGGTGGCCCTGCCGGCCGGCATGGACGCGGTCGCGCTCTCGGTCGAGCTCGAGGCGCTGGCATCTGACGTGGGCGTCGATGCGACGTTCGCCCCGATCGAGGTAGAGACGCTGTAGGTGGCCGTCCGGCCGATCGTCAGGTACCCCGAACACTCGCTCAAGGAGCCGTCCCAACCTTTCTCGGGAACCGATGAGGAGGCCGCGGCCCTGATCCTCGACCTCGTGGAGACCATGCGAGCCTCGCCGGTCACGGTCGGGCTGGCCGCCCCCCAGATCGGCGTCGGCATCCGCGCGTTCGTGCTCGACGTTTCCGGACATCGGAGAGCCACCTCCGCTCAGGGGCTGGTGGCGCTGCTCGACCCCATCCTCGTGTCGAGCCGGGGGGCCGAGACCGTCCGCGAGGGCTGTCTGTCCGTGCCCGATCTGACAGCGAACGTCGGCCGGGCGACCGAGATCGAGATCCAGGGCCGGACCGCGGACGGCGAGGTCAAGCGCTACGAGATGGACGGCTTCGAGGCCAGGGCTGCCCTGCATGAGCTGGACCATCTCGATGGCCTGCTCATCCTGGACCGGGTGGCGTCTGCCGGCGACATCTTCGCCAGGAAGGTATACGGCGGGTAGCAAGCGCGGCTCGTCTTTGTGCACGTGCATACAGGGGGAGCGGGCCTTCTCGGCGAACCTCCATAAACGGACAGTCCGCCGCCCATCGAAAGGGGAACAATGCGCCCGAGCAGGTCCGCGATCCTCTTGAGCCTGACCCTTCTCCTCGGCCTCCTCCCGAGCCTCGGCTCGTCCGCGGAGGTTGGAGCCGGGCGGGACGGGAGTGCAATCGACATCGCCCTCACGCACGTCCGGACCCACCGCTCCGCGCTCGGATTGACGAAGGCCGACCTCGCCGGACTCTTCGTGACCGACGCCTACCGCGACGCACACAACGGCGTAACCCACGTCTACCTCGGTCAGCGCCACGAAGGCCTCGAGGTCGTGGGTGGGACCATGACCGTGAACATCGATCGGGGCGGCCGCGTGATCTACGCGCCCTCGGCTCTGGTCGGCGGGGTGGCCGGCACCGCCTCGGGCCAGATGCAGATCGGGGCTGATCGTGCAGTTGAGCTCGCGGCTGCGCAGCTCGGGCTCTCCACAACACGGGCGCTGCGCTTCCTGCGAGTTCCCTCAGGTGCCGAGCAGCGCGGACTGCTCTCGGACGGCGGCATCTCGGTGAAGCCGATCCCCGCCGCGCTCGTCTATCAGGCCACGAACGTGGGTGTTCGCCTCGCGTGGCGGCTCGAGATCGAGGAGATCTCCGGCCGGCACTGGTGGATCGCCAGCGTGGATGCCTCGAACGGCAGGATGCTCGACGCCGTCGATCTGGTGGACCACGACAACATCCAGACGACTTCGGCCGCTGTGGGCGCCGGCGCACGCGGTGACGCGAGTAGCGTGGCCATCGAGCCCCCGGACCCTGCCACGGACGGGGCTAAGTACCGGGTGTACGCGCTTCCCTTCGAGAGCCCCAACGACGGCCCACGGACGGTCGTCACGAACCCCGCCGACAGGTTCGGCTCACCGTTCGGCTGGCACGACACGAACGGTGCCGCCGGAGCGGAAGCCACCAGGACCGTCGGTAACAACGTGCATGCCTACGTTGACCCGACGCCGGGCGCCAACACGGCGCTGCCGCTGATGGATGCCGACGGTGGCAGCGGGCTGAACTTCGACTTCCCGATCGACTTTGCGCTGCCGCCCACCGCGTGGAAGGACGCGGCGGTCACGAACCTCTTCTACTGGAACAACATCCTCCACGACGTCACCTACCGATACGGGTTCAACGAGGTCTCCGGGAACTTCCAGGTCAACAACTACGGGCACGATGGGGCCGCCAACGACTCGGTCCAGGCCGAGGCGCAAGACGGCAGCGGCACGAACAACGCGAACTTCGGGACGCCGGTGGACGGTCAGCGGCCCAGGATGCAGATGTACCTGTGGACTTCCACGGCCGCGGCCAATCAGCGGCTCATCGACGGCGACCTCGACGCGGGCGTGATCATCCACGAAGGCACTCACGGCATCTCGAACCGCCTGACGGGAGGACCCAGCCAGGGCGGGTGCCTGAGCCACCAGGAGCGTGAGGGAGAGGGTTGGAGCGACTGGCTGGCCCTGGCCATGACGACCCTGCCCGGCGAGAGCGGCGCACAGCCCCGCGGCATGGGTCCGTACGTCCTCGGTCAGGCGAACAGGCAGGGGGCAGGTATCCGGCCGACCCGCTACACGACGAACATGGCGATCAACGGCGCGACCTACGATGACGTCAAGACGCTTGCCGTTCCCCACGGCGTCGGGTACGTGTGGGCGACGATGCTGTGGGAGATGTACTGGAACTTCGTCGCCGAGTACGGCTTCAACCCCGACGTGTACGGAGACTGGACGACGGGTGGCAACAACCTTGCGATCCAGCTCGTGATGGACGGCATGAAGTTCCAGCCGTGCAGCCCCGGCTTCGTTGACGCGAGGGACGCGATCCTGGCGGCGAACGCAGCCCTGACCGACGGCGCCGCGGAGGCCGTGAATAGCTGCCTGATCTGGCGGGCATTCGCGAAGCGCGGCCTCGGCCTCAACGCGGATCAGGGATCGCCGACGAGCCGCAGCGACGGCACGGAGGACTTCGAGCTTCCCACGGAGTGTGCGACCTGACGAGCTTGCTGACTCGCCGGACCTTGGCGTCGGCGTCCCTGATCCTGGGGATGCTGGCGCCGACCCTGGCGACAGATGCAGTGGCGGGCCCCGGGCCGGGCCACTTCACGAGTGACAACGTGCAATGGATCTCGGTGAACCCCCGCCATACGGGATCGTCGGGCGGGCGTCTCGTCGGAAGCTACTTCTACGTGACGGACCCCAGGGGGGTGTACATCTACGACGTCAGCAACCCCGCCGCTCCTGTTCTGACCGGCTCCGTCCCCGTAGTCCAGGCGGGGGAGCGAGCCGCCCTGATGCAGGAAGACCCCGATACCAACGGCAAGGTTCTCATCATGAGCGGTGTGGACCCCACTGCTCCGAGCAACGGGAACAGGTTCCTCGTGATCGATGTCACGAACAAGACCGCGCCGGCCGTCATAGGGTCCCTGGCCTCGGACGATCACACCTGGAGCTGCATCGCGGACTGCACGTACGCGATCGGGCGGACCGGCGGGATCATCGACCTCTCTACACCCTCTAGTCCCAAGACCGTAGGGAACTGGAAGACGAGCGTGCCCGGTAGTGGCTACACGCACGACTTCACAGAGGTTCGGCCGGGACGGTTGATGAGCGCGGGCCAGCCGTCGATCTACATCGACTCGACGAACCCAGCCTCGCCCGTGAAGCTGACGACTATCAAGACGACCTTCAGCTCGCTGGGCTATCACAGCGCCGTCTGGCCCAGGCAGGGGCAGGACAAGTTCCTCGTCATGGGAACCGAGATCGCGCCCGCGGGCACGAACAACCTGGCCGGCAGCGATTGCCAGGGTGACGGGGAGATCGCGACATACGACACTTCGGCAGTCCTCGCCGAGGATCTGGACGAGCAGCAGAACCCAGACGGAGTGTGGGGCCCGGCCAACTTCGTGAAGAAGGACTTCTGGGAGATCGCCGGGCGCGGCACGTACAGCGATGGCCGCGCGCCGGCCCACACGCTGTACTGCAGTCACTGGTTCGACACACATCCCGATTGGAACGACGGCGGGCTGATCGCCATGGCCCACTACGATTTCGGGACGCGATTCTTGAAGGTCGACTCGACGGGCGACATCTCCGAGGTCGGATGGTTCCAGCCGGTCGGGGGATACACGGCCTCTGCCTACTGGATCACGAAGGACATCGTGTACGTCCTCGACTACCGTCGGGGGCTCGACATCATGCGCTTCACGGGCGCCTAGCCGACCTCGATTTCTCCGCTCATCCCGAAGGCGTAGTGGCCGGGGAGATGGCACCCGACGATCAGGGTTCCCGGTTCGTTGAACGTATAGGTCGTCGCACGTGTCGTTCCTGCGGCGATCGAGATCTCGCCGGGCTTGTCCCCGTGGTGCGCTTCGGTGCCCTCCTCGTGGATCTGCTGGACACGCTCGTCGCCGATCAGGAACTCGTGGTCGATCGGATCCTTGTTGATGACGACGAACTTGACCGTCGACCCGGCGGGGAACTCGAATCGCTCGGGATGGTAGCGAGAGAAGCGTATGTTGACCGAAACCTCGTCCGGGGCTTCGGGAGAGCAGGCGCTCGCGGCCAGCAGCAGGCACACCGCCAGAACACGGCCTAGCCTCATCGCCGAGGCATCACCCTCCGCCTGACGAGGCGCACCCCGGTCGCGCCAACCAGTGGGACCACGAACCATCCCCAAACGCTGGAGTCCCGCTGGGTCGAGTTATCGACTCGCTTGCCGAACGCATCCTCCGCCGAAGGTTGACCGTTCCCGGTCTGGTCAACGGCGAGGTCGTAGGTGAGGTCGCCGGCGTCTATGTCCAGGTTCAGGTAGGTGAGCCACATCCCGGCCTCCTCCTGGATCCACTTCATGCCCTTGTCCGAGCCGAGGTCGTTGAGGAGCGCCTGAGATGCCTGCTCGCTGCGCTCGAGCGACATCCCGCGCTCGCCGGCAGAGGCCGGCTTGGGCAGGAGAGCGGGCTCGATGTCGTTCAGGAGGAAGACGTCGGCGTCGATGAGCTCCTGCTGCTGCTTGCCGAGGCCGAGGATGCGAAGCGGTACCCAGGGGTTGTCCGTGGGGATCCTCAGATGGATCGGGATGCCGTCGCCCTCCCGGAGCTTCTTCTTGCGCGCCCTATCGGGGATGAAGCGTGCGGCCATGAAGTAGCGACTGCGCTGCGAGTAGAAGTGAAGGACCTCGGGTGCGTCGGGCGGGAGGCTGAACCCCTCCTCCTTCGCCCACTTGCCGACCCCTCGGCTTCCGCCCCTGAGGATCGTGATCAGGAGGCCGTCGATCCTTCTCTCCTCGATCACCTTCGCGCTTCCAGCCGCTGATTGCCCAACCACCCCGTCCGCCGGCGCCGGCGGCGGCGGCTGGACCTCCTGGGCAAGCCGCTGGAGCGTCCACTCGCCGCCTCGAGTGACGAACTTCGGGCGGGCCGGCAGGGGAACGATCGAGCCGAACTTCGCGCCACCACCAACGAACTCGAAAGACGTGATGTAGTGCTCGACTCCGTTGTGGTAGCCGGCCAGGGTCGATGTGCGCAGGAGGTTGACCGACCCGTTGGGGGCGACAAGCCCTCCGCATGCCCACACAGGCGAGCTCATCGCGAGGAACAGAACGAGAAAGACACCGGATGCCGCGCGCCGCATCGCCGCCTCGCTTTCCGCCTCTCGGGCCTAGACGTCTGCAAAGACTAACGCGAGAACGGCCTGGAGGTTCGTGCGGGGATCGTGGTTCAGAAGCCGTAGTAGCGCGGCTTGCGACGGCCCCAGAAGCCTCTGTCTCGCTCGGTGGCAGAGGAGAACCTGGACAGAACGAGGCAGGTTGATCCCGTCATCAACAGGATGGCGGCGATCAGCAGAAGCTTGTCTATGGCTCGGCCGGTGAACGGGAGGGTGCCGCTGACCATCTCCACGGCCGCCGTGCGGCTCTCCGACAGGACTTCAGTCTCGGCGGGATCCTCGTCCTGGGACCCGCCGCCGTTGCCGCCTCCACCGCCGTCGCCCGGAGCAGGAGTTGGCGTTGGCTCTGGGTCGACGGCCGGATTCGGAGTCGGGGCCGAGCTCACCGTGACCGTCACGGTTGCCGTGTCGCAGGCCCCGTCGGTGTCGCAGATCTCGTACTCAAAGCTATCCGTGCCGGTGAATCCCGTATCGGGTGTGTAGGTGCAGATCCCCGTGTTGTCGCAGGTCACGGTGCCATTGGAGGGGTTGCTGGTCACCTTGACGGTCGATGGATCGAGGTTCCCGTCGGCGTCGGTGTCGTTGGCGATGACACCGATCGCGACCGCGGTTCCGGGGGTCGTCGTGGCGGTGTCATCGGTGGCCACCGGCGGATTGTTCGGAGGTGGGTCAACAGTGACGGTCACGGTTGCCCCGTCGCAGGCCCCGTTCGTGTCGCAGACCTCGTACTCGAAGCTGTCTGAGCCGCTGAAGCCCGGGTCCGGCGTGTAGGTGCACACGCCGTTGTTCGCGCAGCTCACGCTGCCGTTTGAGGGGTTGCTGGTCACCTGGACCGTGGACGGATCGAGGTTGCCGTCCGGATCCGTGTCGTTCGCAGAAACCCCTACCGCAACGGGGGTCTCGAACGAGGTTATGGCCACGTCATCGGTCGCGACCGGGGGGTTGTTCGGCGGTGGCGGAGGAGCGCTCACGGTGATGTTCACCGTCGCCGTGTCGCACGCTCCGTCGGTGTCGCAGACCTGGTACTCGAAGCTGTCGGGGCCGCTGAAGCCAGGGTCCGGGGTGTAGGTGCACACGCCGTTGGCCGCGCAGGTCACGCTGCCGTTCGGTGGGACCACGGTGATCTGGGCCGTCGAGGGGTCTAGGTTGCCATCGGGATCGAAGTCGTTGGCGGTGACCCCGATCGGCACGGAGGTATCTGCCGCCGTTGTGGCCACGTCATCGGTCGCCACCGGCGGGTTGTTCACGGGAGGAGGCGGCGGGGGCGCCGTTACGGTGATGTTCACGGTCGCCGTGTCGCAGGCCCCATCCGTGTCGCAGACCTGGTACTCGAAGCTGTCCGGGCCGCTGAAGCCGGGGTCCGGGGTATAGGTGCACACGCCGGTGCCATCACAGGTCACCGAGCCGTTCGGAGGATCCACCGTCACCTGGACCGTGGATGGGTCGAGGTTGCCGTCGGGATCGGAGT
>JBOGVX010000169.1:0-29997 GCA_050693165.1 Actinomycetota bacterium | reverse complement strand
GCCTTGCATTGGATCGCCTGGACGTCGGAGCCGGCGCCCGGCTCGGACATGGATAGCGCGGCGCGAAGCTCGCCGGTGGCCATCCGAGGGAGCCAGCGCTCCTTCTGCTCATCGGTGCCGTGCTTCTGGAGCAGGTAGACGCCCATGAAATGGGTGTTGAGGACCCCGGAGAGCGACATCCAGCCGCGAGACAGCTCGGCCACGACGAGCGCGTACGTCATGAGGTCCATGCCCGCACCACCGTGCTCCTCGGGCACGGTGAGGCCGAACAGGCCCATCTCCTTCATCTGCTCCACGATCTTCTCGGGGTACTCGTCGCGGGCTTCCATCTCCTCCGCGACGGGATAGACCTCCTGCTCGACGAACTCGCGGACCATCTTCTGGATCTGCCTCTGGTCCTCGGTCAGCTCGATGAGGTCGCTCACTCGCTCTCCCATTCCTTCTTGAAGTCGTCCCACGTCTTCTGTGGCTTCAGGCCTGCCGCCTCACCCCTGGCGGCGAGCTGCTCCGCCATCTTCCGGCTGGCCTCGTCGATCATCTCGTTGCCGAACATGACCGCGCCGGTCCGCTCGATCTCGGTCGCGTGCCTGTAGGCATCGAGCATCGCCTCGGCCTTGTCGTACTCCTCCTGCGACGGGGTGAAAACCTCGTTCAGAACGTCAACCTGCCCGGGATGCAGCGCCCACTTGCCGTCGTAGCCGAGGGCGCGCGAGCGCATCGACATCTCGAGGAAGCCGTCGAGGTCCTTGATCAGCAGGTACGGGCCGTCGATCGCCTGCAAGCCCGCATCCCGTGCCGCGATGAGGATCGAGGACAGCACGTGGTGCCAGTGATCTCCGGGGTAGCCCGGCATCGGCAGCCCCGCGGTCACGGTCGGTAGGCCCAGCGAGGCGCTCATGTCAGCGGGCCCGAAGATCAGTGTCTCGGTGCGGTCCGATGCGTCGGCGATCTCGTGGATGTTTCGGAGCCCGGTCGCCGTCTCGATCTGGACCTCGAGCCCGATGTGCTTCTCGAGGCCCGTGGTCTCCTCGATCATCCGCAGCAGGTCCGAGACGAACTTCACGTCCGATGCGTACTCGACCTTCGGGATCATGATGCAGTCCAGCAGGTCCCCCGCGTTCTCGACTATGTGCAGGATGTCATGCGCGCACCACTTCGTGTAGACACCGTTGACGCGAACGACGACTGTCTTTCCGGTCCAGTCGCCCTCCTTGAGGGCCTGGACGACATTGCTCCGCGCCTCCTCCTTGGCGAGCGGAGCGACCGAGTCCTCGAGGTCCATGAACACCTCGTCCGCAGGCAGCGTCGGCGCCTTCGTGAGCATCTTGGGGCTCGAGCCGGGAACCGACAGGCAGGAGCGGCGGGGACGCGTCACGCGAGTCGTCACCTCACTCCTCCTCCGGCCTGCGCATGAAGCGCCGGCGATGTGCCGGTGGCGTCTCATCGTGCTTCTCGAACGCCTCCCGTATCCGCGCCTCGACGAGCTGGACGAGGACCTCGAACCGCCGGTCGAAGGCTCGCTGCATGCGGTCGAACACGGCATCGACGAGCTCTTCCTCGACCGTGAATGCGACCTTCTCGATGCGCTTCTCCATGGCCTGGATCTGCTCGGCGACCTTGGGCGCGGTTCGCGACTTGCCCCAGGAGTCGATCTTCGCCCGCATCGCCCCGATCTCTTCCTGGAGTCCGGAGCCCGCTTTCATGAAGATCCTCGTCCCGGCCTTGATTGCCTCCTCTGCGAGCTCCTCCCGCAGGTTCTCGATCCGGCCGCCGATGTCCTCGGCAACCCGGTCTGCCGCTGCCTTCGATATGTGCGCGATCGCCTGGGCCAGGCGCTTTCCGAGATCGAGGGACATGGTCTCTCGGAGCTCGTTGACCGAGGACTCGATGCGCCCCGCGATCTCCTCGGTCAGCCGCTTCTGATCGACGCGCTCGAGGATCGTTGAGAGCTCCCCCTCGATGATCCCGATCCGCTCGGTGAGCAGGTCTGCCGTCTCCGTGACACGCTTGGAGATCGCCTCCTGCTGCTCGAGCAATCGCTGCTCGCCGTCCAGCAGCTCGCGAGCGCCGCGCCGCTTCTCCAGGGAGCCCAGCGCCTCGGCGAGGTCGTCGACCCGGCGGAACGCCTTCTCCAGCGCGGCCGAGCGTTTCGCGTAGTCGTCGGTGAAAGCCGACAACGCCGACTCCGTCGCGTTACGCGCGGCATCGGCGATCTCCCTGGGATCGACCACCTGCTCCGCGAGGTTCGCGATCTGCTCGTCGAAGGCCGAGCGATCCTGGGTCGCTTCCCGAACCTGGGAGATCGCTTCTTCCAGGCGCCTCGCGACCTCGGCGACGCGCTCGGAGATGATGGTGGTGAGTCGCCCGGCGATCCCCTCGACCCTGTCGGAGACCGAGTCGGCCAATCCGCTGATCGCGGTGGCGGTCTCCTCTCGCGTCCGCTCGATCCCACCCTCGAGGGCGACCACCCGGTTCCTGATCTCCCCGACCGCACCCAGCGCTTCCTGGATCCGACCGGGCAGGTCGCGCAATGCCTCGAGCGACTCGAGCTGAGCCGGGATCCCCTTGAGGGGCTCGAGGGTCTCGGCGAAAGCCGGGGGCAGCGCCTCGAACGAGCGGCGTATCCCCTGGGCGGTCTCGTCCATGCGGGCGGCCAGCTCTTCGGGCAGCATCGAGACCCGTTCCCCGAGGATGTCGACCTGGCGCGCAGCGTCACCCGCCGGCTCGGCAACCTGCCGCCGGATGAACTCGAGGTGCGTGAGCACCGCGCGGAGGTCGGTCGTCGCCTGCGAGGTGCGCTCGGGGAGATCGGCGAGCCGGTTCTCGACACTGTCCAGCCGGTCGCGTAGATCCCTGAGCGTTCGCCCCAGCGCGTTGGCGAGGGCGGCGAGGCGGGAGTCGAGGGCGCTTTCGGGCCGCGCCCTCGGATCGGTGCTCGTCGAAGTCGGCGCTCGCTCGACCATCCGGAGGTGGCGAGATTGTACGCCGAGTGGCATCCGGCTCTCATCCCCGGATCGTGGACACCTTGGGGGTTCGCGAGGAGAATCGAGGGGCAATGCCTTCCCCGCGACGCCTCCTCACTCGCGCCGTCGCCGCGACCCTCGTCTCAGCGTGGGTCCTGGGCCTGCTGCCGCCCGCAGCCGGCCGGGACGTGCCTCCTACCATCGTCCGGATCGTGGGCCTGGACGAGAGGCTCCTTGCCCCAGCCTCGGCACGCCTCCTTTCGAGCGAGCAGGGGACGATCGGGCTCGCCCGGCCGGCATGGACCCGCTCCGTCGAGGTTTGCTCGCCGGTGGGGTTCACGATGACCGGTCTCGTCTGGAGGCAGTCCGGCTACGAAGCTATCCCCACCAGGCTGTCGTGGACCGGCGAGTCGCCGGGCAGAGCGCGACTGGTCTCCGAGCCCGACGAAGGGCCCGACCCCGGCGGCCCCGACGACCAGGGGCTCACCGGTACCGCGCCGGTGTGGACGGGGATCTCACGCTGTTTGGAGGCGAGCCTCCGCCTGCCCGCGCGGGAACGCCTGACCGGGATCAGAGCGGTGTTCGTGGACACGTCCGGCGCCGAGCCGACGCTGCTCGAGCGCGCCGGCGATCTGCTGGCCGCGGCATGGGGCATGACGACCGGCCCGTTCCGAGCGGCCGAGGCTGAAGCCATGACGCTGCAGCCACCGATCGTGACGCGCTCGCTATGGGGCGCCGACGAGTCGATGAGGCGCTGCGGGCCCGACTACGCGCCCGCAATGAAGATGGCCTACGTCCATCACACCGTTAACTCGAATGATTACACGGCCGAGGAAGCCGACGACCTCATTCGTGGGATCTACGCGTATCACGTGAAGGGCCGTAAGTACTGCGACATCGCCTACAACTTCCTGATCGACCGCTTCGGCCGCATCTACGAGGGCAGGTACGGAGGGATCGATCAGCCGGTGATCGGCGCGCACGCCGCCGGCTTCAACACGGGCAGCGCGGGCGTCGCCGCACTCGGAACCTTCACGTCCAAGGGCCCGCCGAGGAAGGTCGTCTCCGCCTACAAGCGACTCCTGGCATGGCGACTGGACGTCGCGCACGTGCGCCCGGCCGGGTCGACCACGATGGTCTCCGGCGGCGGTCCTACCCAGAAGTTCGACAAGGGGGAATCGGTCACTCTGCCCGTCATCTCCGGACACCTCGACACGGGCCTGACCTCATGTCCGGGCCGAAGGCTGTACGACAAGCTTCAGAAGATCCGAAACGGGTCAGAAATGCGTGGCCTCCCCAAGATCTGGGACCCTCTAGCGACACCGAACCCGGCTCCTGCAGGCACGACTCAGATCCAGCTCGCGGCCAAGCTTTCCCAGGAGATGGACTGGACGATCGACATCTACCCGTCGGCCGCGCCGACCACCGCCTTCAAGCACTTCTCGGGCAGGGGAATCGACGTCCTCGCGACCTGGGATCGATCGGGCGACGACCCGCTCTCTCCGCCGGCCCCGGCCGGCGTGTACCAGGTGATCTTCCGTGCGAGCGAAGCGGGACTGACCGCCCGGGAGGCGGTCGCCACCCTGATGCTGTTTTGAGGGCTAGGACCTCGGGCTAGGACCTCGCCTGAACGGTCGCCTCGGCAAGCACTTCAAGGCCCTCGGCCAGCTGCTCGTCCGTGATGACCAGCGGCATCAGATGCCGAAGCACGTTGCCGTAGAAACCACAACGCACCGATACGACGCCACGCTCGAGAGCGGTGCCGATCACCTTCGACGTGAAGTCCTTGGCCGGCGCTTTCGTCTCACGGTCCTCGACGAACTCGACCCCGATCATCGCGCCGAGCCCTCGGATCTCGCCGAGCTCCGGTACGTCCCTCTCGATCTCCTCCCACCTGGAGCGGATGTCCTTCCCGATCTTCTCCGCGCGCTCGACCAAGCCCTCTTCCTCGATCACGTCGAGCACCGCATTAGCAGCCGCGCAGGCGACCGGGTTGCCGACGTACGTCCCTCCGATCGCGTTGTCACCCGGCGCGTCCATGACTTCCGCCCTCCCGACCACCGCCGAGAGCGGGTAGCCGGATGCGAGCGACTTGGCGAGCGTGACGATGTCCGGCTCGAACCCGAAGTGCTCGGAGGCGAGGAAGCGGCCGGTGCGGCCGAATCCTGTCTGGATCTCGTCGGCGATCGTGAGGATCCCGTGACGCTTGCAGATCTCCTGGAGTCCGGGGAGGAACTCGGGTGAGGGGACAACGAACCCTCCCTCCCCCTGAACCGGCTCGACTATGACGGCGGCGACCGTCTTCGGGTCAACGACCGTCGTGAAGGCGCGCTCGACCGCTGCCAGCGCCTCACTTCCCGCGTCGTCGGGCCGTGGGTGCCGGTACGAGTATGGATAAGGAAGGCGATACACCTCGGGCGCGAAGGGGCCGAAGCCCGTCTTGTACGGCTCGGACTTGCTGGTGAGGGTCATCGCCAGAAGCGTGCGGCCGTGGAAAGCGCCCTCGAAGCAGATGACCGCCTGCCTCCCGGTGGCGGCCTTCGCGATCTTGATCGCGTTCTCGACGGCCTCCGCTCCGGAGTTGGCGAGGAACACCTTCCTGTCGCCGGGGCCGCAGAGTGGCGCCAGTCGCTCCGACAGCTCGACGTAGGACTCGTAGGGGATGACGGTGAAGTCGGTGTGAGAGAACCTGGCGGCAGCCTTGGCGACCGCCTCGACGACCCTGGGATGGGAATACCCGACGTTGTGACAGCCGAGACCTCCGGAGAAGTCGAGCAGGGTGTTGCCATCAACGTCGGTGAAGGCGGCGCCCTCGGCCGTGTCGATGACAGCCTGCGCGTGGATGCTGAGTGCCTCCGCGACCACGCGAGCCTTGCGCTCCAGGATCGCGCGACTCCTGGGACCTGGAATCTCGGTTACGAGGTTGATCGTCGACACTGAGCCCTCCCTCCCTTTTCCTCTTCGCGGGCTCGCGAGAGCAGGCTACCGGAGGGGCGCGACCACCGTCTGCGGTTCGGCTGGACGACGCCGGAATGCCGGAAAATCGGCTGAGCTAGGGGACCGACCCACCGCATCCGTGGCCGGACGCATCGAAGCCCACGAGATGCGCATCCGCTCCCGCGAGGACGATCTCGCTCTCGCTTCCCGCCACTCCGGCACCGGAGTCGTGGAAGGTGTACAGGCCGGGCCCGAACGGCGTTCGGGAGTCGGGAAGGAAGTTGCCGAAGTAGCAAGGGCAGGACTGAGAGCCGGAAGGCCTGTCCACCGACATCTCGTCCACCGCGGCCGCGAGAGAGAAGTACGCCCCGACCAGCGTGCCCTTCGCCTTCAGCTTGAGCGACGTGTTGTAGTTCGCGCGAGCCGCTGCGTTGCCACCGGCGCCCGCCTTCATCGTGAGGGTCCCCCTGAAGTCACGAGCCGTGTAGATGAAGGTGTCATGCCCGGTCGCCACGCCGAGACATGAAGAGCCCTGATCCCCCCTCAGTGCGTGGACGTGGCGAGATCCACCGCCTGCCGACCACATGAGGAGCTTGTATGTCCCGGTCACGGGCTCTTCGCCTTCCTCGTTCATCGACAGTCCGAGCCGGACTTCCGGGACCTCTGGAGAAGGCTCAGTGATGTCGATCTTCAAGCCGCCCGGGAGCTTCCCGTCGAGGAAGACGCCCGTGGTCCCATCAACCGCGTTGTACGAGTAGGAGAAGATGTACTTGTTCTGCTCGTCGTAGACGGCGTAACCCACCTGCAGAGGCCTCTGCGCCTGGTACACCTCGAAATCGGCCACGACCTTGGCGCCGTCGGTGCTGAACACGTAAGAGACCCAATGCGCGTTCGGGGACTCCCCCGAGTCGAGCAGCGTTGCAGAGCTGTCGTGATACGCGCGAGCGGGAGCCGCGAGGGTCGACGAGGCGAGGAACAGGAAGATGATCGTGCTGCGGGCTTTCAGCCGGGCTCCCTTCTGGGCGTGGATGCAATCCTACCCCAGCTTGCTCAGCTTGACCCCGCGAGGTGCTCCGCCTCGAGAAAGACATCCAACGGATCCAGAAGATCCCCCAGGGCGCCAACCAGCCCCTCGTAGTCGGTCGCGGGGGCCTCCAACCGCAGCGTCTCCGCACGGCGAAGGGACTCCTCGATGGCCCCCGAGCACTTGTCCCGGAGGATCTCGTTCCCGGGGAGCTGCATGCCGAGCATCTGCTCCGAGGCATCTCGCAGGAGCTTCTCGAAACGCAACAGCGCATCCGCCAGGGAAACGGCCTGGAAACCGCGCGGGGACGGGGTCGCCGAAACAAGCTCGCGCTTCGCCTGGTCGACGAGGGCGAGCACCGAGCCGAACGGGGTATCGCTGCCGCGCATCCGGGGGATGCTATCGGGCAGAATGGCCCGCGTGCGCCTGCTCCTGATCGTGAACGTGAACGCGGCGTCCGTCACGGCCTCGACCGTGAACGTGATCGAGAAGGCTCTCTCGTCCGAGTTCAAGGTCGAGCGCGCCGAGACGAAGCGGCAGGGCCACGCGACTCACCTCGCACAGGGAGCAGCGCACGAGGGCGTGGACCTGGTCGTCTCGATGGGAGGGGACGGCACGGTAAACGAGGTCGTGAACGGACTGGCGGGCACCCAGGTTCCCCTCGCACTCATCCCTGCGGGCGGCACGAACGTCCTGGCTCGCTCCCTGGGGATCCCCAAGGATCCGGTCGAGGCCACATGGCACCTCCTGGCCAACCGCAACAACCCACCCCGCCGCGTGCCGCTCGGCAGGGCGGTCGGGCGTTACTTCACCTTCGCTTGCGGCATCGGGTTCGACGGAGCGATCGTCCGCGAGGTCGAGCGCAGGCAGCGCCTCAAGAAGGGGATCGGGCACCCCTACTTCGTGTGGTCCGGGCTTCGGATCTTCTTCGGCGGGGTCGATCGGCGCAACGCGCCGCTCAAGCTCAGATGGGGACCGAACCTCGAGCACGAGCGGGAGGGGCTCTTCCTCGCGATCTGCCAGAAGACTCGTCCATTCACTTACTTCCGCAACCGAGAGATGAACATCTGTCCCGAGGCCCGGCTGGAGAAGGGTCTCGACTGCCTTTCGATCGACACGTTCCGCGCGTCGACGATCCTTCGGATAGTTGGACAGGCGTTCAGAGCCGGGATCGACCTGCGCAACTCGCACATCCTCTACCTGCACGACCAACAGCAGATCGAGGCCACGGGGAATCAGCTGCTCCCCGTCCAGATGGACGGTGAGTACATCGGAGACCACCGCAAGGTGCTGCTCGAGACGGTGCCCGACGCCATCTCCTTGCTCTACTGATCGCCCTCGAACTTCCGGCGCACCTCGATGGCCAACGCGGGGTCGTTCGAGGCCACAGCATCGACTCCCCAGCCGAACAGCGTCTCGAGCGTCTGCGGATCGTCGGCCACCCAGGTGCCGACCCGCACCCCGTCGCGGTGGGCCTCGTCGACGAGGCCCTCTCCCGCCTCGAGGAGCGCTGGGGTCTGGGGTAGGACGAAGTCGTGGCCGTGCTGCCTCGTGTAGACCAGCGCGGCGTGGGCCTCCACGGCGAATACCGAGAGGAACCCCGTCGCGATCTCGGGCGCCAGCTCCTTGGACCGCTCGATCGTGAGCCAGTTGAACGAGCTGATGAGGACCGGGCCATCGAAGCTCTCGGTCTCGAGAGCGTCCAAGGTCGCCATGAGAACGCTCTCCTCCGGGGAGTCGAAAGCGGGCTCGCCGGGGATGTTCTTGATCTCGAGGTCGACGCCTCCGCGGTCTCCAACGAGGGCAAGCGCCTCCGCGAGGGTGGGCACTTCTTCCCTGGGTCCGCGACCCGCCGAGGCATCGAGCCGCTTGACCTGAGCGAGCGACATCTCGTGGACGAGCCCGGAGCCATCCGTCGCGCCGGACACGTCGGGATCGTGCATCAGGACCGGCACGCCGTCCGAGGTGAGTCGCACGTCGAACTCGATGGCATCGGCTCCCGCCGACAGAGCCGAGTCGAAAGCCGCGAGCGTATTCTCCGGCTCGCTCGAGGACGCGCCGCGATGTGCGACGACAAGACGTGTTCGAGAGCTCAGCGCTCGCATCTAAAGAACCACGATGGAATTCCGGGTGAACCTATTGTCACCCCAAGGGTCGCTCACTATACTTGCGCCTTCTCGTCACCCCGGAACGGTGCCGCAACATCGACCGGGCCCGGCGAGTGAGATCGGACCCCAGGGGAAGCCGACCCAGCGGAAGGAGCCGGATCGGGATGGAGTGGGTTCACCGGGCCAAGTGCAGAGACGTTGACCCTGAGCTCTTCTTCCCGATAGGCACCACAGGTCCGGCAGCCGCCCAGATCGAAGCCGCGAAAGCCGTCTGCGTGAACTGCACGGTCCGCGACGAGTGCCTGGAGTGGGCCCTGACCACCGGTCAGGATGCTGGGGTCTGGGGCGGGACCTCGGAAGAAGAGCGCCGCTCCATCCGCCGGGCTCGCAGGCGCGAGATCGCCGCCGCCCGCCGCGTCGCCATCGCCGGCTGAGTGCCTCGCCTGCCCGGCCAGCAACCCTTTCACGAGCCCATCGGGCCGTCCGAAGAAGACATGCGCCCGAGCAGACGATGGATCCTGACCCTGATCGTCGCGATCGCAGTTCTCGTGGCCGGCGTCGTCGCGTGGATCCGTCTTTCCCAGTGACCTAGACGCCCCGAGCGCTGGGGACCGTGACGCGCGCGGTCGTGCCTCGGTGCCCGTCGAGCACGAGCGTGCCGCCCAGCTCCGACTCGACGAGGGCGCGCGCGATCTGAAGCCCGAGCCCCGAGCTGCTGTCCAGGGAGAAGCCCTGCGGCAATCCTCGCCCGTCGTCCCAGACCTCGACGCTCACGTCGCCGTCCAGACGTTCGAGCCGGACACCTATGGTCCCGCCATCATCACCGAACGCATGCTCCACGGAGTTCTGGATGAGCTCGGATAGGACCACGGCAAGGGGCGTGGCCACATCCGCCACGACGGGTCCGCACGATCCCTCTACCGAGAGCTCGACCTCGGGCCCGGTGAGCCCCTCGCTGACCATGTGCACTACCTCGCCGGCGACCTGATCGAAGTCCACGGTGTCACTGCGCTCGTGGGACAGGGTCTCGTGGACGAGCGCGATCGAGCGGATCCGGCGCTCGCTCTCCTCAAGAGCCTCGCGAACATCGAGCCGCTCGTTCCTCCGGGCCTGCAGCCGAAGGAGGCTCGCGACCGTCTGCAGGTTGTTCTTCACGCGGTGATGGATCTCGCGGATCGTGGCGTCCTTTGCCATCAGGAGCTTGTCGCGCCGGCGAAGCTCGGTGACGTCGCGCAGAAGGATCAACGCGCCGCTCACCGTGTCGTCGAGGATCAGAGGGATCGCCCTTCTGTGCACGACAGCGCCTCGGGCTTCGACCTCGCTCTCGACGGGGAGCCTCGAGCGGAGCGTCTGCACGATCCCGTGCGGGTCGATGTCGACGTCGGCGAGGAGGCCGTCCTCGATGTTCTCCGTCACGCCGAGCCGCCGGTACGCCGAGACGGCGTTGGGGCTCGCGTACTCGACCTTGCCCTCCGCGTCGAGCCTGATCAGCCCATCCCCCACCCGCGGAAGCGTCTCGGGGTCGGGCAGCTCGGCATCGAAGGGGAACGTCCCGGCCTCGATCATCCTTGCGAGATCGCCCGCGGTCAGCAGGTAGGTAAGCTCGAGCCGGCTCGGCTGCCTCGCGGTGTCGAGGTTCGCCTGCTGGCTGATCGCCGCGATCACCCGCCCTCCCGCTCTGACCGGTATCCCCTCGACCCGGATGGCGACACCCTCGCGCCACACCGGGTCCCCCTCCCGGACGATCCGCCCTTCTTCCAGGGCGAGCCGCGTGAAGTGGGCCTCCTGGGCAGGGATCACCCGCCCCACCTGGTCGTCCTGGTAGACCGTCTGTGCGGTGTAGGGCCGCATCTGGGCCACAACGACCAGGCCGTCTCCCCCGCGCTCCCTGCACAGCAGGAGCAGGTCCGCGAAGGCGAGATCGGACAGGAGCTGCCACTCGGCAACGAGGCGCACCAGGTGGTCGGCCTCTCTCGGCCCCAGCTCGGTTCGCTCGGCGATCAGCTCCTTGAGAGCCATGTGGCGATGGTAGGACTTGCGGCCGGTGCTCGCCGTCCATTACAACTCGCCAGCAACCCGACCAAGGAGGAAAACGTGACTGCGCTGGCTGAAGCGATCCGCCCCCGCGCCCGCGGGGCGAACCTCGTGGTGAATGCCATCCTGGTGATCGGAGGAAGCCTGTTCATCGCTGCGCTCGCTCAGGCCGCAATCAAGCTTCCCTTCACGCCCGTTCCGATCACTCTGCAGACGTTCGGCGTGCTCCTGATCGGAACGGCTTACGGCTGGCGCCTCGCCGGCGTGACCATCGCCCTTTACCTGGCCCAGATCGCGGTGGGGCTTCCGTTCGCGGCGGAGGGCAAGAGCGGGCTCGAGATCCTGTCGATCGCGACCGCGAGCGGCGGATACCTGTGGGGGTTCCTCGCCGCCGGACTGCTCTGCGGCTGGCTCGCGAACCGGGGCTGGGATCGCTCCATCCGCTCCTCGATCAGCGTGATGCTGCTGGGAACGGTCGTCATCTACGCATTCGGCGTTACCTGGCTGATGCAGGCGATCGACGTGCCGCTCCTTGAAGCCTTCGAATTCGGTCTTTACCCGTTCGTGATCGGCGACCTCCTCAAGCTTCTCCTCGCCGCGGGACTGCTGCCGGCAGCGTGGAAGCTGGTCGGACGGGGACGAGACTGAACTAGAAGAACCATCGCCCCGGGCACCCACTGCCCGAGGCGATCGGTCGAACTCGGAACCGACTACGCGCCGGTGGGAGGCTCCGAGGTCTGATCCTTGACCTGACCGGGTGCGGTGTCCTTCCCGTGCGGCAGAAGGTTGTTTCCCTTACCACCCGCGTTGGACGTCTCGCTTCCGGCGCCCGAACTCTGGCCCTGGCCGGCGTCGTTCTTCTCGCCGTGGTTGCCATTGTTGCCAAGGCCATGGTTGCCGTTGTTGCCATCGCTGTGGTTGCCCTTGTTCTTCTCGTTCGGCCCGCAGGCCCCGAGGTGATCGCCGTCGTTCTGGCGGTTGTCCGCCGCCTTGGACGACGCAGCCTCAGAGACCGCACGACCGTGCTCGCAGCCCTTGGTCGAGTCGTCGCGAGCCACCGCGGAGACCGCCTTGCCATGAGCTGAGGCTTCGTCGGCGTTCGACGACCCGTCGTTACTCGGCCCCTGGCTCGGAGGCTGCACGTCCGCCACACGCTCCTTCGCCTCGTCGGATGCCTGATCCGGCAAGGTCAGCGCCGCGGCGATGCCCGCTCCCAGAACAAGGGTCGCGGCAAGCGCCAAGCTCGCCAGGCGCTTCCTGTTTCGCCTGCGCATCGGGATACCCCCTTCGTGTAGGGAATCGGAGCGGGCCGCCGCTCGCATGGCCGCGATGTGCCGCTGTGCGACCTCGGGCTCGGGGACCACCAGCAGCTCTCCCCGGAGCCTTTCAAGCGCTTCCACGGCACCTCGTGCCGCCGCGGCGCTCGTCGGGACGCCCGAGAGCACGTTGTCAGCTTCCTGCGAGGTCAGCCGCTCCATCTCATCCCTGTAATCGTCGGGGTGGCCCATCAGGAAACGCCCTCCATATCGAGGCTCCTCGACAGCGCTATCAGCCCCCTGCGCTGGAGCGCCTTGACCGCACCGGGCGATTTGCCCAGGATCGCCGCCACCTGCTCCACGGAGAGGTCGGCGAGGACCCGGAGCAGGACCACCGCTCGCTGATCGGGGCTCAACGAACTTAGCGCTCCCAGCGCCCAGCTCGTCGAGAGCCCCTCGAGGGCCTCGATCTCGGCGTCGCCGACGACGGAGCTCTCCAGAGGACCGGCGAGATCCGCGGGATCCATGGAGGTCTCTTTCCGGCGTGCGAGCCGGCGACGGTCGTCGATCAGCCTGCGGTGGGCGATCGAGAAAACCCAGGTTCGGAAGTCACGCTCGTCCCCGCGGAACCGCTCCAGGCCCCGCATCACGCCCACGAACACCTCCGAGGTGGCGTCCTCGGAGTCCCTGACACCCTGACCCCGAAGGTAGCCCCCCACGGCGGGAGCCAGCTCGCGGTAGATCTCCTCGAGGGCCCAGTCCTCTCCCCGCTGAGCAGCCTCGATCGTGGCCCTGTCCATCACCTTTGTAAGCGCTCGAGAGGCCGACCGGATTCGCTCAAACGCGGCTGGATGGGCAGAGGTGGCTGACGGGACAGATCTCGCACTTGGGGCTCTTGGCGTCACATATCGCCCTACCGTGGTCGATCAGCACGTAGGTGAACGAGAACCAGTCCTCCTTCGAGAGGATCTCCATCAGGTCCCGCTCGATCCTGTCGGGGTCCTTGTTCTCGGTGAAGCCGAGCCGCTGCGACAGTCGCTTGACGTGGGTGTCGACCGCGATACCGCGGTCCGGATCGGTCTCGACCTTCTCCGGATAGCTGTTGCCCAGGACGATGTTGGCCGTCTTGCGCGCGACGCCGGGAAGCTTGATCAGGTCCGCGATGGAGTCCGGCACCTTGCCGTCGAACTCCTCGACGATCATCCGGCACGCCTCGCGCACCGCCCTGGTCTTCTGGTTGAAGAACCCTGTCGGCTTCAGCTCCTCGCGCAGCTGCTCCTCGGGAACACGTAGCCAGTCCTCCGGTGTCCGGTACTTCTTGAACAGAGGCTCGGTGACCTCGTTGACCTTCTTGTCGGTCGATTGCGCGGAGAGCATCACCGAGATCAGGCACTCGAGGGGCGTCGAGAACTTGAGCGCGACGGTCGCCTCCGGGTACTCCTCCTTGAGGAGACGGATGATCTCGGGGGCACGCTCCTCGATCGGGCTGTTCCGATCGAGCTTCCCGGCCGGCACTAGTTGCCCCTGAAGTCCGGGTCGCGCTTCTCCTTGAACGCGCGAACACCTTCCTTGAGGTCCTCGCTGGAGAAAGCGTCGGCGGCCATCATGTCGAAGTCGGCGACGCGGAATCCTTCGGTCTCCCTGTCGATCGAGAGCTTCTGAAGGACCGCGCGTATCCCTCGCTTCGAGCCTCGCACCGAGAGCGGCGCCGCGGACGCGATCTCCTCAGCCAGCTGCTCGGCTCGGGAGCTCAAGGCGTCCTGCGAGATCGCCTCGTTGACGAGCCCCCAGGCCGCCGCGGTCTCTCCGGAGATCGGCTTTCCCGTGAAGAGGATCTCGCTCGCCCGCTTGGGACCCACGGACAGGACGAGCCTCTGGACGTTCTCGAAGTTGATGATGATGCCGAGCCGCGAGGAGGGGATGCCGATCCTCGCGTCGGTCGCTGCGATCGCCAGATCGCACGCGACGGTGATCTGGCAGCCCGCTCCCAGCGCCGCGCCCTGGATCACAGCCATGACGGGCAGGGGGTGGTCGGCGATCCCGCCGAGCACTTCCTCGAACTCGCTCTCGTACCGGGCGCCGCCGGGCCCTCGCGTATCACCGTCGAGCTCGCCGAGATCGGCTCCGGCGCAGAAGTGCGGGCCCTCCCCCGTCAGCATGACCAGCCGGGCGTCGGGCGAGACGGCCGCATCCCCGAGCGCCCGGCCGAGGTCCTCGAGCATCGGCTCGGAAAGGGCGTTGCGCGCGTCCGGCCGGTCCAGCGTGATGCGCCAGATGCGTCCGGGCTCAGACCTGATCGAGCTCACGGGCCAACTCTAGCGAGGTGGCTCCTCTAGTCGAACCGCGTGCTGGCTTTCTGAGGCTCACTCGATCACCGCGATGACGTCGTCCTCCTGGACGACGCCGCCCTCCTCCACCTTGATCTCGCGGACCGTACCGTCGGCGGGCGACTCGACGGGGATCTCCATCTTCATGGACTCGAGGATCACCAGGGTGTCGCCGGCCTGAACCGCGTCGCCCTGTTTCACGACGACCTTCCACACGTTCGCCACCATCTCTGAGCGGACCTCGGCCACGCGTCAGCCCGAAAGGATGCCGGTGCGGTCCGGTGACGGCAGCGAGAGCAGCCTCCTGGCCTCGTCGGGCTCGGCCACGACCCGGCCCTGCAGGCGCGCGATCTCGGCGGCGGCCTCGACCAGCTCTCCGTTGGAGGAGGCCATCTCACCCGACGGCAGATAGAAGTTGTCCTCGAACCCGACTCTCAGGTTCCCGCCGAGCGAGGCCGAGGCGCCGACCATGCTCCACTGCTCGCGGCTGATCGCGATCACTCCCCACGTCGAACCGCCGGGAACCACAGACGCCATGTGCGCGAGGTTGCGGGCATTGGCCGAGATCCCTCCGAGCACCCCGTGGATCAGCGAGAACTGCACCGGCGGAGAGATCACGCCGAGATCGATCAGCGGCTCGACTGACTCGACATGTCCGACGTCGAAGCACTCGCACTCGGGCTTGACCCCGGACTCCTTCATCCGCTCGAGCAGGAAGATGATGTCGTCGAAGTTGTTCTCGAACACGAAGTTGAAGACGAACCCCTTCCTCTTTCTCGAGTATTTCGCGTAGTTCATCGAACCCATGTTGAGGGCTCCGATCTCGGGCTTGAGCTCGGTGATGTGGGCGACGCGCTCGGCCATCGGCAGCCCGACCCAGCCGGTCGAGAAGTTGATGATGATGTCGGGCGTCTCGGCCAGGATCGCCTGGGTTATGGCGCGGTAGTGCTCGACGGCGACCGTCGGAGTCCCGTCCGGCTGCCGGGCGTGGATGTGGACCATCGAGGCTCCGGCGTCCCGGGCCCGGCGCACCTCCTTCGAGTACTCCTCGGGCGTGTAGGGGATGCCGGGGCACTGCTGCTTGTTGGCCACCGCGCCCGAGACGGCGCAGGTGATGATCGCGGGGTCCTGCAAGCTCATCAGGCCGAAACCCTAACGGCTGCGTGCCGGACGGGCGAGCCGCCCCGATCTCCTTCCAGCCTGCGAGAATCCCCCGGTGCGCCGGCTACTGGCTTGCTGCCTTCTGCTGGCCGGCTGCGGGAACGGCGGTGGGGCCGATGCCACGCGCTCCAGCCCGCCGCCCGACCAGGTGACGGGCGTCATCACCGAGCTGCAGTTCGATGGAGACCAACTGACACGGTTCGACGTCGAGGCGTTCGATGGCACCTACGAGATCTTCATCGACCCCGAACGTGACTACGGGTTCAACCTGGGACACTTGCGGTCCCACAAGAGCGGACAGCTCCCCGTGCTCGTTCACCTCGAGGCGCGGGACGGCGACCTCTACGCGCTCGACATACTCGACGCCTGACGATCTCAGGCCGTCCCCGGACCGGCGACCGCCGCGAGTAGCTCGTCGTTCGAGGGATTGTCGTTGGAGCGCCGGCCTCGCTTCGCGTACCGGATGATCCCGGCCGTGTCGACGATGAAGGTGCCCGGTAGCTGCGCGACGTCGCCCTGACCGAACCGGCCCTGGTGCTTGTCGCTCAGCTGATTGCGCAGCCACGGCAGCCAGACGCGCGGCCCGGCGACCGTGTCCAGTGACCCGCGCCGGAGGCCGTACGCGCGATGCGCGGCGCGGTCCGGGCTCGTGAGACAGGTGAAGGGCCAATGCCGGCTCGAGCAGAAAGCAGCCGCCTGCTCGGGGCTGCCGAGCCCGATCAGGACGACGCCGGCCCCGGCTTCCTCGAATCGATCCCGGTCGTCACGCAACTGCGCGACGTATTGACGGCAGAACGATCACCCGAAGTGGCGCAGGAACGCGAGGATCGCGGGCCGCTCTTCCCAGGATCTCGACAGGGGGATCTCCCGACCCGCGGTGTCAAGCACCTTCGGGTCCGGAGCGCGGTCGCCGACCTCGACCAGCTTGCGTCCCGAGGGCGCGCTCATTCGACGTCGAGCCGCGCGAGGTCGTCGTAGGTCTCGCGTCTCGCGATCAGGCGAGCTCCTCCGTCCAACACCGCGACCACGGCGGGACGTCCAACCTTGTTGTAGTTGCTCGACATCGAGTACTCGTACGCGCCGGTGGACGCGAATGCCAGCAGGTCCCCTCGCTCAAGATCCTCGGGCAACGAGACGTCCCTCGCGAGCAGGTCGCCCGACTCACAGTGCCTGCCGACGATCGTCACGGTCTTTGGCGGCGCGTCGCTCGATCGGGACGCGAGCGCGATCGTGTACTTCGAGCCGTAGAGCGCCGGCCGGATGTTGTCCGACATGCCGCCATCGACCGCCACGAACGAGCGGATGCCCGGGACGTCCTTCAGCGAGCCCACCCTGTAGACGGTGATCGCCGAGCCCGAGGCGATTGCCCTGCCCGGCTCGACGATCAGTTGAGGGACCGGCAGGCCTCGCTCGCGGCTCCCTTCCTCCAGACCCGTTAAGACCTCCCCGGCCAGCTCGGCTATCACCTCGGGGCTCTCGCCCGTGTAGCGAGTTCCCATGCCGCCTCCGATATCGAGCACCCGCGCCTCGAGCCCGAGCTCCTCACGGGCCTCTGCGAGGAGGTCCAGCGCGGCGCCCAGCCCGGCGCGATAAGGGCGAGCGTCCAGGAGCTGTGAACCGAGATGCAGGTGGATGCCCATCACCTCGAGCCCGTCCGCGGCCAGAGCTGCGCGCAGAGCGTCGATCGCGAGTCCGCCGGCTACTGGAGTCCCGAACTTCGTGTCCGGGGCGGCGGTCTTGATGTACTCGTGGGTCTCGACGTCGATGCCCGGGGCGATGCGCAGGAGCACGGGCTGGCGCCTCCCGGCGGAGCGCGCGGCAGCGGCAACCCTGGCCACCTCGCCCCCGTTGTCGAGGATCAGCAGGCCGACCTTGGCCTCGACCGCCTCCGCTATCTCGATGTCGGACTTGTTGTTGCCGTGGAAGACGATCCGCTCGCCCGGGGCCCCCGCGCGAAGGCACGCATCGACCTCTCCACCCGTCGAGGCCAGCAGGTCGAGTCCCTCCTCGAGCGCGAAGCCGATCAGCGCTCGAAGCGGGAACGACTTGACCGCCCAGAGCACGCTCTGGAACGACTCGCGGAACTCCTGGCAACGAGCGCGGAAGTGGGCCTCGTCGACGGCTACCAACGGCGTTCCGAACTGCTCCATCAGCTCCGTTGCCTTGACTCCAGCGATCGTCAGGCCGCCGGAGTCAAAGCGAACGCCGCCGGGCCACGGAGCGGTGTCGGTCTGCATGGTCTTTGATAGCACGCCGCTCGGTTGTCTCGCGCCACGTCGGCGGTGCTCAGGTCTTCGCGGCCTCCGGCCGTCCCCTCAAGAACACGGACCTCAGCAGGTCGTCTCGACCGAGGAGATCCTTCGAGGAACCGGAGAACCTGACTGCTCCCCTCTCCAGGAAGTACGCCCGCTTGGCCAGGTCGAGAGCCAGATCGACGTGCTGATCGACCAGGAGCACGGCCACGCCCTCCGCGTTGAGGCGGCGCACCGTGTCCAGGAGCTCCTCCACAACCTTGGGAGCGAGGCCGAGCGACAGCTCGTCGATAAGCAGCAGCTTCGGCTCCATCACGAAGCACTTCGCCAGGGCGAGCATCTGCTGCTGGCCACCGGACATGCTTCCCGCCGTCTGCCCGCGCCTGTCGGCAAGAGCCGGGAGTAGCTCCAGCGCCCGGTCGATCGCGGCTCGCAACTTCGCCCTGTCACGGCCGTAGAGGTAGCCACCGACCTCGAGGTTCTCCTCGACAGTCATCCCCGGGAACACGCCCCGGCCCCCCGGCATCTGAACGATCCCCGATCGGATGATCTCCGCCGGCTTCTTGCCGACCAGCGAATCCCCATCCCACTCCACCTTGCCGCCGCCGGGGCGAAGTACTCCGGACACGACCCTGAGGATCGTGGTCTTCCCCGCTCCGTTCGTGCCGAGAAGGGCAACCATCTCCCCGTTCGCTATCTCGAGGTCGATCCCGAACAGGACCTCGATCGGCCCGTACGAGGCGTTGACGCCCTCAAGCCGTAGCACCGGCCCCCCTCCTGGTACGGCCGAGGTAGGACTCCAGAACCCTGTCATCCTCCACGACCCGGTCGGGCGGGCCCTCGGCGATGACCCTGCCAAGGTCGAGCGCGTAGATCCACTCGGCGACGGAGAGGAGCAGCGACATGTCGTGCTCGATCAGAAGGATCGAGCAGCCCCACTCGTCGCGGATCCGCTCGAGCATCGGCCCGAGCGCCTCAACCTCCCTCTGCGCGATGCCGGAAGCCGGCTCGTCGAGCAGCATCACCCTGGGACTGAGCGAGAGCGCCGCAGCCAGCTCTAGGAACCGGAGCGTCCCATAGGACAGCTGCTCCGGCAGGGCGTCGCGCCAATGGCGGAGATCGACGAGATCGAGGACCGCCTCGGCGCGCTCGGATGCGATCCTCTCGTCACGCTTGCGCGCGGGAAGGCGCAGCATCGCCGAGAGTGCTCCGCCCGACTGGTGACGATGCTGTGCGACCAGGAGGTTCTCGAACACGGTCAGCCCGCGAAACAGGCGGACCTGCTGGAACGTGCGCCCCATCCCGGCCGCAGCGCGCTCGTAGGGCAGCAGGTCCGTGATGTCATGCTCATCGAGCAGAACGTTCCCGTTATCCGCCTTCAGCAGCCCGCCGAGCACGTTGAACAGCGTCGTCTTGCCCGCCCCGTTGGGACCGAGCAGCCCGACGATCTCCCCGGAACGAACGGCAACGTCCACGTTGTCGAGCGCGCTGATACCACCGAACCGGATGGAGATCCCCTCGGTGCGAAGCAGCAGTTGCTGATTCATGAGGACAGCTTCACCAGTAGCACGGCCAGACCGACGTTCCCCAGAACGATGCTTCCGGTCACCATGGCGCCGAAGGCGGGCCTTCGTCGGATGAGGTTGAGCAGTCGCCTGCCGAAACCGACCAGTCCGTCGGGGTTGAATCGTAGAAGAAGGATCAGCACCACGCCGGTATAGATGCCAAGGAAGGCCTGGAAGAACTCGGCACCGCCGAACACCTGAGTCTGGATAACGAGGCCCAGCGCGCCGACGAAAGCGCCGAGCGGCCGGTCGATCCCCCCGATAGCCACCGCCGTAACCAGAAGGAGAGACGTGAACTCGGTCACCGGGGAGCGGAAGGGAGTCCCGGTAACGTTAACGAGCAGTGAGGCGAGGAAGGCTCCACCGACCCCGGCCATCATCGAGCCGAGCAGCAGCGACACGAGCTTCGTCTTGTAAGGATTGATCCCGAGAGCGTGGGCCTCCACCTCGTTAGTGCGAACCGCGGACATGGCCCGTCCGAGCCGCGAGGTACGAAGCCCCTCGGACATCCACAGTAGGAGCAGCATCACGCCGAGGCAAAGCACATAGAAGGCCGGGTCGGACGAGAAGTCGATCGGCCCCAGAACCGGACGGGGGATCGTCCACCCTGCCCCTCCTCCTGTCACGGCCTCGGATCGGAACAACGTTTCGCCGAGGGCGTTGGCGACCGTGAGCGTCGCGAGAGCGAGATATAGACCGCGCAATCGCACCGACGCCATCCCAATGACGATCGCAACGGGAACCGTGGCCAGAGCAGCGAACGGAACCGCGAGCCAGAACGGCCAACCCCACGAGGCCACGCTCAGGCCGGCGGCCATCGCGCCGATCCCGGCAAACGTGTAGGGCATCAAGGAGATCAGCCCGGCGTAGCCGGTCACCACAACAACCGACAGTCCTATCATCGCGTACACGGCCGCGAAAGCACCGAGGAAGAAACCGAAATCGCCGAACGGGACCGGGAGCAACGCGACGAGAAGCAACGCCGCGCCTGCCACGAGATGCTTCGAGCTGAAGAGCCGCGGGCGCGCGGCGGGTTGGGGGTCCCGTGCGGACGGGGGAGTCGCCGACTCGACCGCCGCCTGCACGCTCATGACTCCAGGGCCTCCAGCTCCTGGCGGCTGGCGAAGAGCCGCTCGGTTCGCAGGAGCAGCAGGATCACGATGAGGATCGCAGCCACCGAGGGCCGCAGGTCGCTCCACGGCTTGGGCGCCAGCACCAGCAGCTCGCGAGTCAGCCCGAAGACGAAGCCTCCAACGAGAGCCATCGGCAGGTTCACGAGCCCGCCGACCAGCGCGGCGCCGAAGGCCGGGATCAGCAAGGTTCCCAGCGGGCTCACGTCGAACGCCGTGAGGAGACCGCCCTGCGCTCCGGCCACGTGTGGCAGGACAAGCAGCAGGGCCAGCGCCGATAACCCGGAGCCGATGCCCCAGGCCAGCATCGAGGCCCGCTCCTCGTCGATGCCCGCGAGCAGCGCGGCCTCGCGGTTCTGTGCCACGGCACGCAAGGCTCTCCCTGCCCGCGCGCGGCGGAACCACACCAGGAAACCGACCGCCACGGCGATCCCTGCCGCTGCGGTGACGAGGTCGGTCGAGCGCACGTTGACCCCCATGAGCTCCCAGTCGCGCACCGGAAGCCAGGGCTCGAGGCGCGTGAACGCCTCGAACCTGAGCGTCAATGCGGCCAGCGAGGAGTACGTCTGCGCGACGCCTACCGCCACCAGGATCATCAGGATCTGCCTGGAGCGAGACATCTTGCGGAACACCCAGCGGTAGGCGGCGATCCCGCCGGCCACCGAGAACGGGAGTGCCACCACCACAGCGAGTGGCGCCGGAACACCGGCGCCCGTTATGAAGATGTACGCGACGACGGAAAGGAGACCGATCGCCCAATGCCCCAGGTTGAGCACGCCCGTGGTCCGGTAGATCAGCACCAGACCCAGTGCAAGCAGCCCGATGACCGCGCCGGCGGAGAGCCCGAAGAAGGTGACCTCGACTACCGGTACCGCCGCCGTCACGACTTCGCGAAGGTTCGGTAGAGCCGGTCGATCAGAGAGAAGGGTGGGTAATACGAAAGCGCCACGCCGGCGGGGAACTGTCTCATCCAGCGATCGATTATCAACAGCGCTCCCAACAGACCCAGCCCGATGATCAGGTAGAAGGGCAGATCGGTCTCGAACCGATTGACCAAGACCCCCGCGGCAGCGCCGGACACCGGCGTCGTCGCGGGGTTGCCTTCTCCCGTGCCGGACCCTGCGGCCCCAGCTCCTCCGGCGGACCCGACAGCACCATCCGTCGACGCCCCGGATGCGCCGGCCGCGGTGCCTCCGGCTGTGCCGCCCTCCGTCGCGGAGCCCTCGCTCCCTCCGGCGTCAGCGTTGCCCCCCGCCGCCGCGCCTCCACCTGGCGCCGGCCGGGGGAACGTCGCTTCGACCTGCGCACCACCGAACCAGGCGGTCTGCTCCCTGCTGGCCACGACGACGCCGGGCGCCACGATCTTCAGGCTCGAGCCGTCCTCGGCTGCGCTCACGTAAGGGGCCGCCACCCCGGCTTGCAGGTCGGGCGTGCCCAGCAGCCTGCCCGTCGGGAGCGTCACCGGATTGCCTCCCAGGGTGACTCCCTTGGCCGTCGTTCCCACCGACCACTTAAGGCCCTCGGCCGTCCCGTCGGACTCGAAGGAGAGAACGGTGTCCACGCTGTCGATCGCGAGAGCCCCGTTGCCCCACACGGCGTCTTGGAACGTCGCCTGGATCTGGCCGATGACCTTTCCACGCTGCTCCCTGAGATGGACGATCGTCCGGGCCATCACGTCCTGGGCGCTGAATAGCGCGCGGTCGAATGAGCAGTCATCCTTCCGGCACTCGGCCAGGTGGTAGGTCTCGGGAGCCTTGCCGTTCGTCCGCGACAGGAAATGACGGTAGGAGCGGTGTGACGGATCCTCGTCCAGGCACCGCTCCTCGTATGAAGGAGTACCGGGGATCACGTCGCTCTCCGTGTGCATCGTCGGCTCCTGCCGGCCCGAGAGGTCGACGTAGCTGTCCGATGCGAGTCCCCCCGCCTCCACGAGGTCCCCGACCCGTCCCAGATGAGCCAGGCTCAGCAGCTCGTTGAGGGCGACCGGGCTGGCGGTAGGTGGCTCGGAGCCGGCGCCCTCGTGCTTCCCGGCCCCACCCTCCAAAGGCTTGGCCCCCGGCACCTGTCTCACCTCCGGTGCATCACCGGCCGGACCTGTCGTCAGCTGCTCCGCGCAGTTCGGCTGGTGCTCGTATCTGGTCGTGTCGCACTGATATGGATCCTCGGCCGGGTCGCAGGGCTCGGCCTGTCTCGCTCCCTCGATGACTTCCTTCCGCAGCGTGACGCGATACGCGTACCCGCGAGCTTCCCTGATCGTGTAGCGCAGCTCCGCTTTCCCCGGCGCAGCAGACGAGGGCAGGGCGGGCGAGGCCAGGGCTGCCACGGTCCCGGTCACGACCATCAGTAGGAGGACGCGTGCCGCGTGCCGCCTAGCCATACACCACCGCCTCGGGGACGCCGACGTCGGACAACGTCAGGAAATCACCGGAGACGTCGTCGAACCACGGAGCGCCCCCCGTGTACTTGAGGAGCCACAGGGCCCTCGCGCCATAATGGTCGTTGGGCGCGGTATCGATGATCGGTCCGATGCCCGAGCTCCAGTTGTCGAGTCCCTCCACCGTCTGTCGGAATCTGTCTCGGGATAGGTCAGGCCCGGCCATCGTGAGCCAGAGCGCGATGCCGCTGCTGATCGAGACGGCGCCGTATGTGATCGCGTCCTTCGGCTCACCGGGGAACCATTCCGCATGAGTGCGCCGGAGGTTCTCGACGGCCGGATACTTTCCGGGATCGGCCCAAGGAACGCCGGGCAGCGAGGACGCGTCCGTGATCATCCCCTCGCACGCGTTGCCGCAGACCTCGGCGAGGCTCTGCACCCAGCACGACGGGTTGGTACACGACCACTGGACGCCGGCGTCCGCGGGCCGCCAGCCCTGGCTCTTTGCCTCCAGTGCGCCGAACACGGCCTGGAGCGCGTCCCCGGCGAAGATCGCGTCGGGGGCCTGACCCGCTCCGTAACATGTCCGGAGCCGCGCCACCTCTGAGCGCATGCCGTTCGCGGCTTCCTGCGACCGCTTGTACACGACGCATGCGTCCGGGATCGGGTGACCGAGATGCGCAGCGACGGCCCTGACGACCCGTACGATCGAGCCCTCGTCGGTGGGATCTGCCAGCACCGCGATCCGTTGCTTGTCGAGCTCGTTGATCAGGTACCCGATGTGGATCGCCGCCTGCGTTAGCGGATCCGTTCCGGGATTGAAGTTCCACCGAGCCAGCTGGGGTGTCGGCATCCCACCGAAATGGCACCAGATGCCGGGTACGCCCTTCGAGTTCTGGTACGCAGTGGCCGGCCCCATCAAGCTGTCCTGCAGATAGCAGTCGCGAACGAGGAAGACCTTCTCGACGTCGATCAGCCTCCGCATGCCGGCCAGCGCTTCCTCGGGGGTCGCCGACTGCAATGAGTAGATCTTCACGTCGATCTGCCGACCGAAGATCCCCGGCCGTGACGGGCAGTTCCAGTTCAGGTCCTCCAGCGGGCCCGGGATATGGTCGATCGTGGGCAGGACTTCCTCGCTCCATGTCGTGATCACCCGGGATACCTGCTCCGCCAGAGGCCGGAGGGCGCCCGACAACGGCAGGACCGTCCCGATCTTGATCGAGTCCTCGGTGAACCCCTGGGAAGGGTTGGAGGTCGTCGCGCACCTTCCGGTTGGCGCGGCGGCCGAGCCGCCTCCGCCCGAGGCCGCGTCGCCGGATCCCGACGAACCTCCACCGGCGGCCGATGCTGCGCCGCCGCCGACCGCGGTCGCAGCCTGTCCTCCCCCGGCGCCGCCTTCCGAGAAGTCGGCTACCAGTTCGTCGCCGGCAGGAGTGGCGCCCGGCTCGACTGGGGCGACCTCTCTCACGAGCTGAAGCCCGTGGCCCCCGCATGCGACGGCCACGAGGGCCGAGACCGCGAGCAACGCCGCGCCCCGAGCCTTCACTCCGAGCTCCTCCGCAGGTCCAGCTCTCGCAGCCCGCCTGCGAGTAGCGCAAGCCCGAGAGCAACGGCGCCGGCCAGCATCAGCCACGCCCCCCAACCGAAGCCGGCGTGGTACGCCTCGATGCCGGTCGAGGAGGTCGCCTCTTCGGCCATCTGCGCGGCTCTGCTATCGATCAGCGCGAGCCGCGCTGACGCGAAGACGATTGCGAGCACAGCAACGCCAGGACCGATCGCTCGCACTCGCCTGGAGCTCGACAGCCCGGCGCGTCCCGAGGCCGCGGTGATCACGCCGAGCACCAGCAGGATCCAGCCTCCGGACTCCGATGAACCGGTCAGATCCGACACCTCGGTAAGGGTGGTGGCCCCGGGCTGAAGACTCGTCGCCCGAACCCACGTCCCGATCCCACCGAGGGCCAACAGCAGGCCTCCGGCAACCGTCAGGGCGGGGGCAAGCCGAGGCGAGATCGCGCGCTCGTCCAGGTCTCGGGGCTCGCTGCGAAGGGCAGGAGGCGAGACGCTTTCCTGGTCGGGTCGGCCGGCTGTTGCCTCCAGCACGTTGTTCTCCAGGGTCGCGGGCAGGGTTCGGTTGAAGTCTGCCAGAAATCGCTACACGGGGAGTACGCCGTGCTTGCGCCACGGCCGCTCCACCTTCTTGGTCTCGGACATCTCGAGCCCCCGGCAGATCACCTTGCGCGTGTCCTTTGGATCGATCAGGTCGTCGACGAAAGACCAGCCCGCCGCTATGTAGGCGCCGATCTGCTCCCGGACGGTCTCGATGAGCTGGTTGCGCATCGCGTCCTGAGCCTCCGCATCTCCCGCGGCCTCGATCTGCTTGCGGAAGATTATGTTGACGGCGCCCTCCGGTCCCATGACCGAGATCTCCGCGGTGGGCCAGCCGACGATGAGGTCGGGCTCGAACGCGCGGCCGTTCATCACGTAGTAGCCGGCGCCGTAGCCCTTGCGGAGAACGACTGTAACCTTCGGCACGGTGGCCTCCGCGACGGCGAACAGCATCTTCGCGCCGTGGCGGATGATGCCCTGCTTCTCCACGGCCGAGCCGACCAGGAAGCCCGGGCAATCCATCAGGAACACGAGCGGGATGTGGAACGCGTCGCACAGCCAGACGAAACGGGCCGCCTTGTCCGCGGCGTTGACGTCGAGCGCGCCCCCGAGCTGCATCGGCTGGTTCCCGACGATCCCAGCGGTACGCCCCCCGAAGCGCGCGAACCCCGTGACTAGGTTCCTCGCCCAGTCCGGCTTCATCGGGAAGAACTCGCCATCGTCGGCGATCTCGGAGATGACCTTGCGCATGTCGTAAGCCTGACGCGGGTTCGCCGGGACGATGTCGAGCAGCGCTTCGCACACGCGATCTACCGGATCATTCGTATCCGCAAGCGGTGATCGCTCGAGGTTGGAAGACGGGAAAAAGCCCAGGTACTTTCGCACCACGCGTATGCATTCGTCGTCGTCGGCGACCTCGAGGTCGGCAACGCCCGAAACCTTGGTGTGAACCTGGGAGCCGCCCATCTCCTCGGCCGTTACGTCCTCGCCGACCGCGGCCTTGACCAGAGGTGGCCCACCGAGCGCCATGTGCGACGTCCCCTTGACCATCGGCACGAAGTCGGCGAGCCCGGGGATGTAGGCCGTGCCCGCCGCGCCGGGCCCCATCATCGCAGCGACCTGGGGCACCACGCCGCTCATGTGGACCTGCTCGCGGAAGAGATCGCCGGTCCGAGCGAACATCGAGCCCGTCGCTTCCTGGATCCGCGCGCCCGCCGAGTCGATGAGCCAAACGACCGGGATCCGCTCACGAAGGGCGAGCTCCCGCATCCGGGTGGCTTTCAGCTCTCCCACCATGCCGATAGAGCCGGCCATGACCGTGAAGTCGTAGGCGATGACCGCAGCCTTGCGGCCGTCGATCTCGCCGATGCCGGTTATGCAGCCGTCGGCCGGAGTGAACTTGCCCTGCATCGCGGGCGAGGCCGACTGGTGGTGGCCGAGGAGCCCCATCTCGTTGAACGTGCCCTTGTCGAAGAGCAGGTCGAGCCGCTCCCTTACGGTTAGCTTGCCTTCGCGGCGCTGCTTTTCGATACGCTCCGCGCCGCCCATGCCCTCAGCGGCCTCGCGCTTCTCCTGGAGCTCTGTAGCATGCCCGCGCATGTCTGGACCGGAGTAGGTGAGGGTGGGAGCGCGCTTCTGATCGCCGGCGCCCTGCGGCGACTTGGGGTCGGCCATGGCGGCCACCTCCTCGAGGCCCTTCGCCGGGAGCCAGCCCCCCGATGCTTGCCCGGGCCCGCTCGCGCCAGTCTAGCCCTCGACTACGAGGGCCCGCTGTTCGAGCGACCATCGCTTTGCCCGTTCCGGAAGGACAGCGTTAGGCTGGCGCGAACCCCGACGAGGAGGAAGAAGCGTGGCGGTAGCTCAAACACAGTCGACTTCGAACGAGCAGGACGTGCGGACCGCGATCGAGTCGGCGCTCGCCGCTCAGGGGGGCACGACGGTCGAGAACGGAGCGGGCAAGCTCGTCATGGACCTCGGTGGCAGCGTCAAGGCCGCGTACCTGGCAGGCGGGTTCCGCAACAAGATGAAGATGCCGATGCGCATCGTGATCACCACTGCGGGGGGCGCGGGCGGCACGGGCGTCTCGCTCGACGTGCACAGCCGCGGGACTGCCGGCGGCGCCATGTCGGGAGGCCTGCTCGGCGCGAGCAAGCAGAAGAAAGCGGAGGAAGCCTGGCTCGCTATGGCCGTCGAGGCCATCCCAAGCCGAGTGGGCGGCTAGCGGTTCTTCCAGTCGGGCTTGCGCTTCTGAAGGAAGGCCGTCACGCCCTCGACCAGATCCTCGGCCTTCAGGTTCTCGGCGAGCTTCTCCTTGAGATGGTCGATCGCGGGTCCCCACGGCTGATCCTCGGCTCCGAGGAACGAGCGCTTGCCAAGCCGCAACACGTGCTGGCTCTTTGACGCGATCTGATCGACGAGCTCCTGCACCGACTCGTCGAGACCGCCGCGCGGAACGACCCTGTTGACGATGCCCCAGCGCTCCGCCTCGTCGGCCGGCATCCGGCGCCCGGTGAGCATCAGCTCGAGCGCGACACCCCGAGGAACGCGGCGTTGGATCACCGCCGTGATCACGTGAGGCCACAGGCCGATGTCGATCTCCGGCGTACCCATCTCGGCATCGTCGGTCGCGACCGCCAGGTCGCACGCGAGCATCAGCCCGAATCCTCCGCCCAGAGCCTTCCCATTGACTCGAGCGAGCGTCGGCTTCGGATGCCACCACAGCGCGTCGAGCAGGCGTGCGATCGCCGCGGGTGCCGACTCGACGTCCTGTCCCTCGGCCGCTTGCTGGAAGCCGCCGATGTCGCCGCCGGCGCAGAAGGCGCGATCCCCCGCCCCGGTGATGACCACGACGTGCGCGCGATCGTCAACAGTCGCGCTGGCGAGTGAGTCGATGAGTCCCTGGATGACCGAGGGACTAAGGGCATTGCGGCGCTCTTCCCGGGAGATCGTCAGCCAGGCGGCGTGGTCGCGAACCTCGTATCTGACTTCGTCGGCCATGTCAGGCCGACGACCCTACTCGACCCCTCCGACCTGGACGAGGCCCTCCGCCATCTTGCGGATCGATCCCGCGGGGAACCGCCTGTGGCCCCCGAGGGTCCGTGAGTGCGGCAGCTTCCCATCCTTCGCCCAACGCGTCACTGTTTTCGGTGACACATGGAGGATGTCGGCTACCTCGGCTGTCTTGAGGTATTCGGCGCCCTTGTTCTGCGCCATCTCTCCCTCCCTCTCGGGGACTGCGGGCTCGCCCAAGCCAGCCCCCGCTGGCCTGTCGGGAAGTATACCCCTGGAGAGGCATTTTAGACAGAGGACAGGTTCAGTGCTGTTGACTGCATTGAGACCGCGGGAAACGACTGAGAGGTTCGGTCTGTGGTTAACGCGCTCCGGGTCAGATTAGGAGTAAACGGGCAAATCAGGGGGCGTCTGGGGCGAGCCGCCGGCCACGGTAGTTCGGGAAGGCGAGGTCGGTGTGCTGCCAGCAGCGCTCTCGGGGGTTGTACCTGGATAGCATCGTCGAGCAGTCGGGCTCGGCGCAGACGCGGTTCTCGCCCTCAGTAGCCCTAGAAGGCCGCGGCATGCGGCCGGGCTTCGTTCCCTTGACTGCCCCTCGCATCTGAGGGGTATTCGGCGCCGAGGTGCCGGGGGTTTGGCCGGTTGGGGCGGAAGTTCAGTCGGAGGTGGAGATGGCGCTGCGGATCCTGTCGGCTACCGCCGGGGGCAGTTCCCCTACGGAAGCGCACTTCTGGCGGATGATGATTCGGAGCTTCCTGCGGAACTCCCCTCGCTCGAAGCAGTGGGAGCAGCCGGTGAGGTGGCCCTCCACCTTGATGCGGAGGTCGCCCCCGAGCTCGCCGTCCAGGTAGGCCTCGAGCTCCAGGAGCGCGTCGTCGCAGTCCATCACTTCACCAATCCGCGCTCTCTCACGACACTCCACAACCGTTTCTCCAGCGCCCTTCTTCCCCGGTGGAGACGGGACATGACGGTGCCTATAGGGATATCGAGGATCTCGGCTATCTCCTTGTAGGAGAAGCCCTCCACGTCGGCGAGGAGCACGGCCATGCGGAACTGCTCGGGGAGCTCGGCGAGCGCCTCCTGAACCTCCTCGTCCGGCAGCGATTCGAGGACCTCCGTCTCCGCCGAAGGTTCGCGCCCCTCGTCCCTGAGCTGGTCGTAGAGGTACCATTCCGGAGCGTCGTCGGTCGAGATCGTCTGGGGCTGCCGCTGCTTCTTGCGGTAGGTGTTGATGTAGGCATTCGTGAGGATCCTGTAGAGCCAGGCCCTCAAGTTCGTCCCCTCCTCGAAGGAGGCGAAGCCCCGGTAGGCCCTGAGGAAGGCCTCCTGGAGCAGGTCCTCGGCGTCGGAGGGGTTGCGCGTCAGGCGCATCGCGGCCGCGTAGAGCTCGGGCATGAGGGGCAGCGCCTCCCTCTCGAATCGTTCCTCGAGGCGCGCTCGGTCGGTCGCGGTGCCGGGATCTGCCATCCCGGCCAGGATACGCCCCCGATGTGTGGGAACATGGGTTCGTCCCCAGTCGTTTCGGGGCTCTGGATATGGCTGACAACGACAACCGGCGAGGTCGCTGGCAGGGATTCGACTTCGGAGGCGGCGGCGGCGGCGGCGATCGCCGTCGCTGGCGCTTCACGCTGGCCTACGTTCTCCTGGGGGTCGCGGCCCTCTGGCTGCTCCAGATGGCCTTCACAACGCCGCCGGAGGAGATCGCCTACTCGGAGTTCCTGGACAGGGTCGAGGCCGGCGATGTGCAGTCC
>JBOGVX010000168.1:0-2329 GCA_050693165.1 Actinomycetota bacterium | reverse complement strand
GGTCGACGGGCGCCGGGGATTCGCGCCCTGGAAGCCGCAGCATGAACCCGTCGTCCACAGCGATCGCCTCGACGTCCAGGTTCTCCGTGTCCCGGATGCGAGCGCGCACGACGAGCATCCATGCGTGATGGACTCGCGCTCCGAAGGGTGAATGGACGAGCACTCGCCGGTCGCCGAGCTCGTCGTCGAACTCCTCGATCAGGATCGTGCGATGGGTCGGCAGCTCCCCCGCCGCGTCGCGCTGTTCGGCGAGGAATGTCCGCAGGTTCGAGGCCGCGCGCTCGTCGAGTGCGCATTCCTCACGCAGCCACGCCTCGACGTCCGGGTCGTCGAGTCGCTCGGAGACCTCGGCCAGGAACTCGCCGACGCGCACGCCCTGCTCGTATGGACGGCCGGCGATATCGCCCTCCCAGAACGGGATCGTGGGCATCGCGCCGGGTGCGTCCGTCACGAGTACCTCGTTGTGGTCGATGTGCTCGATCCTCCATACCGCCGAGCCGAGCAGGAACGAGTCGCCGGGCCGCGCCTCGAACACGAATTGCTCGTCGAGCTCACCGAGCCGAGCGCCGGTACCGGAGTGGATCACCCTGAAGTAGCCGCGGTCGGGGATCGCGCCGGCGTTGGTCACGGCGAGCATGCGGGTACCTGGCCGCGCTCGAACCTCGCCGTTGGATCGGTTCCACACGACGCGAGGCCGAAGCTCGCCGAACCTGGCGGCCGGGTACTTGCCCGAGAGCATCCCGAGCACCGCCTCGAACCTGCCGTGGTCGAGCTCGCGGAAAGGGTACGCGCCGCGGGCGAGCTCGAGCAGCTCCTTGTCGGTCCAGTCCGCCACGCTCACGATCCCCGCGATCTGCTGCGCGAGGATGTCGAGGCATCCTTCGGGGATCTCGGTCGTCTCGATCTCCCGGCGCAGCATCCCTCGCGCCACGGCGGCCGCGTCGACCAGGTCGGGGCGGTACTTGGGGATGATCCGGCCGGTCGCGACCTCGCCCACCAGGTGACCGGCGCGGCCGACTCGCTGCAGCCCTGCCGTGACGCTCTTCGGGCTCTCGATCTGCACGACGAGGTCGATGGACCCTATGTCGATGCCCAGCTCCATCGAGGAGGTTGAGACGAGCGCGGGAAGCTGCCCGGCCTTGAGCATCGCCTCGACCTCGTACCGCTTCTCGCGAGACAGGCTTCCGTGGTGAACGCGCGCGATCTCCTCGCCGGCTCGCTCGTTGATCTGCCTGGAGGCTCGCTCGGCGAGCCGCCGGTTGTTGACGAAGATGAGGGTCGACTTGTGGTCGCGCACCAGCTCGTGAAGCTGGTCGAAGACACTGGGCCACACGCTCTCGCCGGGTAGCTCGCGGAAGTCGTCAACCGGGGAGGCGATCGTGAGATCGATCTCCTTCCTGCCTCCCGAGTCGAGCACCTGGATCGGCCTCGGCTCGCCCTTCTCCTGTCCCGCAAGCCAGGCGGCGACTCGCTCCGCGGGCTTGACGGTCGCCGACAGACCGATGCGCTGGATCGGACGCCCCGTGAGCCAGGCCAGCCGCTCCAGTGACAACGCCAGGTGGGTCCCACGCTTGTTGGGCGCCAGCGCGTGCACCTCGTCGACGATCACGGCCTCAACTGAGGCCAGCGTCTTGGCCGCGCGCTCCGAGGTCAGCATCAGGAAGAGGGACTCGGGAGTGGTGATCAGGATGTCCGGCGGGTTCTTGGTCAGCCGGGTGCGCTCACGCTGCGGCGTGTCTCCGCTGCGGATCCCCATCGTGATCCCCGGCCCGGGCCGGCCGAGCCTCCCTGCGATCCGCGTCATACCCTCGAGCGGCACCTCGAGGTTGCGGTGGATATCGTTGCCGAGCGCCTTCAGCGGGGTTATGTAGAGGACCCGAACGCCCTCGCGCTCCCTGTCCGGCTCCCTCGCCAGGCGATCGAGGAACACGAGGAAGGCAGCGAGCGTCTTGCCGGACCCGGTGGGGGCCACAACCAGGGCGGACTCGCCCCGAGCGAGCGCCGGCCAGGCGATCTCCTGTGCGGGTGTGGGCTCCCCGAACGTCTCCCTGAACCAGGTACCGGCAAGATCACCGAGAACGGAAGTGGGGCTCACGCCCCGATGCTACGACTCCTCGCCGACCGAGCGGCCTCAAGTCAGCTGGACGGTGCCGAGGTCGACCACGTCGCCGCGCGAGACGGCGATCGTCTGCGCCAGCGGCTCCTTGCCCTCCGCTGCGATCGTGACCTGGTACGCCTCGTTCTCCGCACCCTCGAGCCATGGCCGGCGACTGGGGTTCGCGTGGTAGTCGAACCTGCCGTCGCTTCCCGTGTCCATCGAGGTGTGGAG
>JBOGVX010000167.1:0-9186 GCA_050693165.1 Actinomycetota bacterium | reverse complement strand
CTTCCCTACATCCTCGTGGTGATCGACGAGCTCGCGGACCTGATGATGGTGGCCCCGCGCGACGTCGAGGATGCGATCTGCCGCATAGCCCAGATGGCCCGGGCCGTGGGCATCCACCTGGTGGTTGCCACGCAGCGCCCGTCGGTCGACGTGGTGACCGGGCTCATCAAGGCGAACATCCCCTCGCGGATCGCGTTCATGACGGCGAGCGGGGCCGACTCCCGAGTCATCCTCGACTCGAACGGCGCCGAGAAGCTCCTCGGCAACGGCGACATGCTGTTCCAGCCGTCCTCGGCCAGCCGCGCCCACCGGATCCAGGGCGCGTACGTGACCCAGAAGGAGATAGACGCGGTGGCTGACTGGGTGCGCCAGCAGGCCGAGCCCGACTACGTCGAGGGCATCGAGGGCCTCGGCAAGCCCCCGACCGACGACGAGTACGAGTCCGACGGCAGCGGCGACGACGACGACCTCGTCGAGCAGGCCAAGGAGCTCGTCATCCGCTCGCAGCTCGGCTCGACCTCGATGCTGCAGCGCAAGCTCAAGGTCGGCTTCGCGCGAGCCGGCCGCATCATGGACATGCTGGAGGAGCAGGGGATCGTCGGCCCGTCGGTCGGCTCCAAGCCCAGAGATGTGCTGATGACCTGGGAGGAATGGACCGAGACGACCGCTCCCGCGGACGCGTAGGCGCTGGGCACCCCCGACGCGACGTGGCACGATATAGAGGGTGACCGGCAGAGCTGTCGCCGTGCAGCACCTGCGCGACCTCGCGATGCTTCGCCGCGTCCGTGACCGGATCGATCGGGAGCACGCGCAGCCGCTGGATGTCGAGTCGCTGGCCCGCGGCGTGCACATGTCGGCCGGGCATCTCAGCCGCCAGTTCCGGCTGGCCTACGGCGAGTCGCCGTATAGCTACCTCATGACGCGGCGCATCGAGCGCGCGATGGCGCTGCTGCGTCCTTGCAACCTCAGCGTCACCGAAGTCTCCTTCGCGGTCGGGTGCGCGTCCGTGGGCACGTTCAGCACCCGCTTCACCGAACTGGTCGGCATGCCTCCCAGCACCTACCGGCGCCGTGAGGCGGGGGCCACCATGGGGATGCCGCCGTGCTTGGCGAAACAGGTGACCAGACCGATCAGGAATCGAGAAGCACCGCCCACCGAGCCACAGCTAGTGTGACGGCATGGACATCACTATCTACCAGACCATGCTCCCGCACACCGACCCGGACGGCTCCGTGGCCTTCTATCGCGACATCCTCGGCTTCGAGGTCCGGGGCGATGTCGAGTACCAGGGGATGCACTGGATCACGGTCGGTCCCGTAGACCAGCCCGGCACGTCGATCGTCCTCTACCCGCCGGGGGCAATGCCAGGAGTCACCGACGACGAGCGGCGCACGATCGGCGAGATGATGGCCAAGGGAACCTACGCCTCGATCAACCTGGCCACCAAGGACCTCGACGGCACCTTCGAGCGGCTCCAGGCCGGCGATGCCGAGGTCGTCCAGGAGCCGACCGAGCAGCCGTACGGGATCCGCGACTGTGCGTTACGCGATCCCGCGGGCAACCTGATCCGCATCCAGGAGAAGCGTTGATGACGACGAAGGAGGTACTCCGCAATGCCTGAGAGAAGGAGCCCACAGAAGGCGGCGACCAAGAGGTCCACCAAGACCACCGCGAAAGGCAAGACCTCCAAGGGCTGGAGCGCCGAAGAACGAGCTGCGGCGAAAGCGTATGCCCGAGAGCTGAAGGCGGAGGAACGCGGCGCGAATGACGAAAAGGCCGTGCTCGCCGCGATCGCCGAGATGCCCGGACCCGATCGTGCTATGGCCAAGCGGATCCACGCGATAGTCAAAGCAAGCGCGCCGAAGCTCTCGCCCAAGACCTGGTACGGGATGCCCGCCTACGCCAACAAGGACGGCAAGGCCGTCTGTTTCTTCCAGAGCGCGGACAAGTTCAAGGCCAGGTACGCGACGTTCGGCTTCAATGACACCGCCAAGCTCGACGAAGGCGCGATGTGGCCGACCTCTTTCGCCCTGAAGGAGCTGACACCCGCTGACGAGAAGAGGATCGCCGCGCTCGTGAAGAAAGCGGTGGGCTGATCCCGGCTCCTCAACCCGGAAAGGCATCGCCCGAGGGCTTCCTCCCCCGGGCGACGGCCTCGCAAGATGCTGTTTGGCTAAACGGCGACCGATCTGTACGAGCAGGTGTTGCCGAAGCACGCCTTGGCGAACACGGCTTGGCCGGCGGCGATCGGGCCGAGATTCTTCGAGAACGCCCCGTCCGGACCGACAACGACCGGAGCCCCGTAGGTCACCGTGCTCGGGTCGGTACCCACCGGAGCAGTGCCGAGGGCCACGGTGCTCTGTGGCACCGTCCACTCCGTCTCGTAGGTGACCACGTCACGCGTTTGGGGAGCGTCCGCAGCGACCTGAAGAGCCGCATAGATGTCGGCAGTTCCGCCGGATGTAACGGGCTTCAGTACGGCGCCGGACGCGATCTCCGGGGCGAACGAGGCTCCCAGGGGAACCCGAACGCTCACCGTGGTGGCCTCGGCATCGAATGACCCGTCCAGCCAGGCAAGGTGACCGCAGCTCGTGATGCCCACGGGTACGGGGTCCCCCGGGATCACGCCGCAGTTCCCTCGGAGCTGGAAGGCTCGCGTGGTTTTTGTGATGGTGCCGGTCGGGTCGTCAGGTGTGGTGGACTGGGCGATGGCCGAGGCCTTTGCCTGGACGAACCAGGTCTTGCCGCCGGCGAGGAACGACCAGACGTACCTGACGTTCTCGGGCTGCATGCCCGTGACCGGGTTCGGCAGAGCGGACACGTCCCATGTGGCGACGAGCTCCGGGTACGTGGCGTCGGGCTGAGACACGCTCACCTTGGTGATGTCAATGCCGATGGGGGCGCTGTTCGCGCCTCCGGGCCCGTCGTTGGGCGGGTCCTCGGCGATGACGTTGGGGGTGCTCTCGCCGAGGAATGTTGCCGTGCCGGACACTGCCCCTCCGGCTGTGGCGTTCAGCTGGGTGATCGCATCCGCCGAGTCGGGGTCCGCGGGCAGCGCGCCGTTCCAGCGGATGATGTCGATGCCGCGGGTGTAGTCGATCGCGTAGACGATCCGGTCGGTGATCCAGTGGACCGCCGACGTGGATCCGCCGAAGGGAACGAAGTAGCCGACCTGGCGAAGCTTCCCGGCACCGTTCACGTAGAAGAAGCGGCTGCCGTGCTCGTAGTAGCCCTGCGCGAACACGCCGCCGTTGTGGAAGGCCGGCGAGGCCTCCAGCCAATGAGCCGAGCACCCCAGGGCATTCGCAGGAGGGCTGCCGTCGAACAGGATGCCGTTGTCGCCCCTCCACACGTCGATGAAGTCGTAGGTGCCCTTCAGGTAGGTGCTCATGTCCCACGTCGTTGTGGCGCCGTTCGTGGTGCCGTTGCACTGAGGTTGGAGGTTCGTCTCCGAGGCACCGAGCAGGAATTTGTCGGTCCCGTTCGGCCACGTGTTCGAGTGTGCGGGCTTCGCGTTTCCGGCGCCGGCGATCGAGACGATCTTCGGGTTGACGGGATCGCTCGTGTCGAAGATCTGGCCCTGGCCGCTCGAGACCGCGACCAGCCCGGGCGCCACCTCGCGAACGTCGTGAGCGTTGCCCGCTCCTGTGATCGTCCGCCAGTTCGCAACTAGCTTGGGGTCGGCGGGGTTGGTCAGGTCGACGATGTTGCCGCCCGAGCCGTACGTGTACTTGCACTCGGCGACGCACGTCATCGTGTGCTGTCCGATCCCCTCGACGTTTGCGATCTGGACCGGGGCCGCCTTGTTCGTGACGTCGTAGACGCGGTAGCGGTTGAACCCGCCGCCGACGAGGGTCGCGCCGGTCTCGCTGAAGATGAGGATCTTGCCGTCCGTGGCCACATCCTCGTTCTCGAACCTGTGGGGGTCGGGAGTCGTGTCGGTCGTCGTGGGCAGTGCCCAGGGCGTGTAGCTGACGAGCTGCGGATCCTCGGGGTTCGAGACGTCGTAGATCGACATGTTCCTCCAGCTCGTCAGATAGAGGTACTTGCCGACGAGCCTGGCCCCGGTCGCGCTGTACTCCTCGAACGGAACGAAGCGGATGTGCTCGACATTGGCCGACGTGATGCCGTGAGCGACGGCATCGGGTCCGGCGTTGCCCACGGCGGGCAGAAGGACTACGAGCAGGGCAGAGACGAGTGCAGCGGTGCGGATCGGGCGCATATCGCGGGCTCCTCCTAGGTGGCTACTGGAGGAGATTCGCCCCCCGAGGCGCCGAACCTTCGTGCATGTGCACAAGGGGGGATCCGGCGCTGAGCACGAAACGTGAGGGTGGGGCCGGCGCCTCTCTGTAGGATAGGTGTGGGAGGGACCCACACAGACGTGAAGCAGCAAACAGATACCGGCATCGGCCGGGCCCTGCGCGGCGCGCGGGAGCATCGCGGCAAGAGCCTCGAGGAGGCCGCCCGCGAGACACGAGTCCGGACCGACTATCTCGACGCCCTGGAGCGCGAGGCTTTCGAGACCCTGGGCAGCGACGTGTACGTCAGGGGATTCCTGCGGTCATACGCGAAGTACCTCGGCCTGAACAGCGAGAAGGTGGTGTCGGCGTACGAGCGCGTCTACGGTCGCACCAAGCCCCCGCCGGCGCCGGTGGAGCGTGCCGTGACGGTCGCTCCGACCGAGGCGCTGGTCCTCACCGAGAAGAAACGGCCGAACTGGCTGCTCGCCGGAGGAACCGCGCTGGTGGTCCTCGCGGCCGCAGCCGCGATCGGCCTGATCGGACGCGGCTCGGACGCGGTGCCGTCACCCGCCGAGGTCACGGCTCCGCCGCGCGGAGGTCTCACCCAGCGAACGGTCGCGGTGGGTATAGAGGCCTACGTGGACACCGATTTCATCGTCACGGTGGATGGGGGAGAGCCGGCCGAGTTCACGCTCGATGAGGGAGGCCAGCGCTCGTTCGAGGGCTCGGAGTCGATCTCAGTGGAGGCGTCGCAGGGCGGTACGTTCCTCCTCGTGGTCAACGACCACAGCATCGCGCAGGACGGGAGCCCCGAGGGGGGATACCTCCGCACGTTCACACCGGACAGCTTCTTGGAGGAAGGATCGACGCCGACGGTCCCCTGAGACCTTTCGGCCTCGGCTGGCCGAACCTGATCTCGGTTCTGCGCATCTTCCTTGCGCCCGTGCTCGTCGTGCTGGTGCTCTCCGAGGACCACACGGCCGCCTCGATCGCCGCGGCGGTCTTCGTGTTCGGGGCGTTCACCGACGGGCTCGACGGCTGGCTCGCTCGCCGGTACTCGAACTCGACGACGATCGGACAGTGGCTCGACCCCCTGGCTGACAAGGTTCTGGTGAGCGCTCCCCTGATAGCCATGAGCGCCACCGGCGACTTCCCCGCGTGGGCCACGGTGGTCATCGTCGGCCGCGAGCTCGCGGTCTCGTTGCTCCGCACACGGCTCGGCACGCGCGGGATCGCGATGCCGGCGTCGCTGTGGGGTAAGGCGAAGACCGCAGTGCAGATGATCCTCGTGCCGCTCTATCTGTTGCCGCTCGGGGCAGGCGCGGAGACGACTCGGCGGATCGTGCTCGCGCTCGCGGTCGCGCTGACCGTGTGGTCGGGGCTCGACTACTTCCTCGGAGCGGGGCGGCGCGCGCCCGCGGAACGCCGGTGAAGGCCGAGGTCGTCGGTATCGGGACCGAGATACTGCTAGGCCAGATCGCGAACACGAACGCTCAGTACATCTCCCAGCGGCTCGCCGACATCGGCGTGGACGTGATGCACCATCAGGTCGTCGGGGACAACGTCGACCGGATCGCCGGGGCGATAGAGCTAGCGCTGTCGCGGGCGGACGTGCTGATCATAACCGGCGGCCTCGGCCCGACGGGCGACGACATCACTCGCGAGGGGATCGCCGAGGCGCTCGGCGTGAAGCTCGAACGCCAGGAGGAGATCGAGCGTTACCTGCGCGAGAAGTTCGAGCGGCTCGGTCGCGAGATGCCGGAGTCGAACCTGGTCCAGGCCGACGTGCCGCAGGGCGCACGCTACATCCTGCCCGAGCGAGGCACCGCGCCCGGCCTCATCTGCGATGCGGAAGGTTCGACGCTGTACGCGGTCCCCGGGGTTCCCGCGGAGATGAAGGAGATGGTGGAGGGAGTGATCATCCCCGAGCTCCGTGAGCTCGTCGGGCCCGGCGGGATCGTTTCCCGTGTCATCAAGGTGGTCGGCATCGCGGAGGCGCGAGTCGGGGAGCTGCTCGACGACCTGTTCCAGGCATCGACGAACCCGACCATCGCCTACCTGGCGTCGGCGGGCGAGGTGAAGGTGCGGCTCACGGCCAAGGCGGAGACCGGGGAGGAGGCTCGCAAGCTCATCGCGCCCGTCGAGGAGGAGATCCGCCGCAGGCTCGGCGAGGCGGTGTTCGGGACCGACGACGACGAGCTCGAGGCGGTGGTCGGCGAGCTCCTTTACGCACGAGGGCTGAAGATCGCGTGCGCGGAGTCTCTGACCGGCGGTGGCCTCACCGAGCGGATCGTGAGCGTCCCCGACTCCTCGAGATACTTCGCCGGCGGGGTCGTGGCCTACTCGGAGGAGGCGAAGCGCGAAGTGCTCGGCGTCTCGAAGGAGGTCCTCGAGGGCCCGGGCATGGTCAGCGAGGAGTGCGCGCAGGAGATGGCCAGGGGCGTGAGGAAGGTATTCGGGGCCGACGTGGGCCTTTCCACGACCGGCGTCGCGGGCCCGGCTCCGCTGGAAGGCCATCCGCCGGGCGATGTATGGGTCGCCGTGTGCACGCCGGATCGTGAGGAGGCGCGGCACCTGCGGGCGCCGGGGGATCGCGAGCAGGTTCGCCGCTGGGCGGAGCAGGTGTCGCTCGACCTCCTGCGCCGGATGCTGCTCGGCGAGGCCTGATGGCCGGGGACCGGGCCGGCAGCTCGGAGGCGAAGCCTCTCCGGCTCTTCGCCGCGGTCGAGATCCCACAGCGCGCCAAGGATCAGATCGAGAGAGCCGTGGCTCCGTGGCGGGAGCGCCTGCCGAACGCGAGGTGGGTCAAGCCGGAGAACTGGCACGTCACCGTGAAGTTCATGGGGCGCACGTACCCGAGGCTCGTCGATCGCGTGCACGAGGCGTGCGGCGCCGCCGCCTCCGGGATCCGGAGGTTCCGGTTCGAGCTCGACGGTCTCGGCGTCTTCCCGCGGCCCACAAAGGCCCGGGTCTTCTGGGTCGGGCTGCAAGACGAGGGCGGGCTGAAGGCCCTGGCCTCCGCGCTCGACCGCGAGCTGGAGAGGGACTTCCCGCCCGAGAAGCGGGGGTTCACCCCTCACCTGACGGTGGCCCGCCTCAACCCTCCCGCGCCGGTCGACGCCGAGGACCTCGGACGATCGGAGGTCGAGGCCTCCTCCTTCGGCGTCGGCGAGGTGGTCCTGTTCCAGAGTCACCTATCGCCCAGGGGCGCCCGGTACGAGCCGCTCGCCAGGTTCCCCTTGCGCGGCTGACGTCCGGCTGAGGAACGGAGTCACGGCCCAGGCGTGCCCAGGTCCACGGTGGAGACTGCCTTGCCGGGCCCGAAGTCGTCCCTGAGCAGGTGATGCCCGACGTAGAGCGGCCACCCCTGCGGCGTCCGGAAGGTCTCGATCTCCAGCACGCCGTCGCCGTCGACGTCGAACAGCTTCACCTTGGTGGGGCGCCTATCGACCAGGTGCCCGAGGAGGGACGGGTCTCCCGCCAGCGCCGAGGCCCCGTCGATCACGCCGAAGCCATCGACCCACGGCACAACGATGTCCCCGGCGCCGTCACCCGTGACGTCGCCCATCTCGACGTCCCATGGATGCTGGGGGAGCGTCTGGGAGAACACGCGTTGTCCGTCCGAGGAGTTGCCCTCGACGATCCCGACCTTCGATAGGTCGACCTCGGCCGTTGCGCTCGCCAGCAGGATCTCGGGGCCCTGGGGATCCAGGCGGCCCCGGTACAACCCGTAGCCGAACTCCGCTCCGGGGGCTCCGGGGCTGCCCACTGGATGGATCCACACCTGATCACCGGTCCGCCCGTCGTGGGTCCGCACGACCACGCCGTCGGTCCCGTCGAACCACGTGATGACGGCGAGATCGGCGTCGCCGTCGGCGCCGGCGTCGATCATCCTGGCCGCGTTGATCGGCGCGGGACTCCCCCCGGGCAGGTCTCGCTCGGCTCGCTGCCACAGCGGCACGCCGGTGCCGCCGTCGATCACGGCCACGGCATAGAGCCAAGGGGTCCCCATGGACTCGAGGGCGACGCCGATGTCGGGCGTGCCGTCGCCGTCCGCGTCGCCCACGTCCAGCCCGTTCACGCGCTTGACCGGCGGGGGGAACGGGTGATGCCACAGGACGGTACCGCTGGTCCCGTCGATCGCCAGCAGGTGGGCGTTCTCGATCGCGTTGTATCCGCCCGATCGGGCGGACGAGGTGCCCAGGGCGACGTCCCGCACCCCGTCACCGGTGAGGTCGGCCAGCTCGAAGCCGCTCCACCGGCCGCTCCCCAGCGTGGGGGCCAGCTCGTACGACCAGACGATCCGCCCGTCGGTCGAGTCGAGGGCGAACACGGCCAGGAGAGACTCGACTATCAGCTCCGGCCGGCCATCGTCGTTGACGTCCTCGGTCAGGATGTCCACGACCGGGTTTCCCGGGTGCTCTCCCCGCATCACCGCGTCGACCGCCGGGTCCCCCAGGAACCGGCTCCACAGGAGCCGCTGGCTGCTGCCGTCCAGGGCGAACACGGTCTCCGAAGCGCCACCCATGATCCGATCCGGCACCCCATCGGCGTTGACGTCCAGGCGAGTGAGGCCCGTGATCACTCCCATCAGGGGGATGGTTCGATCGCCCCGGCCGGTGAGTGGGTCGAGCCCGAAGAGGCGGTAGCGGCCCAGGAGGTGCTCCGTGGGTGCCAGCGCCACCCCGCCGACCGAAGCTGCCGGGAGCCCGGCGCCTGGAGTAACCGGACCCTGGATCCACAGGCGCTCGCCCACCGGCTCACGCGCCGCGACCAGCACGTTCCGGGCCTCCAGCGGTTCCCGGCTCCACAGGATCTCGCCGGCCGGGTCGACGGCCGTGATCTGCCGGTCGGTCTGGACCACCAGCTCTCGGCCGGACATCTGGTCGAGGTGCGCGGCCACCACTCGCATCCGCTCGATCGCGGCTGGCGCGGTCTCCAGGGC
>JBOGVX010000166.1:0-9946 GCA_050693165.1 Actinomycetota bacterium | reverse complement strand
TCCTCGAAGATGGCCTTCAGCTCCTTGCGCTTAGCGTCGAGCTTGCCCAGCGCGTCCTTCAGCGCGGGGAACTTCCCCGCCGCCCACTTGAGATCGAACGTCATGGTTCTCACACTCCTTGCGTGATCTGGACGAACCGTGCGTACTCGCGGTCGAGCACGCGTTCCTCGTCCGGGTCGGTGGTCTCCCCGTCCTGCTCGTCGAGCAGCGCGGAGAGCCGCTCCATCTGGGCCTTCAGCCGGTCGACGTCGGACCTGGTCCGCCAGGTGTCGTCGACGGCCTTGCCCTGGTCGGTTCGCAGGGTTACGACCTCTGCGAGCCGGTCCACGAGCTCATCAGACTCCGTTAGGACGGAGGCGATCTGCTCGCTTAGCCTTCTGCCGTTCGCCGCGGCCGCGGCCTGTTGCTCGGCCGGACCCGGGTCACTGACCTGATCGGCCAGCCCTTCCTCCACGGCCTGGGAGTCGGTGAGCCAGGCGTCGCCGCCGGCCATCAACTCCCGGTAATGGGAGGTCTCACGGCCCGAGCGCGACGCGTAGATGCCAGCGATAACGTCGGACTGGCGATCAAGGAGGTCGGCGAACTCCCGCATGTCGGCCGCGGTGCCGATGGAGATCCCCCAGGCCTCATGGATCATCATCTGGCTACCCGAGAGCATCACCCGCTCGTCCCCGGCCTGAACGATCACCGAGGCGGCTGAGGCGGCGAGCGAGTCCACCCGCGTCGTGACCTTCGCGGGATGGACCCGAAGGGCGTTGTAGATCGCGATCCCGTCGAACACGTCACCGCCCGGGCAGTTGATGGCAACCGTGATCTCAGGCGCGGTGACCTCGTCTAGCTCACGCACGAAGTCCTCCGCGGTGACCCCGAACCAGCCGATCTCCTCGTAGATGCGGATCTCGGCGACGGGCCCAGCCGCGTTGCGGATGTCGTACCAGCGCCCGCCCGTCGCGATCTTGGCGAGCATCTCCTTGCGCTTACTGAGCTGCATTGGCTGCCTCCTTGGGCTGGCCGTTGGCACCCGGCTCGACAAGCTGCACGCTGAGAGCGCCCGTGTGCTCGAGCCGGGCCCAGTCGCCGGTCGTGACTGCGGCGACGGCCGACTCGGCGGTGAACCCGTCGCGCACAAGGGCGACGATGGTCTGGGCCTGGGTCCTGCGGATCTCCGCCTCCTGCTTCACGTCCTCCTGAAGGGCGGGGACGTCGGCGTCCTGGTACCAAAGGCGCGCCCCCTCAGGCGGGGTAGCCAGCACCTCGAGCGCGGCAGCGGCCGAGCGCCACAGCGGGCGGATGGTCATGTCGGCGAAGCGCCGACGCACCTGAGCGTAATTGCCAGCGTTCAGCGCCGAGCCCTGCAATCCTTCCGAGAGCCCCACGATGACCGGGTGAACCCCCGCCGCTGCGGCAACGCGAGTCTCCCCGGCACCCTGGGTCTTCTTGAAGTCCATCTGGGAGAAGTCCGCCCCGACGATCTTCACGTCGGCCCCACCGCCGAGATGAAGCGTCTTGTAGGCGTTCTGAGAGCCTTCGTGCTGATCCTTGAAGTGCGCGACGAACGTGCCGAAGGCCTCCTCGGAGATCTCCTTGTCGTAGGTCACGACCGCCCCGAGCGTGGCGCCGTGCTCGAAGAACTTCAACTTGTGCCGGGTCGCCGCCTTGTCGGCCTTCACCTCCCCGAGCACCGGCGTGAGCCACGACATCCCTCGCCACTGTGCCTCGGGATCCGGGATCGGGCTGTAGTGCGCCACCTGTTCGGGCTTCAGAATCAGAGGCTCGTCTTTCACCACATGCCCCGTCCGAGGCTGGTAGATGTAACCAACGGGCGTGGCGTCGAGCGCGAACGGACTCCCCGAGCGGCTGCCGGTTACGATCGTGACCCAGTCCGGCCGGAGCCGGCGGATGCGGCGGCCCTTGGCGTCGTCGACGACCGTCGCGTAGAAGTTCCCGGCGAGCGACACGTCCTGTTCCATCCGCGCCAGGAGCTCCGCCGTCGTAGCATTCCGCCAGGGCCGCTCAAGGAGACCGAGCGACGGGTCACCGAACAACTCGGCGGGCCGCCCACCCTCGAAACGCTGATACTGGAAGCGCACCTCGGAGAAGACGAGAAGCCGCGCCAGGATGCAGGCGAAGACGATCCCGTTGGCCTTGTAGGCCCCCTGGACCATCCCCTCGAACGAGGTCTCGATCCGCTCCTTCTCGCCGATGAGCGACGACCAGGGGACCGACTCGTTCGCCCAGAAGGGGGGCTGCCGGAACGCCTTCGGCCGCCGGAGCAGCCGCGCTATCGGCCTCACGGAACCTCACCGAGGAAAAGCCACGCCAGAGCGATCACAAAAACCCCACCGAGGATCCACGCGGCTGGCCGATTGATGAGACCCACGCCGTGAACGATGGCGACGCCACCGACTACCATGACGAGCGCGAACAAGAGCTCTCTCAGCTTCATCGGGAGCCTTTCGTCTCAGGTGGACGCGACCAGCGGCTTCCGGGACGACCCTGAGGAAGCGAGCGCCAGGGTCAGGGCGAAGAACGGGGTGATATCGCCCGCCGAGGCCGCTCTCGTCCACACGAACCGGTCACCGACCGGCTTCTTCCGCACTGCGCCAGCTGCCGCATCCAGTCTTCCCGAGGTCCGAACCTTGATCGTGGCGTCGGCGATGGCGTCGTAGATACGCCCGCAAGCCGCGACCACGGCCGCGCCCTGTAGACGCTCCACCTTGACCTTCTCCCGCTCCAGCTCGTCGGCGATCCCGGCCGCGGGGCCGCCCCCGTCGATGACGATGGGCCCCTTCCACCGGCGGTGGAGAGCCTTGGCACGCTCGGTGACCCAGGAGACGCCGCTGTGGTGCTCTAACAGTTCGGCCGCGCCCCCGCCGGCACCTACGATGGCGGCGCTGGATCGGTCGTGGGCGATGTCGAGACCGAACCGCGGCCGGCCCGAGGGCTTCGCCCGCGGATGACATACGGCCCGCCACAGGTCCTCGGAGATGACCCTGTCCGATGTGTCCTCGGTCCACTGGTTGCCGAAAGCGCGTCGGAACTCGTTGTCCTCCATTGTCTCCTGCGCGTGCGCTACGGCGGCCTCGGTAATCGTCCAGCCGAGCGCTGGCATCCGCGCCCACCAGACGGCCGGGTCGGTGTGATCCTCCTCAAGAGGAATCGACCACTCGAAGTACGCGGTCCCGCGGCCGGGATCAGCCATCGCTGCGTGGCGTCCGGCTTCCACCTTGCGCTTGAGATAGACACTGAGCTTGGTCCCACCGTTGCTCGGGACCCAGAGCTGAGCATCGGCGACCGTGACCATCGCCGGAAGAAGCGCCTGCTCCCGGCGGTCATCCTCGTCCTCCCATGCCTCGTCGATGACACCGACATCTATGGTCCGCCCATGCCCGGCACCGACGGAGGAGGCCGACAAACCGATCTTCGAGCCGTTGCGGAACCGGATCTGCTCGTTGGCGGCGGCTTCGTAGACCCGATCGACGGCCCCCCACAGCGGAGAATCCCCGAGCACGGGGACCTGGTCCTCGATGAGCTTCTTCCGAGCGTCCTGCCCAGTCTGGGCGGTGTAGACGACGCGCTGGTGCCTCTGCCATGCAAGGCAGCGGTCCACCTCGACGGCGAGGACGAGCGTCGTCTTCCCGTGCTGGCGCATAATGGTCAGCACGATCTCGCGGTAGGCGAGCAGACCCGTCTCGGGATCGAGCTCAAAGGCCACATCGGCCACCTGACGCTGCCAGGGCATGAAGGGGACGCCGAGTAACTCCGCGACCTTCGCGACCCGAGGTCCGAGCGTAGTTCGGTCAGGACGCCTGGGTGTCGCCCATCTGGGCGGCGCCTCGGATCGCTTCGAGCGCCGCATGGAGGTCACCGTCGACACTACTGTCCTCCCTCAGCAAGTCCGCCAGGGCCTCCCGGTACTGCTTCCACAGTTGGGCGTTCGTCGGGTCGGTGTCGACGGCAGCCGCAAGCGAGCGGAGCATCTGGACACGGGCTGCGTCGATGGCCTCCCCGGGGATCGCTCGAAGCGTTTGCTCAATCGCCGCCCGGTTCGTGACCCTGGCGCCCTTCCGCTTGTTCGTGACGCCCTTCCGCTTGTTCGTGACCCTGGCGCCCTTCCGAATAGGTGCCTTTCGCTTCCGGGTCACCACTTCCTGCTCGCCCCGGCGATCGAGATCTCACGGGCTGGCCGGCGGCCCCGATTGCACTCCCGACACGATGCCCTGGCGTTGGCGGGATCGAAGACCGCTCCACCACTGCGCCGAGGAGTCACATGGTCGAGCTCCTCAGCGCCTCCGGTGCAGCCGGGAGCCCTAATCTGGCACCTCCAACCGTCACGCTCGAAGACGGCGCGGCGGAGAGCGTCACGCTTGGACTGGGGGATACGGGCCCATGAGTTCTGCCTGCCCTGTGCCATGGGGGGCCTCCCGAGATATTCCAGCCGAATGAGAAAGCACGGACGCGGAGTGCTCACACGCATTGCGCTTTCCCGTCGCCTATCGCCCCCCCCACCCGCGATCCGCACTTCTCCCTGCCGGTACACCATGACGCGCCCATCACGTTCGCTTGCAACGGGCCTAAAGGGGGAAGCGGTGAGCCTCACAACCTTGGAGGCCAGAGGAACGCGCTGAGGTCATGGGTCTCGTGGAACGTGCAACCTTCGGTCGAGCACTGCATCGAGACCTCGCCTCTGATCTGCTGGGAGTCCACGTCCTGCGTCCTGCCACACACCGCAATAAGGGACAGCGCACCTGAGCCTGGGCACCACCATCCCGTGTGATCCACCTGCAGTCCTCGGCTCTCATACCCGGACCCGCTTGCGTCCTCGGGCCCTGCGAACTCCAGCCTGTCTAGCGGCATGCCTCACCTGCTCGACCGAGATCCCGTACAGATCCGCTATCTCTCGGTAGCTCAGGTCGGGGCGGGCGATGACTGCCATGAGCACCGGGGCCTCGGTCAACTTGACAGTTCGTTGTCTCTTCTTGCCTCGCCACGGAACCTCTTGGGTTCGGGAGGCCGCTCGCTCTCGGGCGTCGGTGGCCTCGTCCCAAGTGGGGATGGCTGTGTCTACCTGCCTCCACCTACGTTCTTCTTCGGGACCGTCGTCGTGGTCGGGACAGCTCATGGTCACTCCAAAAAAGTTTCGCGTGAGGGGGAAGCAGACCCTACCCGCTGGCTCTGAGCATGACGTTTTGCACATCTCCGTTGTCAAGTCAGGGGGCCTTAGGTCTCTGACCTGCACGGTAGGTTTCTGAAACCCCATCTGAGCAGGGGTTTCACCCACCCCGTTTTCATAATGGTAGGTGCGAGAACCGCTCGCGGACGGGAGGTGACCCGAATGAAAGCAGGTGATCCTGTGATCTTCACCACAGAACACCTCGGGGTTATGGCCACCAAGAACAGCACTAGGTTCGAGGACTCCGTGACACGCGGCGATGTCGGCGTCTACGACGGCCCGGCGGAGATTCCCGAGCCGGACTGGCATTGGGTCAAACTCGCCGACGGCCGCTTTGTCCCGGTCCACAGTTCGCAGTTCGACATCGACCACACGACCGCGCTCGGCAAAACAGTCAAGCGCACCCGCTGAATGACGTTGGCCTCTCCTGAGCGTTCTCTCGGGAGAGGTCTTTCTCTCCTTCTGCCCCTCTCAGTTCGTGCGAGGGGTAACGGCTACTTCGGGGGGAACTGAAGAGACACCTCTGGGCAGATTGGCCCAGCCGAACGAAAGTTACCACCATGTAGTTCTGTCACGCAAGCATCTGCTTCGCGTTTCCCTGCTCCACACCCCGAGCAAATCGCCGATAGTTCAGCTCCGGTTGGCGCTCAGCCAGCTCCAGCGGGCGGCTTCGACCATGGCGACGGCGGTACTGGGCACAGGTTCTACACTCTCCTCTGGCATAGGCCGGCTTGGCTCCGCAGGTCACGCACCACAGGGGATTCCGAGATCGGGCGCTCACTCGCTAACCCGCCTCATGCGTCTCTTGGGTCATCACAGACGCAGCAACGAGTTCGCGCACGCAGTCGTGGCACAGGTGCCCTCCGTTCCAAGTCCCACCGGTCTTCGTCATGACCTCAACCCCGAACGCTTCCTTCCGATCCGTTCCGTACTCTTTGTAGACGAGCCGGTTGTTGTTCAGCATCTCTGTTCCGCATCTGTCGCAGAAGGTCTTGGTCACTTCTTCTCCTTCGCCCTCTCTATCGTTGCTCGGGCTTTGGCTGCAAAGTCCTCGCGGCCTTCTCCGGCCCATGTAACTGTGGGTGGAAGAGCTTCGATGAACTCCAAAAGCTCCTTCAACGCTTCGAGCAGGTCGGAATTGAGTTGTATGAGGCGACCTACCTCCTGCTCTAGTTCTCGGTAAGAGTCGAGCGGAATGTTACCCATCTACACCAGCCTCCTGCTTCAGCGTCACTACGCGCTCTAGTTCGTTCACCAGCCAGACAACTCGGGAAGCGAACGCCAGTTCCCAACCATCGGCCTCTTGCCCGTCGATGGCCTTTTGGGTGTCTGCTCGCCACGCGTACATCTCGTCGTTCAGTGCGAGGTCGCTCATTCGATACCAGCCTCCTTGAGGGCTTCACGGGCTTCTTCTTCGCACTCCCTATCGACCATGAAACCGGGACCATCCGGTACTCCGTGGCTCAATAGTTTCTTCAACGCCTCAGCCATCTTGGGAGCGGCGGCGATGAGGCGGGCATCGGCGCGGCCCTCACCGAAGTACATACTGGCGATGCGCTGAGGCTTCCTCGGCGTACCAGCAGAGATGTGGAGGTATTGGTGCTCCGTTCCGGGTTCGTCAGCATCTATCCACCACGGTCCAGGCGTGTGCTCAGTGGTCATGCGTCACCCCAACCTTGCCCACGCGCCTCGCGCCGGCGTTTGGCTTCCACCGACTCCGCGTACTCCGCACCCGAGACAAGCTTGCTTCCCGTGACATCCTCGAGGGTTCCCTTCCTGCACTTCTTGCACTCGTCGCCGTGCTGTCCCCGAGGCCCGTGCGTCACGTTCTGACACCGCAGGTTTTGGCAGTGGTAGGTGGACTCGGGCGTCTTCCCCGGGGAGCGGCCTCCGAGGATCTCGCTGAGGGACCGAAGGCCGGCGTCGATCTGCCTGGTGGCTCGCTGAAGTGCCCCGGCTGCGTGGCCAAGGTTCGATCGCACGTGGCGCCGATAGTCGACCGCGGCCTGGCCCGTGGGATCGGACCAACTGATGCTCTCCTTCGTCACGGTCTTCCCGGCCTCTATCTCCTCGCTCGTCGGGTGCGAGGACTTCCCCCCGAAGGCGATGGAGTGCGCCCACTTGTAGTCGCTGACCAGCCGGTGCAGGTCGCCCTGCAGGGCCTTCGCTGCCTCGACGAGCACGGAGGGCTGGGGCAGGGTCATCAGGCAGCGGTGTCCTTATGTCCAACGGCGATCATCCGGTCGAGCCTTACCTTCTGGGTTCTCCCTGCTGAGTCGCGATTGCAGGCTCGACACGTTCGCCCTCCACCGCCAGGGCGGTAATAGGTGTTGGCCTCGTCGAATGGATGTCCCTTGGCACAGACGAGCTTCAGCCCGTTCCCGTTATTGCCTCCCGGCTTATTGACCGAGGGGGACCGTCCGACGAGGGGACTGCGACGCTTGTTCTCGGCGCTTGTCACGGGTTCCAGGTGAACGGGGTTGACGCACGCACGATTGCGGCAGAGGTGGTCTAGCTCAAGGCCAGGAGGAATCGGCCCTACTGCCCACTGATAGGACAGTCGGTGAGCAAGCCGGTTGCGCCCGTGCTTACCTCCTGCACCAATGACTCCGTATCCATTGACCTTCGCCGCGAGCCAGACCCAGCATTCATCATCAGGCCCGCGAGCGGCCTTCTCCCAGAACCGCTCTTCAATCGGGCGTCTTTTCGACCGTCTCATCGACCCACGGCCACCATACGGTCGAGTAGTGACAGGGCCGAGACCTGCAGGCCCTTCGTCACCGGCTTGAGCTCGTTCTCGATCGCCTCTTCGATACGCTTACGAACTTCGGCTGGTGAAGCAGAAGCCTCCGCTGCCCGCGCTGCCCGCGCTGCCTCCGCTGCCCCCGCTGCCCGCGCTGCCCCCGCTGCCCCCGCTGCCCCCGCTGCCCACGCTGCCCGCGCTGCCTCCGCTGCCCCCTCAATAGCCGGTCGAGCTGAGGATGCGGAGGTGTAGTCGAGGATCTCCGCGAGCTGCCCGAGCTTCTCGGCCTTGTCCATCAGGCCCGCGAGCCGCAACCATGCTGGCGTGCACTCTCGGATCAGCCAGTCGATGGCCAGGAAGGCACGCTTCTCGTCATCCGCCGGGCCCGTGTTGGTGCCTACGACCTTCGGGATGTAGGGCTTGAGCATCGCCCGGTCCTGGTCGGTCGGCAGTCCGTCGTTCCAGGAGCGCAGGAACGCCCCGATGACAGGCGACGTGCATCGCGGGCGATCGCTGAACGGCTCGCCGGCGAAGTAGGCGACGGCCTCCATGACGCACATCCCGTCGTCGGGCCCGCTGTGAGCTCCAGACTTGAGCGTCACCTTATCTATATCCAAGTGGTTCATGCTTTTCCTCCTCTCACCTCTCACCCATGAGCGGCCTGCTCCTTGGCGATCATTCGGTCGTAATGGCCACTGCGTCTCCACAGCTCCTTCTTCGACAGCGCGGCCGTCCGAGCTCGCTCTCTGTCGTGGTTGCACTTCCAGCATGCGAGGACGCGGCGTACCTCGCCGTTCGCGGGCTCGTGGCGCGTCGGGTCGTACCTGTCCCTGAGGTGGTCAACCGTTGCGAGGTTCAGAGGTGCAGGCTTTCGGGGATCTGCCCAACGCAGCACGGTCACAACGCGGCAGTACGCGCAACGCGGATCCTGCCGCCAGCGACGTTTCCTCCAGCGCCGGACGTCGCTCACCAGCCCGTCCCTTCGAGCTCTTCCTTGTCGGACCAGCCGCACGTGGGGCAGTAATGCTCGTCAGTGACGCTGCTGTGCTTGGCGTCGCGTCCACACCGGGGACACTTCACGGTTTCTCCATCAGGCGCTTGGCGATCGCGTTGCGCCAGGCCCGAGTCAGTCGCGGGTCGCTCTCATCGAGTCCTTGACGGTCGAGGGTTGCCGTAGCGACCAGCGCGATCTCGTCTGTGATGCGCGAGGCGACAACCCACGAGGCTCCGAACGTGACCCGGCCGTCCGGATGTTCTCCATCTATGTGAGCGCCAAGCGCCCCGTCGTCGTAGTAGCGGTGTTCGCAGTACGGACACTGAGGATGAACGTCTGCGACGTGGGCGCCGACCTCCCTACGCAGCTGACTCGCGTACTGGCACCCAGGCACCAGGCACACGTAGCCCTCGTGCGGCTGGACCCGTGAGGGCTCAGGCTTGGGTACTCGTCGCCCTTCCTCCAAACGAGCGGCGACGTGATCGAAGAAGTCGTCGACGGGGATCGCTCTCTTGGTATCCGTCACGAGCTCCTCGTCCTTCCTTTCCAGTCAGCCGCGTTCGGACAGGTGACGTGGTGATCCGTGTAGACGTCGACGACGTTGGCCACTTGCATCGGGATGTGGCCGAACGGGACACCTCGGCCGAGAACAACGCCCTTCGAGGGCTTCGCGTCGAGGATCAGCGGCTTCCCCGACTTAGCGCTCGGGACGAAGATGACGTCCGCCTTGCATGAGCGGCACTTATCGAGCGCGGGGGCGGGGGAGTCGACGCTCACAGTCTCACCGCCGCACCCATCGAGGCCAAAACTCTCTCCGAGAACGTCAGGCCCGCTTCGTTCATCATCCGGGAGACTTCAGCGGGTCGGAGGACTACGCCTCGGTCGAGGACCAGCCGCACGCGTGCGCGGGTCGCCGCGAACGAGCGCTCGTGCTCGGGATCCGGGTCTAGCTCCCCGAACGGATCGACCTGGTAGAGGTCACCCCTGGGATAGCCGAACGCGAAGCACCGCGCCAGGAAGCGGTCCTCGGTAACGT